>DASVVG010000150.1:0-8379 GCA_036386655.1 Caulobacteraceae bacterium | reverse complement strand
GCCAGCCCGGCCGCCGCGGCCGCGGCCTTCTTCCACAACGGCGTGCTGATGCCGGTGGTCACCGTCATCACGCTCTTCGTCCTGGGCCTGATCCTTTACGTCTGCGTGCGCTTCAACAAGCGCGCGAACCCCGTGCCCGCCCGGTTCACGCACAACACCGCCGTCGAGGTGGTGTGGACCGTCGCGCCGGTGCTGATCCTGCTGTTCATCGCGATCTTCTCCTACCGGCTGCTGTTCACCTTCCACGACCAGCCGAAGGCGGACCTGACGCTGAAGGTCACCGGCTACCAGTGGTACTGGGGCTTCGAATATCCTGACCAAGGCATCAGCGAGATCACCCAGGTCATGCTGCCGGAGGACCAGGCGCGCGCCCAGGGCCGGCCGTTCCAACTCGCCGTCGACAATCCCGTGGTGGTGCCCCAGGGCGCTGTCGTACGGGTGCTGATCACCGGCGCCGACGTGATCCACGCCTTCGGCATCCCCGCCTTCGGGTTCGTCTTCGACGCCATCCCCGGACGCATCAACGAGACCTGGTTCAAGGCGGACAAGCCCGGCGTCTACTACGGCCAGTGCCGCGAGCTCTGCGGCGTCGACCATGCGTTCATGCCGTTCGAGATCCGCGTGGTGCCGCAGGCCGAGTACGCCCGCTGGGTCGTCGCCAACGGCGGCTCGCTGCAGGGACCGGCCACCGCCGCGGCCCAGCCGCCCGCTCCTGCCGGAGCCGCCGCCGCGCCGCAGACGTTCGCGCCGCAGCCGGGCGTCGCCGCCGCGGCCCAGACGACCCCGGGCGCCGCAGCGCCCGCTCCCGGCGCGGCTCCCGCCGCCGCTCCCGCCACGCCGCCGGCCGCGCCGGCTCAACCCGCTCCCGCTGCCGCCGGCGCCGCGCCGGCCCCGGCGCGGTGAGCGCGCGCACCCAGGAAGGCTGACCCGCCATGGCGACCGACGCCACCCACGACCGCAACCACCTCGAGGGCACCCACGACCACCACGCCGACCACGGCGACGTGGATCACAAGCCCGGCTTCTTCGTCCGCTGGTTCGCGTCCACCAACCACAAGGACATCGGCACGCTCTACCTGTTGCTGGCGCTGACCGGCGGGATCGTGGGCGGCCTGCTGTCGGGCCTTATCCGATGGGAGCTGGCGGAGCCGGGCCTGCAGGTGTTCACCGACGGGTCGCTGCTGGCCCAGCTCGGCATCCTGGAGGGCAAGCACGGCTACAACGTCACCGTCACCGCGCACGGCCTGATCATGGTGTTCTTCGCCGTGATGCCGGCGATGATCGGCGGCTTCGGCAACTGGTTCGTGCCGATCATGATCGGAGCGCCGGACATGGCGTTCCCGCGCATGAACAACATCAGCTTCTGGCTGACGGCGGCGGGCTTCACCCTGCTCACGCTGTCGATGTTCGTCGACGGTGGCCCGGGGCTGGGCGCCGGCACCGGCTGGACGGTCTACGCGCCGCTGTCGACCAGCGGCCACGCAGGCCCCGCCGTGGACCTCGCCATCTTCTCGCTCCACCTGGCTGGGGCGGGCTCGATCCTCGGCGCGATCAACTTCATCACGACCATCTTCAACATGCGCGCACCGGGCATGACGCTGCACCGGATGCCGCTGTTCGCCTGGTCACAGCTGATCACCGCCTTCCTGCTGCTGCTGTCGCTGCCGGTGCTGGCGGGCGCCATCACCATGCTGCTGACGGACCGCAACTTCGGCACCGCCTTCTTCAACCCGGCTGGCGGCGGCGACCCGGTGATGTACCAGCACCTGTTCTGGTTCTTCGGCCACCCGGAGGTGTACGTGATGATCCTGCCGGGGTTCGGCATGATCAGCCACATCATCGCGACGTTCTCGAAGAAGCCCGTCTTCGGCTACCTCGCCATGGCCTACGCCATGGTGGCCATCGGGTTCATCGGGTTCGTGGTGTGGGCGCACCACATGTACACCGTCGGCATGAGCATCAATCTGCGCGCCTACTTCGTGGCCGCGACGATGATCATCGCCGTCCCGACAGGGGTGAAGATCTTCAGCTGGATCGCCACGATGTGGGGCGGGTCGATCGACTTCAAGACGCCCATGCTCTGGGCGATCGGCTTCATCTTCCTGTTCACGCTGGGCGGCGTGACGGGCGTGGTGCTCTCCAACGCCGGCATCGACTACTATCTGCACGACACCTACTACGTGGTGGCGCACTTCCACTACGTGCTGTCGCTGGGCGCCGTGTTCTCGATCTTCGCCGGCTGGTACTACTGGTTCGAGAAGATGTTCGGCGTGAAGTACAACGAGCTGCTCGGGCAGTTGCACTTCTGGATCTTCTTCATCGGCGTGAACGTGATCTTCTTCCCGCAGCACTTCCTCGGGCTGCAGGGGATGCCGCGCCGCTACGTCGATTATCCGGAGGCGTTCGCCTTCTGGCACGAGGTCTCGTCCATCGGCTACCTGATCATGGCCGTCGGGATGGCGGTGTTCTTCGTGATGCTGCTCGAAGCGGCCATCCGGCGGCGCAAGGGCGTGGCCAACCCGTGGGGCGTGGGCGCCACCACGCTCGAGTGGACCCTGCCCAGCCCGCCGCCCTTCCACCAGTTCAACGAGCCCCCGCGCATCCGCGTCGAGGCCCACTGAGGCCGGCATGGCCGACGCAGTCCTGACCGCGAGTAGTCCCGCCACCTGGCGGGACTACGTCGCGCTTCTGAAGCCCCGTGTGATGTCGCTGGTGGTGTTCACGGCGCTGACCGGGCTGGCGTGCGCCGGCGCGCCCATGCACCCGCTGTCGGCGGCCGTGGCCGTGCTGTGCATCGCGCTGGGCGCCGGCGCCGCGGGCGCGCTCAACATGGCCTACGACGCCGACATCGACGCGGTGATGCGGCGCACCCGCGCCCGCCCGGTCGCGGCCGGGCGGATCGCGCCGGCGGAAGCCTACGGCTTCGGCGTGGCGCTCAGCCTCATCTCGGTGCTGATGATGAGCCTGGCGACGAACCTGCTGGCGGCGGGCCTGCTCGCCTTCACCATCGTGTTCTACGGGCTCGTCTACACCGCCTGGCTGAAGCGCTCGACGCCGCAGAACATCGTCATCGGCGGCGCGGCCGGGGCGCTCCCGCCGGTCATCGGCTGGGCCGCGGCCACCGGAACGGCCCCGCTGGAGGCGTGGCTGCTATTCGCGATCATCTTCCTGTGGACCCCGCCGCACTTCTGGGCGCTGTCGCTCTACGCCAGCGAGGACTACGCCCGCGCGAAGGTGCCGATGCTGCCGGTCGTAAAGGGCGCCGCCGCGACCCGCCTGCAGATCTTCGGCTACAGCCTAGTGCTCGTGCCGCTCGGCGTCGCGCCCGCCTTCGTGGGCCTCGGCGGCCCCGCCTACTTGGCGGTCAGCGGGCTCGGCGGCATGCTCTTCCTGGTGCTGGCCTGGCGCGTTTTCCGCAGCCGCGCCGGAGACACCGGCGCACGAGGGGAGGGCATCTACGATGCGCCCGCCGAGGCGGGGCACGCCCGCAACCTGTTCGCCTATTCCATCCTCTACCTGTTCCTGCTGTTCGCGGCCTTGTTGGGCGAGCGGCTCTGGGAGCGGTTCGCGTGAACCGCAAGGACCCGTTCGGCGAGGGCGAGGGCGCGGCGAAAGCCCGCCGCCGCCGCAGCCTGGCCATCGCGCTCGGCCTCGTCGCCTTCATCGTGATCGTGTTCGCCACCACGATGATCCGCATGGGCCAGAACACCGCCGGCGTGCGGGAGGCGACCGCCGCCGGCGCCAGCGCGCCTGCGCCGGCGCGGAGCGGCGCCGATGGCTGACCGCAACCGCCAGGCCGCTGCGCGCACCGCGCTGATCTGCGCCGTCGTCGTGGTCGGGATGACCGGCGCTGCGTTCGCCGCCGTGCCGCTGTACCGCGCCTTCTGCCAGGTGACCGGCTTCGACGGAACGACCCAGCGCGCCGACGGGCCGTCGCAGCGCGTCCTCGACCGCACCGTGCAGGTCCGGTTCGACGGCAACGTCCGCGGCATGGCCTGGGACTTCCGCCCCGAGCAGGTCAGCCAGACGGTGAAGATCGGCGAGACCACCATGGCCTTCTTCAAGGCCACCAACACCTCCGACCGCCCGGTCACCGGGACCTCGACCTTCAACGTGGTGCCCGAGGCCGCCGGCGCCCACTTCCGCAAGATCGAGTGCTTCTGCTTCCAGGAGCAGACCATCGCGCCGGGGGAGACCGTGGAGTTCCCGGTCGTCTACTTCGTCGATCCGGAGCTGGTCACCGACCCCGACGCCCGGAAGATCGACGAGATCACACTCAGCTACACCTTCTTCCCGGTGGAGCCGAAGCGGCCGGAGGGGCGTTCCGCCGTTGCCCCCGGGCGCGGCTGAGCGCTATAGCCGCGCCTAGAGTCACGAACGCTAGTCAGAGGGACGCGGCCGCATGGCCCACGGCGCCGTAAAGCACGACTACCACCTGGTGAACCCGAGCCCGTGGCCGCTGGTCGGCTCACTGGGCGCGCTGCTGCTCGCGCTCGGCTTCGTGGCCTGGAAGAAGGGCATCTTCGGCATCGCCGCGGGCACCTGGTGGCCCATGGCCATCGGCGGCGCGGTCGTCGCCTACGCCATGTTCGGCTGGTGGATGGACGTGATCCGCGAGAGCCGGCGCGGGGACCACACCCCCGTCGTCCAGATCGGCCTGCGCTACGGCATGATCCTGTTCATCGCCTCGGAGGTGATGTTCTTCGCCGCCTGGTTCTGGATGTTCTTCGACATGTCGCTCTTCGCCGAAAAGCGCATGCTCTCGCCGATCGAAGAGGTCCGCACCGCCTGGACTCAGTGGCCGCCGCAGGGAATCGAGACGCTCGACCCCTTCCACCTGCCGCTGGTCAACACCCTGATCCTGCTGCTGTCGGGCACCACGGTGACCTGGGCCCACCACGCGTTGCAGACCGGCCACCGCGCTGCCGCACGCACCGGCCTGATCCTGACGGTGCTGCTGGGCCTCAGCTTCACCGCCATCCAGGGCTACGAGTACGCGGAGATCTTCCGCCACCACGAGTTCTTCAACGAAGAGTCGGTGAACTCGCGGCTGTTCCCGTCGACCTTCATCATGGCGACCGGCTTCCACGGCGTGCACGTGATCATCGGCACCATCTTCCTGTTCGTCTGCCTGCTGCGGGTGATGGCGGGGCAGTTCACGCCGACCAAGCACTTCGGCTTCGAGGCGGCCGCCTGGTACTGGCACTTCGTGGACGTGGTCTGGCTGTTCCTGTTCGCGTTCGTCTACGTCTGGCCGGCGCTGAACGCGACCAACGCCGGCTGAGGTGCGCAACGGCCTCAGCCCCTGGAAGACCGGTCTTCAGGCACGCTGCCCGAAGTGCGGGGAGGGGCCGCTCTACGCCGGGTTCCTGCGCCTGAACGACCGCTGCGAGGCCTGCGGCCTCGACATGACCCGTTTCGAGGCGGCGGACGGGCCCGCGTTCTTCGCCATGTCGATCGTGGGCCTGCTGGTCGCCTTCGCGGCCCTGTTCTTCGAGGTCGCGGTCCGGCCGCCGATCTGGGTCCACCTGGTGCTGTGGTTCCCGCTCGCCATCGGGCTCTGCCTGGCGCTGCTCCGGCCGATCAAGGGGATCATGGTCGCCCAGCAGTACCGTCACCGCGCCGCCGAGGCGCGCAATGAAGACTTCTGACGCGGCGCTGCCGGCGCCCCCGCGCCGCCGCCCGGGACTGACGATCGGCTTCCTGGTCGCGCTCGTGGTGCTGACCGGCCTCGGCGTCTGGCAGCTTCAGCGCCTGCAGTGGAAGCGAGCACTGCTGCAGCGCATCGAGAACGCCCAGGTGCAGCCCGCCGTCGCGCTGGAGGAGGCGCTGAAGGCGCACCGCGACGGCCTGGACGTGGAGTACGCCCGTGTGGTCACGGACTGCCCCGGGATCGACCAGGCGGCCTACCTGAAGCTCTTCGCGGTGCGTGAGCGCGTGATCGGCTTCCGTGCGGTCAGTGCCTGCGAGGTGGACGACACCAGCTACGGCTCGATCCTGGTCGACCGCGGCTTCGTCGCCGAAGGAGACACCGGCCGCATGCCCGCACCCGGCGGCTCGTCCCCGAAGCACCGCCCCGTTGTCGGCGTCCTGCGCCTGCCGGAGCCGCCCACCTTCGTCACCCCGGAGGACCGCCCGGCGGAGAACGCCTGGTTCCGGCGCGACGTGGCGGCCATGGCGAAGGCGCTGAACGCCCGGGCGCCCGCGCCCCTTTTCCTGATGCTCGAATCCCCGCCGCCGCCGGGCTTCGGCCCCACGCCCGCGCCGCTGCCCGCCGCCGTCAGCAACCGCCACCTGGGCTACGCGCTGACCTGGTTCGGGCTGGCCGCCGCGCTGATCGCCGTCTACGCAGCCATGCTGCTGAAGGGCCGTCGCCCATGAGCGCGCGACTGCATCGACTCGCCAACGGCGTACGTGTGGCCGTCGATCCGGTCCCGGAGCTGGAGACGCTGTCGCTGAGCGTCGTGGCGCGCGGCGGCGCGCGATGGGAGGACGCGGCTCGCTCCGGCTGGAGCCACCTTCTGGAGCACATGGTGTTCAAGGGCGCGGGCTCCCGCGACGCCAAAGGGTTGGTCGAGGCGGTGGAGGATGCGGGGGGCTCGATCAACGCCGCCACCGGATACGAGCGCACCAGCTTCCAGGTACGGACGCTGAAGGGCGGGCTGCCGCTCGCCTGCGAGATCACCTCCGACCTGATCCTCCGTCCCGCGCTCGACGAGAGCGAACTCGAACGCGAGAAGCTGGTTATCGCGCAGGAGATCGCCGACGCCGCCGACGCGCCGGACGACCGCGTGTTCGACCTGGCGCAGGGCCGCGCCTTCGCCGGGCAGCCGCTCGGCCGCCCCATTCTGGGCGAGGCGCCGACGGTGAACGCCGCGACCGTGGCGGCGGTCGCCGAGTGGCGCGCGCGCCTCTATGCGCCGGACCGGCTGGTGGTCAGCGTCGCGGGCGCTGTGGACGAGGACGAGGCGCTGCGGCTCGCCGAGCGATGGTTCGGGGGAGAGCCGGCCGCGCCCGCACCCGAGCCGGACGGCGCCGCCTTCGCCGGCGGTGCCGTGGACGAGATCCGCCGGCTCGAACAGGCCAATCTCGTGCTGCTGCTGCCCGGCCCCGGCGTCCGCGACCCGGACTACTTCGCCTTCCGCCTCTTTGCCGAGGTGCTGGGCGGCGGCATGTCCTCGCGCCTGTTCCAGGAGGCGCGCGAGAAGCGCGGCCTCGCCTACGCGGTCGACGCCTACGCCGAAAGCTTCGAGGACACCGGCCTGCTGGGCGTCTACGCCGGGACGGCCGCGGCCGACGCCGCGCCCTTGGCCCGGCTCGCCGCCGAACAGATCCGGGCGCTAGCCGATGCGCCGACGGAGTCCGAGCTCGCCCGCGCCAAGGCGCTGCTGAAGGGGTCGCTCTTCATCGCCCGGGAATCGACGCTCTCGCGCGCCGAGCAGGCGGCCGGGCAGGCCCTGCTGTTCGACCGCCTGTTCACCTCGGCCGAGCTGTCCCAGGCGATCGACGCGGTCACGCTGGAGGACCTCCGGCGCCTCGGCGAGCGGCTGCTGAGCCCCGGCCGCAGCGCGGGCGCCGTGCTCGGCCCGAAGCGCGCGATGGGCGCAGTTGACGCGTTTGACCGCGCGTTGCGGGCGTGAACACTAGGGCGACTCGCTCGAGGAGCCCGCCCGCCTCATGTCCGCGCTGGAATGGCTAGCTCCGGACGGCGCGTGGACCGTTGAAGGCGAGCGCGTGCGGCTGCGTCCGCCGAGGCGCGCGGACTACCAGGCCTGGGCCGAACTGCGCAGCCGGTCGCGCGCCTACCTGCAGCCGTGGGAGCCCACCTGGCCGCCCGACGACCTCACCCGCTCCGGCTTCCGCCGCCGGCTGGACGCCTATGCGCGTGAGCGTGCCGCCGGCTCGGCCTACCGCTTCCTGGCGTTCCGCATGGACGACGAGACGCTGGTCGGCGGGCTGTCGCTCTCCAACGTGCGCCGCGGCGTCGCCCAGACCGCAACCCTCGGCTACTGGGCGGGCGAGCCGTACGCCGGCCGGGGCTACACCACCGACGCGGTGAAGGCGGCCGTCCGCTTCGCCTTCCAGACGCTCGGCCTGCATCGCGTCGAGGCGGCCTGCGTGCCCGAGAACGACCGCTCGCGCCGGGTGCTGGAGAAGGCCGGGTTCGAGGCCGAGGGCCGCGCGCGCGAGTACCTGAAGATCAATGGCGTATGGCGCGACCACCTGTTGTTCGGCGTCGTGTCCTCCGGAGCGTCCGAATGAGCAGCGCCGTAGTCTCCCAGCAGCGCGGCCGCTCCGACTGGGACGTCGCCGAGATCCTCGAAGGCCTCGGCGCCGCCGACCTGGCCATCTGGACGTGGGAGCCCGCGCGGGACCGGG
>DASVVG010000149.1:0-4376 GCA_036386655.1 Caulobacteraceae bacterium | reverse complement strand
GTCGCCGTTGACGATCCGCTGGGCCAGGCCTTCGACGATGGCGGTCTTGCCGACGCCGGCCTCGCCGATGAGGACGGGGTTGTTCTTGGTGCGGCGGGAGAGGACCTGGATGGTGCGGCGGATCTCCTCGTCGCGGCCGATCACGGGGTCGAGCTTGCCGGCGCGGGCGTCCTCGGTGAGGTCGCGGGCGTAGCGCTTGAGCGCGTCGTACTGGTCCTCGGCGCCGGCGGTGTCGGCGGTCTTGCCCTTGCGCATGTCGGCGGCGGCGGCTTCGAGCCGCTTCGGATCGACGCCGGTGGACTTGATCAGCTTCGCGGCCTCGCCGCCGTCGACGGCCAGCGCGGTGAGCAGGCGCTCGGTGGTGACGAACTGGTCGCCGGCCTTCTTGGCGTCCTCCTCGGCGCGGGCGAACACGCGGGCGGTGTCGGGGGCCAGGTAGATCTGGCCGTTGCCTCCTTCGACGCGCGGCAGCTTGTTCAGCGACAGGTCGACGTCGGCGGCGACGCCGTTCATGCGGCCGCCGGCGTTGGTGATGAGCTGGCGGGCGAGGCCGTCGCGCTCTTCCAGCAGCACCTTGAGCAGGTGCTCGGGCTTGAGCTGCTGGTGGCGGCGGCTGAGCGCCAGCGACTGGGCCGACTGCACGGCCTGCTTGGCGCGGTCGGAGTAGATCTCCAGGTTCATCGTTCCCCTCTCAGGCGAATGTCCGCGCGCGGCCTCATCAAGCACCGCGCGACCGCTTCGATGTAGTGTGGCCGATGGGCCACACAAGCGGGCGAGGCCCCTGATGTATGGTCCGGGCCTTCGCGTCTGGGGGACGCCCGTGCCTGACGATATTTCCGAGCCGCGCCGCCGCGGGCCCGAGCCGCTGCCGGACTCGCCGAACCCGCTGGACATCGCGATGGACGCCGAGCGGCACGACCCCGCCGCCGACAGTCCGGCGCGGGCGCTGCTGGTGAACCAGAACAAGCTGGTGAAGACGCAGATCGCCAGCGAGCGGATGGGCGTGGCGCTGAAGGCGCTGACCGGCGTCGCGGCCATCGCGGCGGCCGCCGTGCTGGGGACGCTGGTGTGGCAGGCGGCGCGCAGCGAGGCGCTGGTGGTGACGCCGTTCTCGGTGCCGCCCGAGCTGGCGCAGCGGGGGCTGACCGGACAGGTGGTGGCGACGCGGCTGCTGGACGGTCTGGCCAGCCTGCAGGCGGAGACGCTGTCGAACCGGCCGCAGGGCTCCTACGCCAACGACTGGGGCGACGACGTGCAGGTGGAGATCCCGCAGACGGGCGTCTCCATCGGCGAGCTGCAGGACTTCCTGCGCGGCTGGCTCGGCAAGGAGACCAACATCACCGGCGAGGTGGTGCGCACTCCGGCCGGCTACTCGGTCACGGCGCGTGCCGGCGCGGACGCGGGCAAGACCTTCAGCGGCACGGAAGCCGAGATCGACGCGCTGATCCTGAAGGCGTCGGAGTCGGTCTACGCCGCGACTCAGCCGGGGCGCTACGCCGGCTGGCTGGTGGACAAGAAGCGGAACGACGAGGCGGTCGAGGTGTACCGGCGGCTGTCGTTCATCGGGGACAAGAAGGGGCGCGCCTGGGCCTTCGCGGAATGGTCGGCGCTGGCGAAAACGCCGGACGAGAAGCTCAAGCTGGCCGAGCGCGCGGTCGCGCTCGATCCGGACCAGCCCACCGCGCACATGGCGCGCTCGTCAGCGCTCAACGCGCTGGGGCGCGAAGAGGCGGTGCTGAAGGCGGACCGGCGCGTCGCGGAGCTGCTCAAGGGCCCACGCAAGAAGGAGCTGCCGGCCTGGTCGGCGGTGCTGACGCGCAAGCAGAAGCAGGCGGCGGTGGCCAGCGCGCTGGGCGACCACGCCGGCGCGGCGAAGCTCTACCAGTCGTCGGCCGAGCCGACGCCCGACCAGCCGCCGATCGCCTGCGAACGCTGCTCGACCGGCGCGTATTTTCAGGCCGCGAACGAGCTGGTCGGCGCGCACGACCCCGCCGGAGCGGCCCGCATGATGGAGCGGGCGGTGGCCATCATGCCGAGCTTCGCCCCGCAGGTCCGAGAAGGCATGCGGACCCTCGGGGCCTCCGCCACGCGCGACTACCCGGTGCTCATGGCGTCCATGGAGTCTCCGGCGGCGCAGGCCCGCTACGCCCAGGTTCCTCCCGAGAGGCTGGCGCGGACGTTGTACCCCAGCCGCGCCTTCGTGCTCGCCAAGGTCGGACGCGTGCCGGAGGCGCAGGCGCTGATCGCGAGGACGCCGCTCGACTGCTACGCCTGCGTACGGGTGCGCGGCGCGGTGGCGGCCGCCGCCGGCGACGCGCGGGGCGCCGACCGCTGGTTCGCGCAGGCGGCGCGGATGGCGCCCTCCCTGCCGCAGGCGCACCTGCAGTGGGGCGAGGCCAAGCTCGCCCGCGGCGACATCGACGGCGCGATCGAGCAGTTCCGGCAGGCGCAGAAGCGCGGGCCGCGCTGGGCCGATCCGCTGAAGTACGAAGGCGATGCGCTGGCGCGGCGCGGGGACCACCGGGCGGCGGTGAAGCGCTACGCCGCCGCGGCCGAGCGGGCGCCGAACTGGGGCGCGCTGCACCTGGCGTGGGGCCGCTCGCTGCAGGCGCTGGGCGAGCGGGACGCGGCGCGGGCGAAGTTCGCCCGGGCCGGACGACTCAGCCTGTCGACGGCCGACCGGGCGGCGCTGCAGCGGCTGCTGGCGGCGCGGCCCGCCTGAGCCTCAGGCGCAGCCGGCGATGCGGGTCAGGCGCAGGCCCTGCGGGGTAGCCCTGAACACCAGGCGGCGGAAGATCTCCTGGTCGGCGTCGGCGGCGTTCGCGTCGGCGGAGGGCGCGGGCTCGACCACGTACTCGCCGACGGCGCCGCAGAGGTCCTCCTCATCGTCCTTCGCTTCGGCGGCTTCGGCGGCGGTCACGCGGTGGAGCGTGCCGCCCGCCACCTGACGGCGCAGCCCGGGCGTGAAGACGCCGTCGAAGTCGGCGACGAAGGCCGAGCGGCCGCGGCCTTCGAACGGGAAGGCGGTGAGCGCGGCCACCGCCTCGCGGTCGTCCGCGGCCATCGCCGCCTGGAAGCGGCGCCAGGCGGCGTCGACCTCCGACTGCGCGAGGGCGGCCGCCGGGCGGGCGTCGACGGGCGCGCAGCCCCCGCCGAGGCTCACCGCGGCGGCGGCGGCGAGGACGCGCAGCAGCGCTGCGGCCTGCCTCACGCGTACGCGGTGGGCGACGAGGACGAGGACGTCCGCGTGGGCGAGCCTGACGGCCAGCGGTAGCCGAGCAGGCGGTCGGTCGCGTAGGGCCGGCGGCAGACCTGGTTGGCCTGGTTGCCGCCCAGCACCTCGATGTTGCCGGCCGTGGAGGCGGGCCCGACGTAGAAGGCGACATGGCCTTGCCAGGCGCTCGTCCCGCGGCGGAAGACGGTGATGGCGCCCGGGCGCGGCTCCGACAGCGCCTCGCCCCAGTTCAGCCAGCTGCGGGCGTTGGCCCGGCCGGTCCCCCGCATGCCCGCCTGAAGCACGCACCAGTTGGCGAAGGCCGAGCACCAGGCCGCCTCGTCGTTGTCGTTGCCCTGGAAGGGCGTGGTGCGGAAATATTCCAGGATGCGCGGATTGTGCCCGGCGGTCCCGCGGACTTCGCGAACGCCCCTGCGCTCCTCGTCCTCCGCGTACCGCATCCAAGGCGCGTCTTCGTACGACATGGCAGACCCCCGTCTCCGGGCGCCATCCCCAGCGGGCCCGGCGGGACGAGGATACACCCGCGAGGGCCGGCGGTCACCGGCGGCGGACGCCTCAGCCGGCCACGCGCACCAGCTCGATGACGTCGAGCACGGACTCCTGCTTGGGCCACGCCAGCAGGAGGCGCCAGCGGTCGGGGCCGATGCGCTCGAGGGCGCCGACCTCGTCACGCTCGGGGTTCTGGCCGTAGGCCGGGTAGGTGGTCTCGTTCCCCCACGCCTCGGCGCCGACGAAGGCCAGCGCGCGATCGTACCAGGGATAGAGGCGGCCCTGCTGGCGCTGGGAGCCGGTGAGCTTGGTGAAGACCAGGTCGCCGCCGGGCGTGAGCTCTATGCGGCAGCGGAACCAGCCGTAGGCGACGAACGGCAGCCCCTTGTCGCCGCCGAGCTTGATCGTGCGGCAGCGGTAGTCGCCGGGCGTCGGCTGCGGGTTCTGCAGCGCCGGGCCGGGCGCGCCGCTGTCCGGCGGCCCGGAGGGCTGCAGCAGGATTCCCAGGCGGTCGACATCGGCGGCGTTGTTGCGGCGCGCGGCGGAGAGCGCGCTGACCCAAGCCTCGTCGAGGCCGAGGAGGCGCTGCGAGTCGCCCTCGTTGACCACCGAGCGCCAGTCGTCGGTCGGGCGCGCGGGCCCCTTCGTGCCG
>DASVVG010000148.1:0-22916 GCA_036386655.1 Caulobacteraceae bacterium | reverse complement strand
GGCGCGGATCGCAGTGGGTGTGGTAGCGACTCGACAGGTCGTCCTCGGTGAGCGCCTGTGCCCCGCCGATGCATTCGGTGACGTTCTGACCCGTCATCTCGAGGTGGACGCCGCCCGGATGCACCCCCTCCGCGTCCGCCGCCTCGATGAAGCTGCGCACCTCCGCCAGCACGCGGTCGAAAGGTCGGGTCTTGAACCCGTTGCCGGCGTTCAGGGTGTTGCCGTGCATCGGATCGATCGACCACACGACGTTGCGCCCCTCGCGCTTCACCGCCGCCATCAGGACCGGCAGCCGTTCGGCCAGCTTGTCCGCGCCGAAGCGGCCGATCAGCGTCATCCGACCCGGCTCGTTGGCCGGGTTGAGGGCATCCAGCAGCGCGAGCAGTTCGTCGGGCGTCATGTTCGGCCCGCATTTCAGGCCGAGCGGGTTCTTGATCCCCCGTGCGAACTCGACGTGGGCGCCGCCGGGCTGGCGGGTTCGCTCCCCGATCCAGAGCATGTGGGCGGAAGTGTCGTACCAGTCCCCGGAGGTGGAGTCGGTGCGGGTCAGGGCCTCCTCGTAGGGAAGCAGCAGCGCCTCGTGGCTGGTGAAGAAATCGACGCGCCGCAGGTCCGGGTGCGTCTCCGGCGTGATGTTCAGCGCCGCCATGAAGTCGAGGCTTTCGGCGATCTTGTCCGCGAGCTCGCGATAGCGCGCGCTGTTCGGGCTGCCGGCGACAAAGTCGAGGGTCCACCGGTGCACGTTGTGCAGGTCGGCGAAGCCGCCGCCGGCAAAGGCGCGGAGCAGGTTCAGGCTGGCCGAAGACTGGTTGTAGGCGCGCAGCAGGCGCTGCGGATCGTGCCGTCGCGAAGCGGCGTTGAAGTCCATGCCGTTGATGATGTCGCCGCGATAGGAGGGCAGCGTCACGCCCGCGCGGGTCTCGGTGGGCTCGCTGCGCGGCTTGGCGAACTGGCCGGCGATGCGGCCGACCTTCACCACCGGCTTGCCGCCGGCGAAGGTGAGCACCACCGCCATCTGCAGGATCAGGCGGAAGGTGTCGCGGATGCCGTCGGCGTGGAACTCCTGAAAGCTCTCCGCGCAGTCGCCGCCTTGAAGCAGGAAGGCCTTGCCCGCAGCGACCTGGGCCAGCTCGGCCTTCAGACGGCGGGCTTCACCCGCGAACACGAGCGGCGGCAGGTTGCGGAGCTGACGCTCCGTCTCGGCGAGCGCGGCGGCGTCCTCATACTCGGGCAGATGGGCGGCGGGCTTTGCTCGCCACGAGGATGGGCTCCAGCGGTGCATGGGCTCTATAAGGGCGTGAGTTCGTCGTGGCGCAACTCGGCGGGGCCGTCGGCCAGCCGGGCGCGACGGCGGGCGACGATCAGCGCGGTGCAGGCGGCGGCGACCAGCGCGGCCGACGCGAGCCACCATTCCTGCCAGACGCCGTAGCTCAGCGCCCCGATCGTGAAGTAAGCGCCGGCCGCGCCGGCGCAGGCGGCGGCGCCGGTGCGGTCATCCCGGGCGATCCGGGCCGCGGCCTCGTAGACGCGCAACCAGAGGAGGGCGAACAGGAGGGCCCCGACGGCGCCGAGCTCCAGCCAGACCTGCAGCCCGGCGTTGTGCGGATGGAGCGGGACGGACGGGAACATGCGGCTCGCCTCCAGGCCCCAGCCCAGGAACGGGCTCTCGGTGATGCGGTCGGCGGCGAAGCCCCAGACCTCGAGACGCTGGCGCCAGGACTCCGGGGCGGCGCGCGCGAGCGCCCCCAGGACGCCGGCGTCGGCGGCCGCATGCACGAGCAACGGCGAGACCAGGACCTGCGCGGCCAGCAGGCCGCCCACCAGCCGCGCGCCCAGCGGCCCGAGCCAGCGGACCAGCAGAAAGGCGATGCCCCCGGCCATGAGCCCGGCGAGCGGCGCCAGCTCGTTGAGGAGGAAGGGGCAGAGCAGGAGCAGTCCCACCAGCATGGGGAGGAGCCGGCGCCGCTCGGCGGCGAGGAACACCAGCGCCGGCCACGCGAGCAGAGCCAGCACGAACTGTCCCTTGCCGACGTTGCGCTCGGCGAGGTCGGGGCGGATCGGTTCGCCCATGGCGGCGAGCAGTTGCTGGTAGAGGGCGGCGGTGGTAGCGCCCTCCACCACGAGCACGACCCCGAGGGCGAGGAGTCCCAACGCCAGCACCGTCATCGCGCGGTGCGCGGCAGTGCCGGACAGTCCCGCCGCGCCTGCGGCGAAGAAGCCGAAGGCCGCGACCTGGATCAGCAGCTTCAGCGCGAACTGCGTCTCGGGATCATCCGGGCTGACGCGTGCGAGCGCGGGGCTCCAGCCGAGCGCACCGGCCCCCCAGAGCGCGAGCGCGAAGAGGAGCGCGGCGACCGGCCAGGCCTGCTGCGGCCTCGCCCACAACGGCAGCAGCAAGACGCTCATGACCGGGACGAGGACGGCGAAGCCGAGCGGCCACAGCCAGGCCAGCAGCGGCACGAGCCCGAAGGCGGCGGCGTACACGCCGGCGCGCCAGGGCGTCGCGTGCGCCAGACAGGCGGGGGCGCGGCGTCCCCGCAACAGCTCGATCATTCGGCGGCCGCGAGCTCTTGCGGGACGTACTTCTCGCGCATGGTGACGATCTCTTCGGCGATCGTCGGGTGAAGCGCCGTGGTGGAGTCCCACTGCGCCTTGGTGACGCCGGCCTTCACCGCGATGGCCGCCATCTGGATCATCTCGGGCGCCTCGGGGGCTACGATGTGGCAGCCGACGATGCGGTCCGACGCGGGCTCCACGATCAGCTTCATCAGGCAGCGCTCGTGTCCGCCGGTGAAGGCGTACTTCATGGGCCGGAAGCGCGCGAGGTAGACGTCCACCTTCCCGTAGGCGTGGCGCGCCTCCGCCTCGTTCATGCCGACGGTGCCGATGGGCGGCTGCGAGAAGACGGCGGTGGGCACCAGCTCGTGGTCGTAGGTGGTCGGGACGCCGCGGAACACGGTGTCGGCGAAGGCGGCGGCCTCCCGGATGGCCACCGGGGTGAGGTTGATGCGGTCGGTGACGTCGCCCACGGCCCAGATGTTTTCGACGTTGGTGCGCGAGTAGTCGTCGACGATCACCGCGCCGTTCTCGCGCACGGCCAGGCCGGCGTTCTCGAGCCCGAGGTCCTTGGTGTGCGGACGGCGGCCCACGGCGAACATGGCGACGTCGGTTTCGAGCCGCATGCCGTTGGTGAGGTGGTGGACCACCCCGGTCGCGGTCTTCTCCAGGCTTTCGTGCTGCGTTCCCAGGACCACGCGGATGCCGCGCTCCTCCAGCTCGCCGGCCACATGGGCGCGGACGTCCTCGTCGAAGCCGCGGAGCAGGTTGGGGCCGCGGTAGACCAGGGTCACCTTCGAGCCGAGGCCGTTGAGAATGCCGGCGAACTCCACGGCGATGTAGCCGCCGCCGGCGATCAGCACGCGCCTGGGCAGCTCGGGCAGGTGGAAGGCCTGGTCGGAGGTGATGGCGTGCTCGATCCCCGGGATCTCGTCGGGCAGCCAGGGGCGGCCGCCGACGGCGATCAGGATCTTGTCGGCGGTGACGCGGCGACCGCTCTTGGCCAGCTCGACGGTGTGCGCGTCGACGAGGCGCGCGCGCTCATGGATGAGGTCGGCGCCGGCCTTGGTGAGGTTGGTGACGTAGATGCCCGAGAGGCGGGCGATCTCCACGTCCTTGTTGGTGATGAACTCGCCCCAGTCGAAGGTCGGGTCGCACTTCGACCAGCCGTAGCCCTCGGCGGTCCTGAAGTGGTGGGCGAACTCCGAGGCGTAGACCATGAACTTCTTCGGCACGCAGCCGCGGATCACGCAGGTGCCGCCGACGCGGTCCTCCTCCGCGACGGCGACGCGGGCGCCGGTCATCGCCGCGAGGCGTGCGGCGCGGACGCCGCCGGAGCCGGCGCCGATGACGAACAGGTCGTAGTCGTAATCAGCCATCAGCGCCTTCCGATGTGCACGGCTTCGCGCGCCAGGCCCTCGTCGGAGGCGATGATCGCCTCGTGCGCGAGACCCAGGAACAGGCCGTGCTCGACCACGCCGGTGATCGCCTTCAGCGCGGCCGCGAGGGCCTGCGGGTCGGCGATGGAGCGGCACGGCAGGTCGTAGATAAGGGCGCCCGCGTCGGTGACGAAGGGGGCGCCCTCGCGCATGCGGAGCTGGGGCCGGGCGACGTAGTCGGCGCCGCCCAGCGCGCTGGCGATGCGGCGGGCGGTCGTGGCGTGGCCGAAGCGGACCACCTCAACGGGGAGCGGGAAGGCGCCGAGGCGAGACACGCGCTTCGTGGAGTCGGAGATGACGACGCAGCGCTTCGAGGCTTGCCAGACCAGCTTCTCGCGGAGCAGCGCGCCGCCGCCGCCTTTGATCAGCGCGAGGCCGGGGCCGATCTCGTCGGCGCCGTCCACGGTGAGGTCGATCTCGCCGGCTTCGTCGAGGTCGACGAGCGGGATGTTCAGCTCGCGGGCCAGCTCGGCGGTGGCCTCGGACGTGGGTACGCCGCGCAGGCGCAGGCCGTACCGCACGCGCTCGCCGAGCGCGCGGACGAACCAGGCGGCGGTGGAGCCGGTGCCGAGGCCCACGGTCATGTTGGGCTCGACCATGGCGGCGGCGGCCTCGCCCGCGGCGCGCTTGTGGGCGTCGGCGCTCATGTCGCGTCTTTGGCGCGCGCGGCCTTGGCGGCGAGCTTGCGTTCGCGGAAGCGGGCGGCCCAGCCGGGCTTCTCAACCTGCTGGTTGCGCTCGAGCGCGAGCGCGTCGGGCGCGACGTCCTTGGTGATCACCGAGCCGGAGCCGACGTAGGCACCCGCGCCGATGGTGACGGGAGCCACGAGCGCGGTGTCGGAGCCGATGAAGGCGCCCTCCCCCACCACGGTGCGGTGCTTCTCGAAGCCGTCGTAATTGCAGAAGATGACGCCCGCGCCGATGTTCGCTTTCGCGCCGACCGTGCCGTCGCCGAGGTAGGCAAGGTGGTTGGCCTTGGCGCCCGGCCCTAGGCTCGCGTTCTTCACCTCGACGAAGTTGCCGACGTGGGCGTCCGAGCCGATGTCGGCGCCGGGGCGCAGGCGCGCGAACGGCCCGACGATCGCGCCCGCCTGCACGACACAGCCCTCGAGGTGGCTGAAGGCGCGGATCGCGGCGGGGCCGTCGACCCGCACGCCGGGACCGAAGACCACGTTCGGTTCAACGGAGACGCCGCCGCCGAGACGGGTGTCCCACGCGAGCCAAACGGTGTCGGGCGCCGTCATGCGTACGCCTTCCGCCATCAGTTCGGCGCGGCGGGCGGTCTGGAAAACGGCTTCGGCCTCGGCCAGCTCGGCCTGGCTGTTGACGCCCATCACCGCCTCCTCCGAGGCGAAGGCGACTCGGGTGGACCGGCCCCGGTCGTGGGCAAGCCCGATCACGTCGGTCAGGTAGTACTCGTGCTTGGCGTTGTCATTGCGGACCTCGCCCAGCAGCTCGAAGAGCAGCCGGGCCGGCGCGGCCAGGACGCCGGAGTTGCAGTGGCGGACGGCGAGCTCCTCCTTGCTGGCGTCCTTCGCCTCCACAATGCGCAGGAGCGTCGAGCCGGGGCCGAGGATCAGGCGGCCGTAAGCCCCGGGCTCGTGCGGGTCGAAGCCCAGCACGGCCACGTCGGTGCCGGCGGCGCGGAGGTCGAACAGCGGCTCGACGGCTTCGGGCGTGAGCAGCGGGGTGTCGGCGTAGGTGACGAGCACGTCGCCGTCGAAGCCGGCCAGCGCGGCTTCGGCGGCGCGCACGGCATGGCCGGTGCCGAGCGGCGGGTCCTGGATGGCGACGCCGCCCTCCCCCAGCCGCCTCCGGGCGTGCTCGGCCACGGCGGGGCTGTGGGCGCCGGCCACGACGACGATTCGCTCGCAGCCCAGCGCCTCGGCCATGTCGATCGCGCGGTCCAGCATCGCCCGCCCGCCCACGGGGTGCAGCACCTTCGGCAGGGGCGACTTCATCCGCGTGCCCTGGCCGGCGGCGAGGATGACGGCGGCGCGAGAAGGCATGGACACTCCGGCGTTGCGGCTCGGCCCGCTTTAGCCCAAGAGGGCGCCGCTCCGCCACCGGACCGCCGCATGCCCCTGACCGACGCCGTCATCGCCTTCGACCTCGACGGCACGGTGGTGGACACCGCGCCCGACCTGATCGCCGCGTTGAACGCGATGCTGGAGGAGGAAGGCCTTCCCCCGGCCCCTGTCGCTAGCGCCCGCCATCTCGTCGGCCACGGCGCCCGCGCGCTGCTCCGGCGCGGCTTCGAACTGGCGCAGCGGCCCTGGGACCTGGGGCGGGAAGAGGCGATGGTCGACCGTTTCGTGGCCGTCTACCGCGACCGCATCGTGCAGGAGAGCCGGCCGTTCCCTGGCGTGCTCGACGCGCTCGACGCTCTGCAGGCGCAGGGCGCCCGCTTCGTGATCTGCACCAATAAGCGGACCGACCTGTCCGTCGCCCTGCTGGACGGCCTCGGCCTCACCACCCGCTTCGAAGGCGTCATCGGCCCGGATCTGGCCCCGGCGGCCAAGCCGGACGCCCGTCACCTGCTGACGGCGATCGCCGCCGCCCGAGGGGACCCGGCCCGGGCGCTGATGGTCGGCGACAGCGAGACGGACCTCAACGCGGCGCGCAACGCCGGCGTGCCCTGCGTGCTGGTGAGCTTCGGATACTGCTCGGTCCCGCTGGCCGACCTCGCGCCGGACGCCCTGATCGACGACTACGCCGAGCTTCCCGCCGTGGCGGAACGTCTCCTTGCGGCGGGGTGACCGCCCCGATATATGACCGCCCTTCCCGAGGCGGACGCGTAGCTCAGCGGGAGAGCACACCCTTCACACGGGTGGGGTCGTAGGTTCAATCCCTACCGCGTCCACCATTTCCCTCGACATTTCAGCGCCTCACGGCGCTACGGCGAGCGCTCCCGGGCGGCGGGGGTCCGCGGCGCCGTAGGCGCGGCTGTTCTCGACCACGATCGACTGGGCGCTGCCCATGGTCTCGTACGGGCGGACGACGTGTCCCTTCGCTTTCAGCAGCGCGATCGTGTCGGGGTTGAAGTTGGGCTCGACGTTCAGCGGGCCTGGAGCCGCGCCCTGGAAGATGCGCGGCTGGTGAACGGCCTCGGCGACGTTGAGGCCGTGGTCCGCGACGTTGACGATGATCTGCAGGATCGTGTCGATGATGGTGCTGCCGCCCGGGGTGCCGGTCACCAGCCACGGCTTCCCATCGCGGAACACCATGGTCGGCGTCATGGTCGACAGCATGCGCTTGCCGCCGGCCATGGCGTTGAGCGGCGCCGGGCGCCCTTGAGCCGCTGCGGCCGCGGCGTCGGTATGGGCGAAGTTGTTCATCTGGTTGTTGAGCAGGAAGCCCGCGCCCTCGACCGACACGCCCGAGCCGAAGTCCGAACCCAGCGTGTAGGTGTTGCTGACGGCGTTGCCCTGCGCGTCCACCACCGAGAAGTGGGTGGTGCTCGGGCTCTCGAACCGCCACGGATCGCCGGCCGGCATCAGCTCGACGGTGTTGCGCGCGCGGTCGGCGGAGATCAGCGCCGCGCGTTCAGCGGCGTAGGGCTTGGAGATGAAGCCCCGCACCGGCGCGCGGACGAAGCCGGGGTCCCCCAGGAAGCGATAGCGGTCGGCGTAAGCGAGCTTCATCGCCTCGGCCATCAGGTGCAGCGACTGGGCCGAGCCGACGCCGAGCGCCTTCAGGTCGAAGCGCTCGAGCACGTTCAGCATCTGGAGCAGGGTCGCTCCGCCCGCGCTGGCCGGCGCCATCGTGTAGACCGTCAGCCCGCGGTACGTGCCGACCAGCGGCGGGCGCTCGATCGCCCGGTAGCTCGCGAGGTCCTGCAGGGTGATCAGCCCGCCGTTGGCGCGCATGTCGGCGGCGAACCGCTGCGCCACGGGCCCCCGGTAAAAGGCGTCGGCGCCGCCGCGCTGGATCTGGCGCAGCGTCCAGGCGAGCTCCGGCTGACGCAGCCTCTCTCGCGGCGCGTAGAGCCCGCCGTCGGCCTTGTAGAACGTGCGCTTCGCCTGCGGGCTGGTGGACAGCCGCTCGCGGCCCCAGTCGAAGGCGAAGCTCTCGTCGTGGCTGAGCAGCATGCCCTTCTCGGCGATGTCGACCGCAGGCTGCACGAGCTCCGCCCACGGACGCTTCCCGTACTTCGAGTGCGCCAGCCACAGCCCGGCGACGGTGCCGGGGACGGCGGCCGCCTTCCAGCCGACCGACGAGACGGCGTCGTTCTCACGTCCCTGAGCGTCGAGGAACATGTCGAGGCGAGCGGCCTGCGGGGCCACCCCGCGGTAGTCGATGGAGGTGGTGAGGTTCCGGTCGGCCAGGTGCAGCACCATGAAGCCGTCGCCGCCGATGTTGCCCGCGCGGGGCAGCGTCACCGCGAGCACCAGTGCGGTGGCGACGGCCGCATCCACCGCATTGCCGCCGCGCCGCAGGACCGCGGCTCCGGCCTCGCTGGCCTGGTCGTCCTGGCTTGCCACCATGCCGCCGTCGCTGACGACCGGGTGGTGGATGCTCGGATACTCGAGCAGGCCTCGTTGACTGGGGCGGGCGGTCCGCGCCGTTTCCTGCGCGGCGGCGACGGGCGCGACCGCCAGCGAGGCGGCGGCGAGCAGCGCGAGGAAGCGACGGATCATCGGGTGCGGGTCAGGCTGCGAACAGCTGGCCCATGTCGCGGAAGCACTTGAACTCGATGCCGTTACCGGAGGGCTCCTTGATGAAGAAGGTCCCCTGCTCCCCGACCTGCCCCTGGAAGCGGACGTAGGGCTCGATGATGAAGTCGATGTTCTTCGACTTCAGGCGCGCGGCGAGCCCCTCCCACTGGTCCCACGAGAGCACCACGCCGAAGTGGAAGGCGGGCACCTTCTTGCCGTCGACCTCGTTGGTGATCGCGGGCTTCTGGCCGGGGTCGAGGTGGGCGGTCACCTGATGGCCGAAGAAGTCGAAGTCGACCCACTTCTCGGACTCGCGGCCGACACGGGCCCCCAGCACGTCCGTGATGAACGCCTTGGTGGCCTGCAGGTCATGGACGGGGAACGCGAGATGGAACGGCTGCATGGTCAGATGTCCTTGGCGCTCTTGTATTCGTCGACGTCGATCTCGCCTTCCCAGCGGGCGACGGCGGTGGCGATCGAGAGGTCGCAGGTGACGTTCGGCACGGTGCGGATCATGTCCAGCGGCCGGTCGAACGGGAGGATGAAGCCGACGACCAGGGCGGTCTGCTCGGGCGTGACGCCGATCACGTTCAGCACCGCAGCGAGCACGAACAGCGAGCCCGAGGGAACGGGCGCCACGCCCATGGAGACGAGCGTGGTCGTGACGGCGACAAGGGCGTAGTCGGCCAGCGTGAGGTCGATGCCGAAAGCCTGCGCGGAGAACATGGTGAGCAGCGCCACGTACATGGCGGTGCCGTCCATGCCGATGGTGGCGCCGAGCGGCAGCACCGTGGAGGAGACGGCCGGCCTGATGCCGAGGTTCTGCTCGGCGACCTTGATCGCCACCGGGAGCGCGGCGGCGCTCGAGGAGGTGGAGAAGCCCACCATGATGGCGTCGGCGACGCCGCGATAGAACGGCAGGATCGGAAGCCAGGCCAGCAGACGCACGATGGAGCCGTGGGTGACCAGCGTCTGGATCGTGGCCCCGATCAGGACGCAGATCGCCAGCTGGAAGATGTTGATGAAGGTCTCGGGCCCCTGAGTGCCCATCACCACGGCGACCAGCGCGAAGACGCCGAAGGGCGCCGTCTCCAGGATCAGCCCGACCAGCTTGAGCAGCACCTCGGAGGCCGAGGCCAGCACCTGCGCCACGGGGCGCCCCGCCTCCCCGCTCATCAGCACGCCGACGCCGATCAGGATGGCGAAGAAGATGATGGCGAGCGTGTCTCCCTGCGCCAGCGCGTTGATGGGGTTGGTGGGCACGATGCCGAGGAAGATTTCCGCCGGCGGCTTGGGCGTGCCGACCGCCTTCGGGACGGCGCCGGCGAGCTCCGCGCCCGCGCCGGGCTGCAGCAGCGTTCCGAGGACCAGGCCGAGGGTCACGGCCACCGCGGTGGTGGCCAGGTACATGCCGATCGTCTTCACGCCGAGCGATCCCAGGCGCCGGGTGTCGCCGAGCGCCGCGACGCCGCTGGCGATGATGATGAAGACCAGCGGCGCCACCAGCATACGGATCAGCCGCACGAACAGGTCGCCGATCCAGCGGATGCTCTCGGCGCCCTCGCCCCAGAGCAGGCCCACGATCGCGCCGACGATGAGAGCGGCGAGGATGCGCTTCCACAGGGTGACGCCGAACCAGTAGCGGTGAGCGTAGGCCCCGACGCCGCGGCGGGGCGCGGGAGCGGCTTCGGGCGTGTCGGACACCGGCGGAGTGGCTTCGGTCATCGGGCGCACTCGGCTCCGGGCGGGAGGGACTTCGCGAGCGCCTTGCCGGCCAGCGCGCGCGTGGGAACACCGGCCTCGATCGCGACGGAGCCGTTGACCAGTAACCAGCGCACGCCCTCGGAGAGCAGCGTCGGGTTCTGGAAGTCGGCGCGTGGAGCGAAGGCGGTGGGATCGAAGGCGACGACGTCGGCGAAGGCGCCTTCGCGGAGGTAGCCGCGCTCCTTCAGGCCGAAGATGTCGGCGGTCTGCCCGGTGGAGCGGCGGACGAACTGCGCGGGCGTGAGCACCCCCTCCTCGCGCACGAACTTACGCCATGCCAGCGGGAAGGTGCCGAAGCGGCGCGGGTGGCCGCTGGTGGCGTCCGAACTGCTCACGACCCACGGGCGGGCGGCGAAGTTGCGGATGTCGGCGTCGGTCATGTTGAAGGAGGCGACGCGCGCGTCGCCTTCGTCGCGGACGATGCGGATCGCGGCCTCGACCGGCTCGACGTTCCACGCCGTGGCGACGGCGCCGAGGGTCTTCCCCGTGTGCCGGCCGGAGGTGATCAGCAGCGACTCCGGGCCGCCGCGGCGGCGGAGATTGTCGGCCATCTCGGGCAGCAGGCGCGGGCGGAGCGAAGCGTCGGCCAGACGCGTGCGTGTAGCCGGCATGCCGCCGTCCATCATCCAGCGCGGAACGAGCGCGTTCGAGACGCGGGTTCCGGAGGCGCGCCAGGGGTACTGGTCGGCGGTGACGCGGCGGCCGGCGGCACGCTCGGCCTCGATGCGGGCGATGACGTCGCCGCTTCGTCCGTGCACGTCGACGCCCTGCGCCTTGATGTGGGCGATGTGGACCGGCAGGCCGGCGCGGCGCCCGATCTCCAGCGCCTCATCGACCGCGGCGAGCAGGCCGATGTTGTCGGAGCTCTCGTCGCGCAGGTGCGTATCGTAGAGGCCGCCGCGGGGCCCGGCTTCCCGAGCGAGCGCCACCACCTCGTCGGTCTTCGCGAAGCTCTGGGGGGCGTAGTAGAGGCCGGCGGAGAAGCCGACCGCGCCCTGGCACATGGCGCCCGCGACCAGGGACTTCATGCGCGCGAGCTCGTCCGGCGAAGGGGCCCGAGCGGCCTCGCCGACCACCGCGCGGCGGACCGCGCCGAAGCCGACGAAGCTGCCGACGTTGGCCCCTACGCCGCGCGCCTGCATCGCCGCGTGCCGCGCCGCCACATCCGGCTCGCCGTCTCCGTCGTTGCCGATGAAGACGGTGGTGACCCCCTGCGTCAGGTGATTGAGGACGGCGCGTGCCCCGGCGTCGTCCGAGGCGAGGTCGGAGCCGGAGTGGGTGTGCGGGTCGATGAAGCCGGGGGCGACGATCAGCCCGCGCGCGTCGATGCGGCGGGCGGCGGTCACCCCGGCGCGGGCGGCATCGCCGACGAATACGATGCGCTCGCCGCGGATCGCCACGTCCCCGGCGTAAGGCGCCCCCCCGCTTCCGTCGTGGATCCAGCCCCCGACCAGCAGGGTGTCCGCGGTCAGCGCTGGAGGCGGCGGCGAAGCGCACCCGCCTGACGCTGCGAGCGCCGCCAACGCCGCCGGCAGCAGCCCCGCGCGGAAGAAGCGACGCCTCATGCGGTCAGAAGCTCTTCCGCAGGCTCGCGTACCAGAAGCGTCCGCGGGCCGAGTGCAACTCGCCGATGAAGCCCACCTCCGTGTCGGCCAGCGGCGGCTCCTCGTCGGTGACGTTGCGCACCCCGACGCGGATACGCGTGTCGTCCAGGAAACCGCGGCCTTCGATCTCGTACTGGGCGTAGACGTTGTGCGTCAGCCAGTCGTCCACGCGGAAGTCGGTGCCGTCCGCGAGCGATGCGCCGGTGTCGAACACGTGGTCCACGTAGCTCGAGAACACGCCCGCGCCCCAGGCGCCGTTGCGCCAGGTGATCGAGCTCGTCCAGCGCCACTCGGGCCGGCCGTTCTGACGGATCAGGTTCTCTGCGCCGACGATGTTCACGAACGAGTTGATCGTTCCCGCCTGCTGCGCCGCCAGCAGCTGCGCCTGCAACGGCCCCGGCTGCTGGAAGAAGGTGAGCAGGTGGGCGGCGTTGAACTTGAAGTCGAAGTCGCCCAGCGGCGTGTCGTCCAGCTCGTAGAAGACGCCGAAGTCGACGCCCTCCACCTCGCGCGGGGACAGGTTCACATAGTTGTCGATCACCTGCACGACCTGGCCCGCGGGAGCGAGGCCGCTGCCGGCGAAGTCTTCGATGTCCTCCTCGGTGACCGCCGCCCGAATGACGTTCGGGTTCGAGCTGCCCTGCACGCGGAGGAGATAGTCGAGGGTGAGCTGGTTGGCGTCGCCGAAGATGCCGACGATCCCTTCCTGCTGAACTCGCCACCAGTCGACGGTCAGGACCAGTTCGCCGAAGCGCTCCGGGATGAAGGTGGACTGGAACACCGCGCCGACAGTGATGTTCTCCGAGTCTTCCGGCTGCAACGTCTCGCTGCCCGAGCGATTGCTCTGCACGCTGACGCTTTCGGCGCAGGCGTCGAAGTTGGTGATGCGGCCGGGCGTGCCGGGCGGCTTGCGCAGGTCCGCCTCGCAACGGATCCAGTCGGTGCGCGTGTTGCTGCGCAGGATGCCGCGCTCGAACAGCTGCGGCAGGTTGGGCGCGCGGAAGCCCTCCGACCACGCCGCGCGGACCTGCAGCCACTCGACCGGGTACCAGGACGCGGCGACCTTCGGCTTCGTCACGCCGCCGAACTGGCTGTAGTGCTCGTGGCGCGCGGCCAGCTGCAGGTCGAGCGAGCGCACCAGCGGGATGTTCATCTCGGGCGAGACGAGCGGCACGGCCAGCTCGATGAAGGCCGAGGCGACGTTGCGCTGGCCTTTGGTGTCGGGCGTGGGGCTCACCCCCATGACGTCGCTGGTGGGCGCCGCGGTGGGATCGAGCGCCTGGAACATGATCGTTCCGTCGAGTCGGTCATCGCGATCCTCGGCGTACGTTTCGTGGCGCAGCTCCACGCCGGTGGCCATTCCCACGTCGCCTCCCCACAGCCGGAACACGTCGGGCTTCGAGACGCGGAAGTCCGCCATGGAGAGGGACGTCGAGCTGTCGCGCGACACGTCGACCATGAAGCTGTCGATGATGGCCTGGCTGTTGGGCGTGCTGTCGCCCTCGCTGGGGTTGGCCGGATCGCCGCCGTTGAACGGGTTGTACGCGGCGGCCGTGGTGCCCGATACCGCCGCCTGGAAGGCGGTCAGGCTGACGGCGTTCATGGTGTCCGTGGTTTCCGCGCGCGAGTAGACGAAGGCGGTTTCCCAGTCGAAGCCGCGCCACTCGCCACGCAGACCGGCGAGGTAGCGCACCACGCTCTGGTCGACGTTGATCTTCTGGGGGCCGACGTCGATCGGGCGGTAGTCCTGGATCTCGACCGGCACGCCTCCGGCAGGGACGCTGGTGCCGAGACCCGCGATGCGACCGGGGCCGCTGCCGAGCGGATTGTAGTAGGCGTTGGCCGGGATGATGATCCGTTGGGTCGCGAGCGGCGTGTCGCCTTCACGCTGCGAGTTGTAGTCCGAAAAGAACATCCCGACTTCGGCGAACCCTTCGACTCCGTTGGCGAAGTCGTGGTTGATGAAGGTGAACAGGTTCACGCGGTCCACCTCGCCCAGCAGCGTGCGGAACTCATTGTCGTTGTAGCGGAGGTTGGCGTCCTCAGTGGCGGTCGAGAGCGTGCCGTTGTCGTAGCAGGTGTCGGCCGTCTGCCCCGGCCCGATGCAGCCCGGGTTGCTCGACGGCTGCACGTGGAATGCATTGTTCGTGGTCGTGGTGAGCTGCGTCGTGCCGACCCGGGTCGCCGTCGTCGAGCGCGTGAAGTTCGGGTTCAGGCGCAGTATCTCAGTCCACGGCGTGTCGGTGCTGGTGTTGTTGAAGTCGGTGTCGTTCTCGAACGGTGTGCCGACCACCAGCGGGCGGAGATCGCTGTGGCGCGAGTAGCGCCGCTCGCGCGCGAACATCGGCTCCCGGGAGGTGAAGGCGCCGAAGACCGACACGTTGGTGTTGCCGCCGTTGAAGTCGCGCCCGGCCTCGAACGACAGGTCGAACTCGCTGGCGTCCGTCCCTTCGGAACGGCCGTACTCCGCCTGGATGGTGAAGCCCTCGAAGTTGTTCTTGAGGACCGTGTTGACCACGCCGGCGACGGCGTCGGTGCCGTAGATGGCGGCGGCGCCGTCCCGAAGGATCTCGAGCCGACGGACGCCCATGACCGGGATGGCGTTGACGTTGACGGTGGCGACCGGGACCAGGTTCTCCGACTGGGTGCCAGGGTGGAGCACCATGCGGCGACCGTTGATCAGCACCAGCGTGTTGCCGGTGCCGAGGGCCCGCAGGTTGATCGAGGCGGTGTCGCCCCGGGCGTCGTTGATGCCGCCGGTCTGGCGCGACTCCGTAAAGGCCACGTCGCCGGCCTGGGGGATCGAGCGGAACAGCTCGTCGCCGCTGGTGGCGCCGGTGTTCTCGATGTCCTCCGTGTCCAGAACGGTGACCGGAAGGGCGTCGGTGACGCGGGCGCCGCGGATCTGCGAGCCGACGACGACGAGCTCCTCGACCTCGGCGGCTTCTTCCTCAGCTTGCGCGCGCTCCGCAGACTCCTGATCGATCTGATCCCCGGGAACGGCGGGCTGCGGAGCCGGGCGCGGGACCTGCGCGATCGCGGGGTCTTCCGTGGCCTTGGGCGGCTCCTGCGCGACCGCGGTGCCGCAGAGAACGGCGGCGGAGGCGCCGCCGAGGAGGCAGGCCTTCAGGCCGCGCGTGAACAGGTGAGGCATTCTCTTCCCCGAATTGCTTGGACGTGCGGCGTCTGATGCGCCGCTTTCCCCACACTCTGGCGCATGCCCTTCGCGCGCGCCATGGAACGTCCGTTTCCGAATGTTCCGGGTCTCATAGCCCGAGGCTATGGAGCGCCATGCCCGCGGCGCCGGGATTCCACAGCTCCGCCGACGCGGGCTGCAGCAGCGACTCCTGCAACCGCACGCCTCCGGCGTGGTCGCGCCGGAGCCAGAGCGGCCCGTCGAGATCGACGAAATCGGCGCGGGCGGCGAGCACCTGCGCCGGCGCGATCGAGCGCGACGTGCAGATCATGCAACCTACCATGACTAGCAGGCCACGCGCGCGCGCCTCCCGGTACAGGTCGAGCGCGGCGGTGAGGCCGCCCGACTTGTCCAGCTTGATGTTGACCGCCTGGTAGCGGCCTTCGAGGCGGTCGAGGTCCGCGGCCACGTGGCAGGATTCGTCGGCGCAGATCGGCACCTGCGCCGGGAAGCCCTCGAGCGCCTCGTCCGCCTCCGCGGGCAGCGGCTGCTCGACCAGCGCCACGCCCAGCGAGGAGAGCAGGCCCTGCAGGTCGCGCAGAAGGTCGATGGACCAGCTCTCGTTAGGATCGACGATCAGGCGAGCCCGCGGCGCGGCGGCGCGGACGGCGCGGATCTGCGCCTCGGGCGCTCGGGCGTCGACCTTCACCTTGAGCAGCGGCGCGTGCGCGAGGGCGGCCGCCGCCACGGCCATCGCGGCGGGCTCGTCGAGGCTCACGGTGAGCGCCGTGACCACCGGCGCAGGAGCGGCCCCGGCGGCGAGGGCGCGGCCCTCCATGTCCCAGAGGGCGGCGTCGACGGCCGCCCGCGCGCTGCCGGGCGAGAGGGCCTCGAGCAGCTCCCGCCGTGTGAGGCCGCGCTCCACCTCGCAGGCAAGGGACAGGACCTGCTGCAGCACGGCCGCCGGGCTCTCGCCGTAGCGTGGATAGGGCACGCCCTCCCCTCGGCCGACGGCGGGACCGCCCGCGATCTCGGCCGCCACGACCTCGATCTCGGTTTTGACGCCTCGCGAGATCCGGAAGGGTGCGGCTAGGCGGTGGCGCTCGCGCGCGGCCGTGAGGCGAAGCATTCCAGCAACCTGTCCAGGACCGGCTCGACGCCGGTCACCACCGGATCGACGCACGGCAGCGAGAGATCAGCCGCCGTACGCTCGAGCACGCGGCGACGTTCGTCCGATTCGAGACGGGACGTGTTCAAGGCGACGCCGACGGGGACGACTCCGGGGTTGGTCAGGCGCGCCGCCTGCAGGTTCGCTTCGAGGCACGTGCGCAGGTCCGGCAGGGAACGGTCGGGGATGCCGCGCATGTGCGGCCGTCCGGGCTCGTGGCAGAGGACGATCGCGTCGGGCTGGGCGCCGTGAAGGAGCCCCAGCGACACGCCCGCGTAGGAGGGATGGAACAACGACCCCTGCCCTTCGATGACGTCCCAGCCGCCGTCGCTGCGCGGCAGCGAGATCTGCTCCACCGCGCCCGAGATGAAGTCGGCGACCACGGCGTCCACCGGGACGCCGGAGCCGGAGATCAGGATGCCCGTCTGGCCGGTGGCTCGAAAGTCGGCGGCCACGCCGCGGGCGCGCAGCCCGCGTTCCAGCGCCAGGCTCGTGTACATCTTGCCGACCGAGCAGTCGGTGCCGACGGTGAGCAGCCGCCAACCGGCGCGCGTGCGGCCGTTCCCGACGCGCAGGTCCGCCGGCGGCTCGCGGACGTCGAAGAGGGTGCGGCCGGTGCGCGCCGCGGCCTCGCGTATGGCAGGGACGTCCTTCAGCCGCTGGTGCAGCCCGGAGGCGACGTCGAGGCCCGCCTTCAGGGCTGCGACCACGTCCGGGATCGTGGCCTCGGAGAGCACGCCGCCGGCGTTGGCCTCGCCCAGGATCAGAGTCCGAGCGCCGCGCGCTACGGCCTCGTCGAAGCCCATGTCGGGGAGGTCCAGGGTCACCTCCGCGCCGGGCCGGCGGTGCTGGCCCACGCACGCTTCCGGCCGCCAGACGGCGACGCCGCGCGCCGTCTTGATCGCGAGGGGGTCCTTCGCGCCGCCGAGGTAGAGGAGGTACGGGCTCGGGATCATTCCTGGGGCCTCGCGTCGGCGACGAGCACGGCATCAGTAAATGGCCCAGCAGCTTGGCCGGCTCCAATTCCGTTTCGGCGGGAGCGTATAGCGGGAGGTTATGCCCCGCCGGTGAGACCCGCGATGGTTGTGCGCAGCACCTCGACGAAGCTCTGCGCCAAGTGGGAGAGCGGCCGGTCCTCCAGGTGGACGCAGTGGACGCCGAAGGTGAGCGGCGGATCGAGGGGGCGGAACTCGAGGTCTGACGAGAGGCCGGAGCGGGCGGTGAACTCGTCGACGACGGAGACGCCGACGCCGAGGCGCACGAGCGGAATGGCCATGTAGAAGGTGCCGACGGTGATCACCTCGCGGACGACCAGGCGGCGGCGCTCGGCTTCCGCTGCGAAGACGTCGCTGACGGGACCGGTGGCGCCCGAACCCACGTAGTCGCGGTCGGCGAGCAGGCCGAGGTCGAGCCGCGGCGGCGGCTCGGGGCCGAACTCGCCTTTGCGGAAGAGCAGCATCACCTCGCCGCAGCCGACCTGCAGGGTGGACAGACGCGGGTGCTCGGCGGGCTCGAAGACGACGGCGACGTCGCTCTCCCGCTCGTAGAGCGAACGGAGCACGTCATCGTGGTGCAGCGTCTGCACGTCGAAGGTGACGCTCGGGTGCGCAGCACGGAAACGGGCGATGGCCTCGGGCGCGACGCCGAGGCCGAGGGCCGGCAGCACGGCGAGGCGGATGTGGCCGCCCTCCCGCGCCTTGAGGTTGCTGGCGGCCTGCCGGAGCGAGGCCAGGCGTTCGAACACGTCCTTCACCTCGCGGAAGAGCGCGTGCGCCTCGTCGGTCGGGGCTAGCCGGCCCCGCACCCGGGTGAAGAGGGGGAAGCCGAGCTGATCCTCGGCGTGCTTCAGCACCTTGCTGACCGACGGTTGCGACACGTTCAGCTCGCGCGCGGCGGCGCTGATGGAGCCGCTGCGGTAGACAGCGTGGAACACCTCGATCTGGCGCAGTCTCATGCTGGCGGCCTCACGTGCGCGATGTGAGCGCGCCGCGGCGGTCCGCGTCGAGCCGGATCAACCAGTCGGCGCGCGCGGGCATCTCCGACAGCACCCAGCGGGTGAGTCGCTCGTAGTGGCTGACGAAGCGCCCGACCTCGGCGTCGGTCATCGACCGTCGCATGTCGCCGCCGGCTGCGCGTAGCCGGTCGCGGAGCTTGTGCTCCTGCTGGAGCCGCCAGCTAAGGACGGTCTCGAACCCCGGCGGCTGGAGGAAGACGAGCCGGTCGAGACGACCGAACAGCTGCTGGTACGGTCCCGCGAGCTGCGCGTTCACCCAGCGCCGCCAGCGCCCGTCCGGGTCCTCGTCCGCCTCGAGCGCGTTCGTCGGCTCGGCCAGGACAGACTCGGGCTGCGCGCGGGCGCCGACGCACCAGCCCTCGAAGAGGACCACGTCGGCGGGGGCCGCGTAAACGGTCCAGCCGTCCTCCGGCGCGCGGTCGTCGGCGGCCTTGTCGAAGCGCGGCATGCGGACGGTCGCCGCGCCGAGCAGGTCGTCGAGCAGCCGCAGGCCCAGCTCCACGTCGTGGGTGCCCGGCACGCCCCGGGTCAGCAGCAGCGGGTGGACCTGCTCGGCGAGCGTGCGGCGATCGGCCAGCGGAAGGTACAGGTCGTCGAGGGCGACCGTCCCGGCGCGGAGGCCGCGCTCGCCCAGCAGCCTGGCGAGGACCGCGGTCATCGTGGACTTGCCGCTCGCCTGCGGGCCGCAAACACCGACGACGCGAACGCCGTGGGCGGCCTCCGCAGCCAGGGCGTCGGCGAGGGGCTCGTAGACAAAGGCGACCTGCTCCCGGAAGGCGGGCGGAAGGCGCTCGTCGCCTAGCATCGCGTCGAGCCAGACGCCGCTCACTCGGGCACGTGCACGCTGCGATACCGGCCGTGGAAGAAGACCAGCGGGTCGTAGGAGGCGTCGCAGGCGACGGCCTCGACCCGCGCCAGGAACAGGCGGTGGTCGCCGGCGTCCTCGACCGACTCCCGCCGGCACTCGAAGACGGCCATGGCGTCGGCGAGCAGCGGCATGCCGGCGCGGCCGGGGACCCACGGCGTGTCGGCGAAGCGGTCGGGCTCGCGGCGCGAGAAGCGCATCGACAGCGCCTCCTGGCCGGCGTGCAGCACGTTCACCGCGAGGTGCTCGGCGCGCTCGAAGGCCGGCAGGCTGGTCGAGCGGCGGTCGAGGCAGAAGAGGACCAGCGGCGGATCGAGGGAGACCGAGGTGAAGGAGTTGGCGGTGAGCCCGACCGGGCGGCCCTCGTCGAGCGTGGTCAGCACCGTCACGCCGGTCGCGAAGCAGCCGAAGGCGTCGCGCAGCTGGCGCGGCGTGAAGGCGGCGGTCGGGAGGCCGTCGGGGCCGGGCATCGCCTCTCCTGGAGCGAGCGGGGTTGCCCGGCCGCTTCTAGCGCGTAAACCGGCGGCCGGCGCAAGCCGCCGCAGGAGGCTGCATGGCTGACGACGACCTCTCCTTCCAGCGCCAGAGCGTGGGGAACGCGCCCGAGGTGGCCCCCTGCCCCCGGCTCAGCGAGAAGCCTTCGCCGCAGGAGGTCGAGGACGCCATCCGGGTCCTGATCCGCTGGGCGGGCGACGACCCGGCGCGCGAGGGGCTGCTCGACACGCCGGCGCGGGTGGCGCGGTCCTACCGCGAACTCTTCGTGGGCTACGAGACGGACCCGCGGGCGTACATGGAACGGACGTTCGAGGAGGTCGGCGGCTACGACGAGCTGATCGTGCTGCGGGACATCCGCTTCGTCAGCTTCTGCGAGCACCACATGCTGCCGGTGCTGGGCCGGGCGCACGTGGGCTACCTGCCCACCGACCGGGTGGTGGGAATCTCGAAACTGGCGCGGGTGGTGCACGGCTTCTCGCGGCGGCTGCAGATCCAGGAGAAGCTCACCGCCCAGGTCGCGGAGACGATCCAGGAGGTGCTGCGGCCGAAGGGCGTCGGCGTGGTGATCGAGGCCGAGCACCACTGCATGACGCTGCGGGGGGTGAACACGCCGGGCGCCAGCCTGTCGACCAGCACCTTCCTGGGCGTGTTGCGCGAGGACCACCGAACCCGCGAGGAGTTCCTGCGCCTGGTGCGCAGCGGCTGACGTTCAGACGAGCTGAAGGTCCCGGAGCCGCGCCCCGGGACCTCTGACGATCAGCGATGCGCCGTGGCCTACCGGCGGGCGAGCAGCAGGCCGAAGACCAGGCCGGCGGCGAAGGCCGCGCCGGCGGAAGCGAAGGGACGCTCCACCACGGTCTGACGGGCGATGTCGCTCTGGTGGGTGGCCCACTCGCGGGCCGCGCCGGCGCGGGTGCTCAGCTCCGAAGCGGCGGTCTGCGCCGCGTTCTGGATGCCGGCCAGCGGGCTGCGTTGGTCAGCGGTCTGGCCGGCGCCGTTGTTGGTCACGTCGGTCATGGAAAATCTCTCCGGTGCAGAGCCTCGTGGCCCTCGGCGCATCAACCGTTTCAGCCGAGCTTGGTTCCTCTTCAGACCCTGCCGAACCCTATGGCGGCGGCGGCGTTGTGAGGGGACAGCAGGCCGAGGAGGCCGCCATGCCCACCGACATCCCAGCGCACGCACCCTTCACCGGCGAACCCGGGGGCGAGCCAGAGTACGCCCCCGGCGAAACCGGACCTGAAACGGGCCCGGACGCGCCGCAGGAAATCCCCGACCAGGCGCCGTTCGGCGACGACGGCGCCGCCATTCCGAACCCCGACTGAGACGAAGGACATCCGAGTGAGCGAAGAGCAGAGCTTCCCGCCCCAGGAGCAGGAGAAGCAGCCCGGCATCGAAGCCGAGATGACGCCGCGGCCCGAGGACGAGGCGCGCAACTACAAGGCGGCCGGCAAGCTGCAGGGGAAGGTGGCGCTGATCACCGGCGGCGACAGCGGCATCGGGAAGTCCGTGGCCATCCACTACGCCAAGGAAGGCGCGGACGTCGCGATCGCCTACCTCGACGAGCACCAGGACGCCGAGCGCGTGAAGACGCTGGTGGAGAAGGAAGGACGCCGCTGCGTCGTGATCCCGGGCGACCTCGGCAGCGAAAGCCATTCGCGGGAGGCGGTGGAGCGCACGGTCTCGGAGCTGGGGCGGCTCGACATCGTCGTCCTCAACGCCTCCGAGCAGCACGTGCAGACCACCCTAGAGGACATCACCGAGGAGCAGCTCACCAAGACCTTCCGCACCAACATCTTCAGCGCCTTCTTCGTGGCGAAGGCCGCGCTGAAGCACCTGAAGGAAGGCTCCTCGATCATCGTGACGACCTCGATCACCGCCTTCCGCGGCAGCGAGAAGCTGGTCGACTACTCGTCCACGAAGGGCGCGCAGCTGGCCTTCGTGCGGGCGTTGTCGCAGCAGCTCGTGGACAAGAAGATCCGCGTGAACGGCGTGGCCCCGGGTCCGGTGTGGACGCCGCTAATCCCGGCCAGCTTCAGCGCCGAGCAGGTGAAGGAGTTCGGCAAGGACAGCCCGATGGGCCGCGCCGGCCAGCCGGACGAGATCGCCCCGAGCTTCGTGTTCCTCGCGGAGCCGACCAACTCCGCCATGACGGGACAGGTGCTCCACCCGAACATGGGAGAGATCGTGGCCTGAGCGGCGCCGCGACGCGCGGCCACACGCCGGGAGCGAAAATTCATGGTGGTTAACCGGAACAGCTTCGCCGCAGACGGTGTTCAGGCAGGGCAACATCCAGCCGACGCCGGCTTTCCGACACCAAGGAGTCAATGATGGCGCAGGAACGTAGCGACACGCCCCGGAAGTCCACGCGGGGCTTTGCGTCCATGGACGCCGCCCGCCAGCGGGAGATCGCCAGCAAAGGCGGTCAGAGCGTGCCGCAGGAGAAGCGCAGCTTCTCGCAGGATCGGGAGCTCGCGGCCCAGGCCGGCCGCAAGGGCGGGCAGAACTCGCGCGGCGGCCGCAACGCCGGCCAGGAGCGCGGCAACAACTCCGAAACGCACAGCTGAGCGACTTTTCCCGTTGCGAGGGAATGAGCGCCCGCAGGCGACTGCGGGCGTTTATCGTTTCGGCAACCGGAACACGACTGCCGTGTTCCAGAGCGAAAGCGCGGCTTTAGCGGCCCGAACGGGCCGGCCGCTCTCGATGGCGAGGAGGGCCACATGTCCAACACCGACGATCCCGGCTCCGGCACGGGTCGACGCGGCCGCAGCACCACCGGCGCGACAGGCGCCACGGGCTCGCGCAGCCGCACGGGCGCAGCGGGCACGACCGGCGGACGCGGCGCGGGTACGCGCGGCGGCGCGGTCGGTGCGGCGAGCGGAACGACGGGCGCCACGACCGGGACTTCCGGCCTGACCACCGGCGCGGGCGCGACGACCACGCCGGCTTCGACGGGCGCGACGGGGAGCACGGGCGCCCCGATGCCGCCGACGGGCGCGGCGACCTCCGGAACCAGCGCCACGACCGGCGGAGCCTCGACGACCGGGACGACGGGCGCCGGCTCCACGAGCGGCGGCGCGGCGGGCATGACCGGCGGGCTGAGCAGCGCCTCCAGCAGCTCCACAACCGGATCGACCTCCACGGCCGCCCGGGGTTCCGGAACGACGACGGGCCTGGGCGCCAGCTCGACCGGGCTCAGCACCCTCCCCTCGCTTCGCGCG
>DASVVG010000147.1:0-1607 GCA_036386655.1 Caulobacteraceae bacterium | reverse complement strand
TGCTCCATGGGCTGGTCTTCCGTGCCGGACTGGTTCCTCCCGTCCCTTCGCTGCCAGGGGACGGTGCCGATGCTAGCACTACCTGGGCACTTCAAGTCAGGCTTTGCAGCCCCCATCTTGCTCGTCGGCGAACGTGGTGAGAGGTGGTGATGGCAGGAGTTGACGGCATCGGAAGCGATCTCGATCGCTGGCTGGAGCCGTTTCTCGCGGCGCTCGGGCACAAGAAGCGACGGGCCTGGGCGCCGCTCTACCTGCGTGGCCTGCTGGGTCCGAGCGAGCGCAAGAGCCTGCAGCCGATGGCGGCCAGCCTGGGGCTGTCGGGCCATGATCAGCTGCAGCACTTCATCGCCAGCCCGGCCTGGGACGACGCACCGCTATGGCGAGTGCTGGCCGAGCAGGCGGACCAGCTGGTGGGCGGGCCGAAGGCGGCGCTGGTGATCGACGACACGGCGCTGCCGAAGAAGGGCATGCTCTCGGTGGGCGTGGCGCGGCAGTACTGCGGTCAGCTGGGCAAGCAGGCGAACTGCCAGGCGCTGGTCTCGCTGACCCTGGCGGGACAGGAGGTGCCCGTCCCTGTCGGGCTGCGGCTGTTCCTGCCGGCGGAGTGGACCCGCGATCCCGAGCGCTGCGCGGCGGCCGGCGTGCCGGAGGACGAGGTGGTGGCCCGAGCCAAGGGCGCGATCGCGCTGGCCGAGTTGGACCGGCTCATCGCGGCCGAGGTGCGCTTCGGCGTCGTGCTGGCCGATGCCGGCTACGGGGCGAGTGCCGCCTTCCGCCGAGAGCTGAGCAAGCGTGGCCTGACCTGGGCGGTTGGCATCCCGCGCAACCAGAAGGTCTATGCCGCCGATGTCCAGCTGGTCCCACCCACCGGCCGCAAGCGGCGCCCGGTGCCGGACCAAGAGCCGCGCGAGGCCGAGGCGGTGCTGGCCGACCTGCCGTGGCGGCGGGTGACCTGGCGCCAGGGCACCAAGGGCCCTCTCGCGGCACGGTTCGCGGCCACCCGCGTCCGGGTTGGTGACGGCAAGACCTGGGCGAACAACCGCCACCTGCCGGGCGACGGTCGAGGGCACTGCCCTCGACGGGCTGGTGGGCGAGTGGCGCTCGAATGGTGAGCGCAAATACTATCTCAGCAATCTGCCGCCGCGCACCTCGCTGCACGCCCTCGCCGCCGCCATCAAGGCCCGCTGGGTGTGCGAGCAGGCACACCAGCAGCTCAAACAAGAACTGGGTCTAGGCCACTTCGAGGGCCGGTCCTGGACGGGCCTTCACCGGCACGCGCTGATGACCTGCATGGCCTTCGCCTATCTGCAGCATCGTCGCCTTGCTGGGCAGCGCCCGGCGAGGTCGGGGAAAAATGCGGGCCTGTATTCCGGGACCGCCACCATCGCCGAGCCTGCCGGCCGTGCGGCGCGCCATCATGGCGCGGCTGTTCGCTGAGCTTGTCCCACCGATCTGCTGCCCGCATTGCCGACGCAGGTTCCGACCACCATCAGATCGAATACTGCCCAGGTAGTGCTAGGAGACGTGATGCGCGAGCTTGAATGGACTGATGAACAGAAAGCCGCGGCGCTTTATTGTGCCGAAACGCTCAGGGCCTTGACGGAACT
>DASVVG010000146.1:0-24402 GCA_036386655.1 Caulobacteraceae bacterium | reverse complement strand
TGTAGCGTCGCGCGCACCATCTCCGGCGCGATGTCCACGGCGCCCGCCCGCGAAGCCTCGCCGAGCCGCGCCGCCGTCTCCTCCGCCACGTCCGCTATCGCCGGCACCATGCGCAGCAGGGCATCGTTGCGGAAAGCCGGCGCCGCCGCCCGCCGCTGCCGCCGCCACTCGGCGCCCTCCACCGTCAGCACGCTGTCGCCCACCGCCGGCCGCAGCACCCGCTGCTGCAGCGCCGACTTCGGGAAGTCGTCGGCATGGTCGAGCAGGACGGCCTGCATCAGCTCCGGGTCCATGATCTGGTGGTACGTCCGCCCGAGCCAGCGGAAGCTCCGGAAGCGGCTGTGGAACAGCCCCTCGTCCAGCACCTCCAGCATGTTGCGATTGAGCGCCGCCAGCGCCTCCAGGGTGCCCATCGGCCCCGGCGGCGGCTTGATCGTCGGCGGCTCGAACAGCACGCGCTCGCCGATCTCCGTCTGGTCGCGCATGGAGGTCCCCTACTGGAGGCCCAGCTTAGGACCCGGCGCTCGCCGCCACCACCGTCAGTCGAGCGTCGTCCGGTACCGCATCAGCGCCAGCGTGCTCACCGCCAGCACGAACACCGTCAGCGCGAATAGGCTGGGCCACGCGTCCACCAGCTCGGTGCCCTTCAGGAGTGAGCCCCGCACGACACGCAGGAAGTGGGTCACGGGGATGGCGGTCCCGAGCGCCTGCGCCCAGTCCGGCATGCCGCGGAAGGGGAACATGAAGCCGGAGAGCAGGATCGACGGCAGGATGTAGAAGAAGCTCATCTGCATCGCCTGCAGCTGCGTCTTCGCCACGGTCGAGATCAGGAAGCCCAGCGCCAGCGAGCCGGTGATGAACAGCAGCAGTCCCGCGACCAGCGCCAGCCAGCCGCCCGCCATCGGCACGTCGAACAGCAGCTTCGCCAGGATCAGGAACACCGCCGACTGCACCAGCCCCACCAGCACGTAGGGCGACAGCTTGCCCACCATCACCTCCAGCGGCCGCGCCGGCGTCGCCAGCAGGCTCTCCATCGTGCCGCGCTCGCGCTCCCGCGCCATGCCGAGCGCCGTCATCATGACCAGCGTCATCGAAAGGATGACGCCCAGCAGGCCCGGCACGATGTTGTAGGCGGTGACGCCCTCCGGGTTGTACCGCCGGTGCACGATCACCTCGAATGGCTGCGCGCCCGCCCGGCGCGCGCCCACCGGCCCGGTGAGGTCCCGCGCCAGCGCCTGCGGCGCCAGGTTGGCCAGCGCCGCCAGCGCGCCGCTCGTCGCCGAGGGATCGGACGCGTCCGCCTCGACCAGGATCTGCGGCCTGTCCCCGCGCACCACGCGCCGCGTGAAGTCGGCGGGGATCACCACCGCGAACTGCGCCTCGCCGCGCGCCAGCGCCCGCTCCAGCTCCGCGACCGAGCGCGCCTGCACCGCCACGTCGAAGTAGGTCGAGTTCTGCAGCGACGACAGGATCGAGCGCGAGAAGGCGCCGTTGTCCTGCACCAGCACCGCCGTCGGCAGCCGCCGCGGGTCGTCGTTGATGGCGTAGCCGAACAGCAGCAGCTGGACGATCGGCATGGCCAGGATCATCGCGTAGGTCAGCCGGTCGCGCGTGAGCTGGATGAACTCCTTCACCAGCACGGCCCAGGCGCGCGTCGCGGAGAACATCACGCCGCCTCCAGCCTGAGGTCGTGGATCAGCTGGATGAACACGTCCTCCAGCGTCGGCTGCGTCTCGGTCCACACCAGCGGCGGCCGCCGGTAGGGCGAGATCGCCCGCTCCAGCGCCGCGCGGTCGCGCCCGCTGACGTGCAGCGCCAGCCCGAACGGCGCCGCCATCTCCACGCCGGGGTGCGCCCGCAGCTCGGGCCCGAGCCGGTCGGCGCCCGGCCCCTCCGCACGGAAGGTCACCAGCCGCGAGCCGCCGATCACCGCCTCCGCCGTGCCGCGCGCCAGCAGGCGGCCCGCGGCGATGTACGCGATCTCGTGGCAGCGCTCCGCCTCGTCCATGTAGTGGGTGCTGACCAGCACGGTCAGGCCCCGCCCGGAGAGGTCGTGGATCTCGTCCCAGAAGGTGCGCCGCGCCTCCGGATCCACCCCCGCCGTCGGCTCGTCCAGCAGCAGCAGGTCGGGCTCGTGCAGCGTCGAGGCCGCCAGCGCCAGCCGCTGCTTCCACCCGCCGGAGAGCTGCCCCGCGAGCTGCTTTCGCCGCTCCTGCAGCCCGAGCCTCACCAGCGCTTCGTCCACGCGCTCGCGCCGACGGTCGAGCTGGTGCACCCGCGCTTGGAAGGCGAGGTTCTGCTCGATGGTGAGGTCCTCGTAGAGCGAGAACTTCTGCGTCATGTAGCCCACGCGCCGCTTCAGCTCCGCCGCCTGGCGCACCACGTCGAAGCCCAGCACCGTCCCCTCGCCGCTGTCCGGCGTCAGCAGCCCGCACAGCATGCGCAGCGTCGTCGTCTTGCCCGCGCCGTTGGGGCCCAGGAAGCCGCAGATGCGCCCCTTCTCCAGCGTCAGTGCGAAATCCCGCACCACGTGACGCGCCCCGAAGCTCTTGTTCAGCCTGGTGACATCGATGACGGGCGCGCTCATGACGACAGCGGCGCCACGTCGACCGGTAGCCCCGGGTTGAGCGACCGTGGGTTCTCCGGCGCCGCCTCCACCAGGAACACCAGCCGATCCCGGCTGTCCCGGCTGTAGATCACCGGCGGCGTGAACTCCGGCCGCCGGCTCACCCAGGTGATCCGCGCCTGCCGCTGCCCGCCGCAGCCGTCGCAGCTGAACCGCACGGTGCGGCCGGGGCGGTACCGCGCCACCTCCCGCTCCGGCACGAAGAAGCGCAGCTTCACCTCGCCGTCGGGCAGCAGCGACACCACCGGCTGGTTCGCCGCCGCCCACTCGCCGGGCCGGTAGAACACCTCCTCCACGCGCGCCTCGACCGGCGCGCTCGGCCGCAGGTCGGCCATGCGCCGGCGCACCTCCATCACCGCGCCCTCGGCTTGGGCCGCCTGCGCCTCGGCCGCCACGATCGCGTCCTGCCGCCCGCCCAGCGTGCCGACCTCGCGCCGTTGCCGGATCGCCGCCAGCTGCGCCCGCGCGGTGTCCCGCGCCGCCCGCACCTGGTCGAGCCGCGCCGGGGCGTAGATGCCTCGCCGCACCAGCGGCGCGATGCGCGCGTACTCCGCCTCCGCCTCGCGCAGCTGCGCCTGCGCCGCCAGCGTCTCAGCGTCGAACACCTCGAGCTCCGGCTGACGCTGCCCCTTCCTCAGGTCCTCCGCCCGCGCCCGCGCAGCGTCCAGCGCGGCGGCCGCCTGCTGCTCCTGCGACTGCTGCACCGACGGGTCGATCAGGAACACCGGCGCGCCCGCCGCCGCCCGCTCGCCCTCGCGCACGTACACCGCGGCCACGCGCCCGCTCACCGGCGCCGCCAGGTAGATCGGCTCCCCCTCGACGTAGCCGGACAGCGTCCCCGTCCGCGCCTCCCCGCGCACGGTGAACCACCACAGGGCGCCCGCCACGCCCCCCACCAGCACCAGCGCGATCAGCGGCTTCGGCGGTTTCATGTCAGCAGGCCCCCCAGGACGGCGTCGAGATGCTGCTCGACCAGTCGCTCCACATCGATCGGCTCGGCGCCCACGGGCACGAAGGTCTCGCGCCAGAGCATGCTCACCAGCACCGGGCCGATGAATCCGAAGGCGTAGAGCCGCGGGTCCCCCGGCTTCACCTCGCCCCGCGCCTGCCCCCGCGCGATCACCCCGGTCATGGTGGTGATTCCCGGCAGCAGCACGTTCTCCTTCCAGATGCGGGCGAGCTCCGGGAAGTTGCGGCTCTCGCCGATCACCACCTTGGCCACCGCGCCGACGCGCCGGTCGCTGTTGAGCAAGCCGGCCAGCCGCCCCAGCGCGGCGCGGATGACCACCTCGAACGGCGCGTCCATCGCCGCGGCGCCCTCCGCCACCGGCCGCACCTTCGGCGCCACCACGTCGTGGACGACGGCGCGGAACAGGTCCTCCTTGGTCTCGAAGTAGAGGTAGAGCGCGCCCTTGCTGACGCCCGCGCGCCTGGCGATCTCGTCCAGCCGCGCCGCGGCGAACCCCTTCTCGGCGAACACGTCCAGCGCCGCGGCCACGATCTCGCCGGGCCGCTCGGCCTTGCGCCGCCTGAACTTCGGGAGAGGGGACTCGGTCACTACGCAGCTCCGTAACTAACCGACCGGTCAGTTATTACGCCCGCGCAGCTCGGCTGTAAAGGGCCGCGCCCGACGCCATCCGCAATCAGTGAGAAGAGGCCGCGGCGGCGGCCCTCGCCTTAGACCTCTTGATGGCGAGGCTGCGCTCGGGTCCGGCTCAGTCAAGGACCGCGCCGCCGGCGCGGCCGCCCCGCGGCGGCCCTCTGGGCCGTCCTTGAGTGAGCCGGACCCGAGCGCTTCAATCCGCCAAGAGGTGTAAGGCCGATCAGCGCGACTTCGCGCGCTGTCGCGACACCAAGTCTCTGCACCGCCGCAGGACCCTCGACCTTCCCCCGCGCGTTCCTTATCTGATCGCCCCATGCTCGACGCCGACACCGCCGCCGCCTCGCACCCGCTGCACGACCCGCTGCTGCAGCTCGCCCCCGACCGCCAGGTCTCCATCCGCGAGGTCTTCGGCGTCGACAGCGACATGACGGTGCCGGCCTTCTCCACGCCCGACCCGCACGTGCCGGAGATCGACGAGGCCTACCGCTTCGACCCGCAGACCACGCTCGCGATCTGCGCCGGCTTCGCCCACAACCGCCGCGTCATGGTCCAGGGCTACCACGGCACCGGCAAGTCGACGCACATCGAGCAGGTCGCCGCCCGCCTCAACTGGCCGCTGGTGCGCGTGAACCTCGACAGCCACGTCAGCCGCATCGACCTCGTCGGCAAGGACGCCATCGTCCTGCGCGAGGGCAAGCAGGTCACCGAGTTCCGCGAGGGCATGCTGCCCTGGGCGCTCCAGCGCCCCATCGCCATCGTGTTCGACGAGTACGACGCCGGCCGCCCGGACGTGATGTTCGTCATCCAGCGCGTGCTGGAGGCGCAGGGCCGCCTCACCCTGCTCGACCAGAACCGCGTGATCCGGCCGAACCCGTCGTTCCGCCTGTTCGCCACCACCAACACCATCGGCCTCGGCGACGTGACCGGCCTCTACCACGGCACCCAGCAGATCAATCAGGGCCAGATGGACCGCTGGAACATCGTGGCCACGCTCAACTACCTGAGCCACGACGTGGAGCAGGAGATCGTCCTCTCCAAGACGCCCGAGTACGACACGCCCGAGGGCCGCCGCACGATCGCCGCCATGGTCCGCGTCGCGGACATGACCCGCAACGCCTTCATGAACGGCGACATCAGCACGGTGATGAGCCCGCGCACGGTGATCACCTGGGCCCAGAACGCCACCATCTTCGGCGGCGACATCGGCCTCGCCTTCCGGATGACCTTCCTCAACAAGTGCGACGAACTCGAACGCCCCACCGTGGCGGAGTTCTACCAGCGCGCGTTCGGCACGGACCTGCCGGAGAGCGCGGCGCGGGTGAAGGTGGCGTAGGGTTGAGGCCTCCGGTCTCGCTGGCTGAGCCAACTTGAACTTACGCTGCTAACGCTCATCTCGGCTCCATGAGCGCCAAGACCACAGAGCGTCGCCCCCCCTCAAGTCCGTGGCGAGAGGGTTTCGCCAAGCTCCTTGAGGACCCGTCCAGAGACAAACTTCATGAGCTACTCCGCGAGTCTGGAGGAGAATTTCGCGACCTCGACTTCAAGGTGGAGTGGCCCGCGAAGGCCGCCCTCGCGAAACAAGTGCTGGCGCTTGGAAACATCGGCGGCGGAGTGCTCGTGGTCGGCGTCCGCGAGAACGCCGACGGGTCACTTACGCCGGAGGGGGTCCCTTCCTTCACCGACAAGGCCGACATCACAAGCTGGATCAAAGGGATCGTTCCGTCGGGGCTGCTCGAGGCAGTCGCTGTGCACGACTTCGACTACCCGACTGGCGAGTACGGCGTGATTCAAGGAATGAAGTTCCAGGTGATGTTCGTTCAACCGAACCTGGACCACCTACCCTTTCTGCCCCTGCGAGAAGGGGAGAAGATCGTCCCTGGCACGATCTACGTGCGCAGAGACGGGATGGTCGACGCCGCCACGCACGATGAGGTGCAACGGATTCTGAACGAGCGCATCGAGCGCGGTCACTCGACCCAGCCGACACTCGATATCCGCGCCCACCTCGATCAACTCAAGGTACTCTACGAAAACATCAAACCGACCAAGACCAGCAACTTGGAATGGCTGATCCCGCACATGGCCACTTCCTCATGGGTCAAGGCGCTCGGCGGTTCGTCAACGCCAAACCCTCACTATCCGGCCCAGACGTTCGAGGAGTTTGTGAGCTCCCAGATCAAGAAGAAGCAGGCACTAGTGGAGCAAGTGCTCGGGACCGATGGTCTGTCGCCGCGAAGGTGATCTCGGGGTCAAAGTGGGCAGGCACGGCCCAGGTGTCATAGCCCTTCGCTTCCATTGACCGGACTCATCTAGGCGTGCTGTCTTCATAGCTATGCTGGCATGGTCCAGCGTGAGAGCGGCCCCACGGGGATGGAATCCCGCAGGGCCGCTGCTTTGATCGCCGCTTGGTTGCCCCGGATTTGGGGTTCGGGACCGGGCGAAAGGATCAGGGGTGCCGTTAGCTTTGCCCGCAGGCGGCACCCCGACCCTGCAACCAGCCTGTAGAACAAAATCGCCACTCGCAAGGGACGCCGCCCCGGTGTTCCGTGTATGTTCTTGGGCGGTGGTCCGGTGGGCTCGGCGTCGTCACGCGGCGACGGCTAACAATTCACCGCCCATCCCACGCCCCGCCCGTTGATCCGCAACGACAATCCCGTCGCCCCACGTCGGCGAATATAAGTTCGGCCACCCCCTCCCCACCCCCCGTACAATCAACCTGTCCCGTCGCAGGGAGGGCGTCCGGCGCCTGACGGCTCGCGGCGGCGGGACGCGGACGAGCGGGGTTGGCCGGGCCTAGAAAGCCGCGGCGCCCGGGACCTGCTGGCGCAGGCCCGCCCGCCCCGGGCTTAAGCAGGCCAGCCCTGAATGGAAGGGCGCCCGCCATGCTGCTCGGAGCTCAACGCCCGCCGCGGAGCGCGTCTGTTCGCTCATCTCTCGCTTCCGCCTCCGGGCGGGAGCATCCGCCGGGCGACCGGCCGCGCTCCGCGCCCTCCCCTCGCGACGGCTCCCGCCCGCGAGGCCGCAACCGCACGCCTGAAAGGACCCGCATGACCCGACGCAAGGATCCCGACCTGCCCGACCGCCACGAGCCCGCCGCCGCCTTCGCCCGCTTCGCGGTGGACGCGGCGCAGAACGGCGACCTCGCCACGGCCGAGCGCCTCGCCCGCCTGGCCGACCGGTTCGCCAAGCTCCGGCTCGGGCTAGAGCCCGCCGAGCTCACGCGCCTCGGCCGCATGCGCCGGCTCGAGGTCCGCATCGACCAGCTCGACTTCCAGATGCAGATGATGATCGAGTCGATGGACGACGTCCTCACGCTCGCCCGCTCGCTGCGCGGCCAAGAGGCCCCCGCCGCCTGAGGCTCAGCGCATCAGGCCGGCGGTCTTCAGCGCCTTCGCGATCACCTCGCCCACGCCCGCCGGCACATGGCCCGACACCGTCGCCATCACCTGGTCGCCGATCGAGCCCGCCTGCGCCTCCGGCCGCGCCTGCGCCGGCTCCGGCCTGCGGTCCTCGGCGGCTGTCTCCGCCCGCCGCTCGCCGACGATGCCCCAGAAACGCGCGATCTCCAGCGCCGACGAGACGCCCGCCTCCAGCATGTACGGCGCCGCGGCGCCCACGCCGTCCGCTCCGCCGGTGGCCAGCGGCGTGCCGTGGCCCAGCCCCTCGATCAGCACCGACTCGATCAGCACCTCGCCGGTCGCCGGCGAGCGCCACACCGCCCGCGTGCGGCCGGTCAGCCGCTCCGTCTCGTCCGGCTGCTCGCGCAGCCCGTGCGCCGCCGCCCACTGCCGCGCGATCTGCACCGCGTTCGACGCCCGCACCGTGTGGTCGGCGTCGCCGTGCCACACCGACAGCCGCGGCACGCGCCCCTTCGGGCCCGCGCGCCGCACCCGCTCGCCCAGCTCCTGCGAGGTCCACGAGCCGCCCATCATCGCGCTCAGCGCCTCGGGCAGCGTGTCGGCCACGCCGAACGGCAGGCCCGCGATCACGCCGCCGCCCGCGAACACGTCGGGGTACGTGGCCAGCATCACGCCGGTCATCGCCCCGCCGGCCGACAGCCCGGTGACGAACACCCGCTCCGCGTCCAGGCCGTGCTCGCGCACCGCATGCGCCGCCATCGCGCGGATCGAGGCGGCCTCGCCCCGGCCGCGCGCCGCGTCCTCCGGCTCCCACCAGTTGAAGCAGCGGTTCGCGTTGTTGCTCCCGCGCTGCTCGGGCGCGACCACCGCGAAGACGTACCGGTCCGCCAGCGTCAGCCAGCCCGCGGCCTCCGCGTGCGCTTCCGCCCGCTGCGTGCAGCCGTGCAGCACCACCACCAGCGGCGCGCCGGGCGCCAGGCCCTCGGGGACGTAGCTGAGCATGCGCAGCGAACCCGGATCGGCGCCGAAGTCCGTCGTCTCGATCATGCGGCTCTCGCCGGTCGCGGCCCCGCCTGCGAAAGCCTCCGCCTGCTTCCGCATCCGGGCCAGCATCGCGGTCGTCTCTTCAAGGCCTGCCATCACGCGTCCGTTCACTGTGGCCCGGGAGCGGGCTTGGACTTCATGTAATGCTGCACTGCAGCATCCGCTCCCCCCGCAGGCGAATAAAGCCTCAGGCCGCCGCGCCGGCCGCGCCCTTGCGCCACTCCAGCCGCGACCACGGCGGCCGCTCGCGCTTCACGATCAGCTTGGGCACGCGCGCCGACAGCAGCGCGTGCAGCCGCTCCACGTTCTTCGGCCCCCACACGCCCAGGTACGCGCCGCCCCGGTCGTCGAGGTAACGCGCGCAGCCGCCCAGCTTCTCCGCGATCTGCTCGACGGTCAGGTGCTGCAGCACCAGCGGCTCGGCCGCGATGCCCATCACCGGGTGCGGCTCGATCGCCTGCGCCGTCTCAGGGAAGGTGTGGAACACCGGGGTCGCGGGGTCGCGCGACAGGTGCTCGGCGCGCTTCTTCAGCGCCGTCTCCACCCGCGCCAGCGCGATGTCGAACTCCACCGGCTTGGCCACGTAGGCGTTGGCTTCCGCCTCCACCGCCGCCTGCACGTCGGCCGCCTGCGTCTGCGCCGTTACCATGATCACCGGCAGCTCGACCGCCGGATGGGTCTTGCGGATCCGCCGCAGCACCTCGATGCCGTTCAGGTCGGGCATGTTGATGTCGAGCAGGATGCAGTCGAACGCCTGGCTCGCGACCGCGGCCAGCGCCGCCTCGCCGCCTTCGGCCTCCTCGCAGCGGAAGCCGCGCCGCTCGAAGCGCCGGCGCAGCACCTCGCGGTTCTCCGCCACGTCGTCGACGATCAGCAGGCGGGGCGCCAGCCCCCCGGTCGCTTGGTCCATCGCGCGAGCCTACGCGCGACCCGTCACCGGATCGCTAAGGCCGCGTTCACCGTCGCGCGGGGGGCAGCGGAGCCACGAACACCTGCTCGCGGAGCATCGTGGTGCTGAGGATCTCGAAGAGCGTCTCCGGAGCGGCCGCCGGCGGCGGGGCCCCGGACGTCCGCCGTTCCCGCTCCGCGAAGCTGACGTCCTGGACGGCCGCGTCCCGGTACGTGGTGATGAAGAAGAAGTCTCCTTCGCCGCGGCGCGGGTGCGTGTTCGCGTACACCCTATAGTCCAGCACCTCGCCGCGCCGCTTCGCCTCTTCCATCGAGCCGCGCCAGCGCGTGGCCAGCTCCTGCGCGTAGGCGCGCCGCTGCCCGGGCATGATGCGGACCTCGTTGATCACCACCACCGGCCCCTGCTCGAACACCCGCCCGGGCTGCTGCGCCGTCGCCGCGCTCCCGCACAAGGCCAGCGCCATCGCCCCGGCCGTCACCCGTCCCCGCATCGCGTCCCCCGTCCCGCTGTCGAAGCGCGACGGGACCACGGCTCAGGCGCGCGGGCAACGCGAATGTCGTCCGCCTTACATTCGCCCCCCGGACGGGCTATCTACCTGTCATCGATCTCTGCCGCGCAACGCCTCTCGACGCCTCGCCTGCCTGCGCGGACTTCCAGACGCCGACCTAATCAGACCTCGACGGCCGCTCCGGGTGTTCCGGCGGCCCACGCCAACGGAGGTCCCCATGACCATCGGCACTGTAAAGTTCTTCAACACCACCAAGGGCTACGGCTTCATCGCGCCGTCGGACGGCGGCAAGGACGTGTTCGTCCACGCCAGCGCCGTCGAGCGCTCGGAGCTCAACCACCTCGTCGAGGGCCAGCAGGTCAGCTTCGAAGTCCAGCGCGACGCGCGCTCGGGCAAGGACTCCGCGGTCAACCTGCAGTCGGCCTGACCCGGTCCGGCGGGCCCGTTCGCACGGGCCCGCCGCTTCCTTCTCCGACACGCAAGGAGCTCGCCATGAGCATGGCCGACAGACTGCCCACCATGAGCGACGCCGACCTCGCCTCGCTTCACGCCAACGCCAAGCGCCTGGAGACGACCGCGGCCACGCCGGGCCAGCAGAAGGCCGCCGGCGAGATGCTGCCGCTGGTCGAAGCCGAGCTCGCCGCCCGCGAGGCGAAGAAGCCGCCGAAGGCCGCGCCCAAGCCGCGCAAGAAGGCTGCTGCGAAAACCACCAAGACCGCCTGATCGGGCGGCGCGGCGGGAACAACCCCGCGCCTATGCCGGTTGTCCGACGTCCCTGGGGGTGGCTCTCCGAGCTTCAACGGGGGCGTTGGAGGCGGCCCGTCCGTCCCGCCGCACGGTTTCCCGTAGGGCGGAGCAACGGCCGGGCCGCTGCCCACGCGAAGAGCCCCCGGGCGGCTGCTGTCAGCCGCTCTGTCGCCGCTCCGACTGAACCGCCGCGCTTACTCGCCGCATTGCTTTCGCGCCGGGCGCACGGCAAAGCGGCCGGCCAGGGGGCTCCGTGCGCCACGATCTCGTTCAGACCGGCGGTGAGACCGACCTCGTCTTCCCGACCGGGGGCGGCGAGATGGGCGCGCGCATGCGCGCCCACGACTGGTCCGGCTCCCCGCTGGGAGCTCCGGAGGGCTGGTCCCACAGCCTGCGCACCGTCGTCAGCCTCGTGCTCAACTGCGGTCAGCCGATGTTCGTCTGCTGGGGCCCGGAACTCGGGCTCGTCTACAACGACGCCTACGCGCGCATCCTCGCCACGAAGCACCCCTCCGCGCTCGGACGCCCCTTCCTCGACGTCTGGTCCGAGATCCGCGCGGACCTGGTCCCGCTGGTCGACCGGACGATGAGCGGCGAAGCGTTCTGGTACGAAGGCCTGCACCTCGTGATGCAGCGCCACGGGTACCCGGAAGACACCTGGTTCGACTTCTCCTACAGCCCGCTGCCGGACGAGGACGGCCGGATCATCGGTCTCTTCTGCGCCTGCACGGAGACGACGCCGCGGGTGCTCGCCGAGCGCGCCGTGAAGGATGAGCGGGACCGCCTCTATTCGCTGTTCGAGGACGCGCCCGGGTTCGTCGCCGCGCTGGAGGGCCCCGAGCACGTCTTCACCTTGGCCAATCGCGCCTACCGGCGGCTCGTCGGCGGACGGGACCTGCTCGGCAAGTCCGTCGCCGAAGCGTTGCCCGAAGTGGCCGGCCAGGGTTTCGTCACGCTGCTCGACAAGGTCTACGCCAGCGGCGAGCCGCACCTCGGGCAGGAGACCCTGGTCCACCTGCAGCGGTCGCCCGGCGCCCCGCCCGAGCCGCGCTGGGTGGACTTCATCTACCAGCCGATCCGGGAGGCCGACGGCGCCGTGTCCGGCATCTTCGTCGAGGGCTCGGACGTCACGGATCGCCGCGCCGGCGAGGTCGCCCTCCGCGAAAGCGAGAGCCGCTTCCGCACCGCCGCCGACAGCTCGCCCGCCCTCATGTGGATGAGCGACGAGAACGCGGAGATCACCTTCGCCAACCAGCGCTACCGCACGTTCTTCGGGGTCGAGACGGACGCGATGCTCGGCGAAGGCTGGCGCTCGATCGTGCATCCGGAGGACGTCGACGCGTTCCACGCCGCCTTCCTGGCCCGCTTCGCGGTACGCGAGCCCGCCCATCTGACCGTCCGCGTGAACCATCCGGAGCTCGGCGTCCGCTGGCTCAGCTGCGACTGCGGTCCGCGTTACGCGGAGGACGGCGCCTTCCTCGGCTACGTCGGCGTGAACATCGACGTCACCGAGCAGAAGCGATCCGAAGAGCAGATGCAGCTGCTGCTCGACGAACTGAACCACCGCGTGAAGAACAACCTCGCGACGGTGCAGTCGATCGCCTACCAGACCGCGCGTCACGCGCCGGACCTGCCGACCTTCCGAAAGACCTTCGACCAGCGGCTGGTCGCGCTCTCGCGCACCCACGACATCCTGACCGCCAACGCCTGGGAGAACGCCAACTTGCGCGCCGTGCTGGAGTCGGAACTCGGCCCCTACGGCGACAACCGCGTCCGGCTCGACGGCCCTGCGATCCGACTGAACCCGCAGCAGGCGCTGGCGCTCGGGCTGGTGGTCCACGAACTGGCGACGAACGCCGCAAAATATGGGGCGCTCAGCCACGAGGACTCCGGCTGCGTCCGCGTGACCTGGTCCGGCGGCGACGACCGGCTGGCCATGCTGTGGAGCGAGCGCGACGGGCCGGAGACCTCGCCGCCGGAGCGCCGCGGCTTCGGCTCCCGCCTGATCGAGCGCGGTGTGCAGGAGATGGGCGGCGAGGTCGTAAAGGACTGGCTGCCGGAAGGCCTCGACTGCCGGATCACGATTCCCCTCTGACGTGCGTCAACCCGCCGCGTCAATTGGGGGGAACCTTGCCCCAATTGAGCCATCGCCTGTGGTAAAAACAACTCGTCCGCGGCTCTGAAGAGGGCGGACCGGCCTCCGACGGGAGGCTGACACGGCGGCGGCCACGGGCCTCGCCGCGCGGGATCCGGGGGCCGAAAATCCCCGTCCACGCCACCTCCGCCGGGAGCTCCTCCCGAACCGACGCAGATCCACTCCGCGCCGCCGGCTTTCGGCTGCGCGCCAGCCGAGGACCGTGCCGAATGGCGACACTCTCCCCGACTTCCGCGCATAGCGTGACGTACTTCCTGAAGCGCGTGTGGGGCCTCGCCGGCCTCGTGGGCCTCGCCGCCGTCTCCCTCGGCAGCCAGGACTTCGCCACCGCCCAGCAGGCGGCGGGCGCCGACGCCGGAATCGTGGAGCCCGCCGCAGGGGCCGCCCCCGCCCCCGTCACCCGCGTCCAGGTCACCCTGCCCTCCACGGGCTACACCGTGCTCGGCCCCGGCGCGACGCTGCCCCTGACTAAAGGCGCCGACGTCACCGGCGACGGCCAGCCCGACTTCGTGAACCCCACCGGCCTCGCTCCTCGCGGCAAGGACGCTTACGGCTCCGGCGAGTTCGGCGCCTCACGCACCGGCCACATCCACGCCGGCGTCGACTACGTCTCCAGCGCTGGCCAGCGCGTGTTCGCCCCGATCGGCGGCGTCGTCACCCGCATCGGCCACCCCTACTCGGACGACGCCAGCTTCCGCTACGTCGAGATCACCAACCCGCAAACCGGCTACAAGGCGCGCGTCATGTACGTCGGCCCGCAGGTCCGCGAAGGCGAGCGCGTCGACTTGGGCGAGGAGATCGGCCGCGCCCAGACGCTGCAGCGCCGCTACCCGCGCGGCATCACCGACCACGTCCACCTCGAGATCGCGCGCCTCAACGGCCGCACCATGAACGCCGCCACGCTGGTCCCCACGCGCGGCTGACGACAAAAGCTCGGGCGGCGCCGACCGCCAGAGCGCCTTACCTCCGCCGCTGCGCCGGGCTATCTGAGCGGCATGGCCGCCAAGCCCGAGAGTCCCGTCGAGCCGTTCAAGCGCGCGCTCGCCCACGCGGCGCGCAGCCTGGCCGAGCAGCCGGACCTGGAGGTCGTCTTCTCCAGCGACGGCCCGTCGCTCGAAGGCCACCGCGCGGTGCTCCCGAACCCGCCGAAGGACCTCTCGCCCGCGGAGGCCGCGCGCATCCGCGGCCTCGCCGACCAGATGGCGCTGCGGCTCGCTCACCATGACGAGACGGCCCACGCGCGGCTCCGTCCCTACAACAGCGCCGGCGCCGAGCTGTTCGAGGCCGTCGAGCAGGCCCGCGTCGAAGCCATCGGCTCCAACGCGCTCGGCGGCGTGCGCCAGAACCTGACGGCGCTCCTGGTCAGCCAGCTCGAGAAGAAGGGCCTCACCCGCGCCGCCGACCGCACCAGCGTGCCGCTCGCAGAGGCGCTGGCGCTGATGGTGCGCGAGCGGCTCACCGGCGACGCGCCGCCCGACGGCGCCAGGCAGGTGGTCGACCTCGTTCGCGCCGACATAGAGGCGAAGGCGGGCAAGGACCTCGACCGGCTGGCCGCCGAGATCCACGACCAGGAAGCCTTCGCTCGCGTCACCCGCGCCATTCTCGGCGACCTCGAGATGGGCGACGAGACCGCCGATCCGACCGACCAGGCCAGCGAGGAGGAAGGCGAGGAGCAGACGGAGCCCGACGAGGGTGAGGGCGACGAAAGCGGCGACGAGGGTGACCAGCCCGACGCCGGCGCGCAGGCCGAAGCCGACGGCGCCGACCAGGACACCGAGCAGGCGCAGGACCAGGCGGTTCAGGTCGACGACGCTGACCAGGTCGAGATGCGCGACGACGCGCAGGAGGTGGGCGACGGCGCCAAGCCCGCCCGCCCCGACATCCGCGACTCCGGCGCGCCCGAACCCGCCTACAAGGTCTTCACCACCGCGCACGACGAGGTGGTCGAGGCCGAGGACCTCTGCGACCCCGAGGAGCTGACGCGCCTGCGCGCCTACCTCGACCAGCAGCTCTCCAGCCTCTCCAGCGTCGTCGCCCGCCTCGCCAACCGCCTGCAGCGCCGCCTGCTCGCGCAGCAGAACCGCGCCTGGAGCTTCGACCTCGAGGAGGGGATGCTCGACACCGCCCGCCTCACCCGCGTGGTCGTCGACCCCACCTCCCCGCTCTCCTTCAAACAGGAGGAGGAGGCGCCCTTCCGCGACACCGTCGTGACCCTGCTGATCGACAACTCGGGCTCGATGCGCGGCCGTCCGATCATGGTCGCCGCCGTCTGCGGCGACATCCTCGCCCGCACGCTGGAGCGCTGCGGCGTGAAGGTGGAGATCCTCGGCTTCACCACCCGCGCCTGGAAGGGCGGCCTCTCCCGCGACGACTGGATCAAGGCCGGCAAGCCGCTGCAGCCCGGCCGCCTGAACGACCTTCGCCACATCGTCTACAAGTCCGCCGACACCCCCTGGAGGCGCGCGCGGCGCAGCCTCGGCCTGATGATGCGCGAGGGGCTGCTCAAGGAGAACATCGACGGCGAGGCCCTGCTCTGGGCGCACAACCGCCTCCTGGGCCGCCCCGAGCAGCGCAAGATCCTGATGGTCATCAGCGACGGCGCGCCGGTCGACGACAGCACGCTCTCGGTCAATTCCGGCTGGTACCTCGAGCGCCACCTGCGCCGGGTGATAGGGGAAATCGAGGGCGTCTCGCCGGTCGAGCTGCTGGCCATCGGCATCGGCCACGACGTGACCCGCTACTATCGCCGCGCCGTCACCATCGTCGATGTGGAGCAACTCGGCGGGGTCATGACCGAGCAGCTCGCCGCCCTCTTCGAGGAAGAGAACGGCGGCCGCGGCGCCGTGCAGGCCCGCGCACCCCTCCCACGCGGCGCCCGCGCGCCGCTGCGCACGAGCTTCGCCGAACTGCGCGGAGCCTCGCGATGAGACGCACCTCGGCCGCGGCCGGGCTCGTGGCGGCGCTGGTGCTCGCCGTCGTTCTGGCGCTGCACGTCCAGCCGGGGCGGCCCGCCCGCGCCGCTTCGCCGCCGCAACCGCAGAGCATCGAGCTCCGCTCGCAGGCGCTCCCGCTCGACCCTCGCTCGCCTTCCACCCAGAGCGTCGGCGCGCTCACCTACGTCTGGGGCGCGCATCTCACCGCCGCCGGCTCCTCCCGCTTCGGCGGCCTCTCGGGGCTCGAGGCGGAGCCGCTCCGGTCGGGCTACGCCTTCACCGCCGTGACCGACGACGGGGACATGGTGCGCTGGACGTCGCCCGGCGCGGAGCCGCCGAGCGGGCCGGCCGTCCTGCGGCCCCTGCTGGACCCCGCCGGCCGGCCGCCCGGCTCGAAGCCCGCGCGCGACGCCGAAGACATCGCCCGCGACGCCGGCGGCTACCTCGTCTCCTTCGAGCAGCGGCACCGCGTCTGGCGCTATCCCGGTGAGGGCGTCCGGGCCTTCGGGCGGGCGGCGCAGGCGGCGGGCTTCGCCCTTCCCCCGACGGAAGGCATGGCGCCGAACGAAGGCTTCGAGGGGCTGGCGGTCTTCAGCGGGCCCGGTCCCCGGCGACTCGCGGTTGGCTCCGAGGACGGCCGCGTCTGGTCGTGCACGGCGCAGGCCTGTTCGCTGATCCTCGAGGGCGCGCCCGAGTTCGGCTACCGGCTGACCGCGCTGGAGGCGCTGGAGGGCACGGGCGACCTCGTCGCCGTCTACCGCTTCTTCAACCCGCTCACGAAGGGGCTCCGCGCGATCATCGCATACCTTCCGGTCGAGGGCGGCCGCGCGCGCATCGTGCCGCTGGCGCGGCTGTCATCGCCGCATCCGATCGACAACATGGAGGCGATCGCCGCGGTCCGTCAGGGCGACGGCTGGCGGCTGTTCCTGCTCAGCGACGACAACTTCTCGCCGGACCAGCGCACGCTGATGCTGGCCTTCGACTGGCGGTCCAAAGCGAAGGGACCGGCGTCGCCGCCGGCCCCTCGTCAGATTCGCAGGAGATGAGGCTCAGGCCTGCGCCGGCTCCCCGGCCATCTTGGCCTTGACCTGCTTCTTGATCTTCAGCGCGCGCGGCGACAGCTCGTCGTCGGACGCCTTGACCAGGAAGGCGTCCAGGCCGCCCTTGTAGTCCAGCGTGCGCAGCGCCGCGTTCGACACCCGCAGGGTGAAGTTCTGGCCCAGCGCGTCGGACTGCAGCTTGTGGGCGCGCAACGCCGGCAGGAAGCGGCGCTTCGTCTTGATGTTGGAGTGGCTCACGTTGTGGCCGACCATGGGGCCCACGCCCGTGAGTTCGCAGCGGCGCGACATCGATCAGGACCTTCGAGAAAACAGAGGCGCGCGGGAGACGGAGCCGCCCGCGCGAGAGCGGGCGATATAAGGGAAGGCGCCCCGCGGGGTCAAGGTCGCCGCCCCCCTGCGGCGTCGCGGCCCCTTCAACCTCCGTTCATCGGCCCTAGGTATACGGGCCCCTCTGATTGTGCAGCCCGTACGCCCGCATGAAACGTCTGCTCGCCGCCGGCGCCCTCGCCGTCCTCGCCAACACCGCCGTGGCCTCGGCCGCCGAGACGCCGATCCTGCCCGGCCTGTGGAAGTACTCCGCCAAGGTCCTGTTCGGCATCGCCGAGGTCGAGGGCGGCCGCCGCTGCCTCAAGGCGGAGGAGGTGGAGAAGTTCATCGCCTTCCCCGGCAACCGCCACTACAAGTGCGAGTACTCCCGCAAGACGGTCGCCAACGGCCTCGTCGACATGCAGGGCGCCTGCGTCGACAAGAAGGGCCGCCGCGCGCCCATCCGCGCCCGCGGCACCTACACGCCGGAGAACTTCCGGCTGAACATCAACCTGAAGACCACGAACGGAATTCCCCTGTCGGGCGTTATGACGGCGCAACGGGTCTCCGCGACCTGCCCCGCGTAACGAGAACCGTCTTGTGTGTTCCTGCTGAATCAGCCACCATCGGTAGTAGGGAACAAAGGCTGAATCGGCCGGTTGAGCTGATTCGGACGCGATTCGTTTCGCCTGTGTTCCGCCGCCGTCAGGACGTGGTTAACCCGTCCCGGCCTGAATCGAGCTAGCTCAGCATCATGACCCTCGCACACCGCCTGCGCCCGCTCGTCCTGAGGTCCGCCGCGGCCCTCGCGCTGCTGTCCGCGGCCGGCGCCGCCCAGGCCCAGACCGGCGCGCTCGATCCCGTGGCCGCGAAGCCGGCCGACCCTGCGCCCACCACCACCTATCGGGTCCAGCCCCCCGCCCCGCGCCTGCCGATGCCGGCGCTCCGGCGCGATCAGGCCGAGCGCCTGCTCGCCACGCTCGACGAGGCCCCCGGCCACGGCTTCTCCCCCGCCGAGTTCCGCACGGACGAGGTCCGCGCCCTGCTCGCGAGCGGTGACCCGCGCGGGCAGGCGGAACTGGTCGAGCTCACCGTCCGCTACGCCGCCGCCCAGCGCGGTCAGCGCATCAACCCGCTCTCCGTCTCGAAGAACTGGTCCGTCACCCCCGCCCCGTTCGACGCCCACAACGAGCTGGCCACCGCCCTGCAGCAGGACAAGCTGGACACCTGGCTGGCCTCCCTGCCCCCGCCCTACGGCGGCTACCGCGCGCTCCGCGGCGCGCTCGGCCGCTACCGCGAGATCGCCGCCGCGGGCGGCTGGCCCCGCGTCGCCGACGGCCCGCCGCTGCGCCCCGGCGCCAGCGATGCCCGTGTTCCCGCCCTGCGCCGCCGCCTGCAGGCGGAAGGCTACGTGGTCGGCCAAGGAACCGGTACGACCTACGACTCCGCGCTGGTAGACGCCGTGAAGCGCTTCCAGCTACGCCGGGGGCTCGGGTCCGACGGCGTGGTCGCCGCCGGCACGCTGGCCGAACTCAACGTCTCCGCCGAGCGCCGCGCCGGCCAGATCGAGGCCAACCTCGAGCGCTGGCGCTGGCTGCCGCGCAAGTTGCCGTCCTCGCGCATCGAGGTGAACCTGCCCACCGCCATGCTCGACCTCTACCGCGGCTCCGACATCCCGAGCACCATGCGCGTGGTCGTCGGCGGGCCGAAGCACAACACCCCGATGATGACGGCCGAGGTCCAGGCCGTGACCTTCAACCCGCCGTGGAACGTGCCGCACTCGATCGTGAAGAACGAGATCGCGCCCAAGCTCGCCCGCGACCCGGGCTACCTCGCCCGCGAGTCGCTGAAGGTGGTCGGCAAGCACGGCGACGGCCTGCCCATGCTGCAGCAGGCCGCCGGGCCGAAGAGCGCCCTCGGCCGCGTGAAGTTCGAAAGCCCCAACGAGTTCGCCGTCTTCCTGCACGACACGCCCAGCCGCGGCGGCTTCAGCCGCCGCGAGCGCCTGCTCAGCCACGGCTGCGTGCGCCTGGAGCGCCCGCTCGAACTCGCCAAGCTGGTGCTGGAGGGCAACCCCGAGTGGCCCGAGGAGCGCATGCAGGAGGCCATCGCCTCCGGCAAGACGGTGCGCGTGGGGCTGCCCGAGCCCATCCCGATGTATCTGCTCTACTGGACCGCGTTCGTGGATCCGCAGGGCGGCGTCAACTTCCGCGACGACATCTACGACTGGGATCAGCGGCTGGTCGCCGCGCTCGCGGACCAGTCCCGCAGCCTGGCGGCGGCCAAGGACATCCTCGGCTCCTAGCGCTTCCCGGCGCCGTCGCCGTCCTTCGGGCGGCGCGTCTCCAGGTCGAAGGTATCGCCGGCGCTCAGCACGTGGACCTTCACGTCGTAGAGGGACAGCGCCCTGTCGGACCGTTCCTCGGCGATGTTCGAGTAGCTGACCTTCTCCCCGTCCACGATGTAGATCCCGCCGCTGCCGAACACCTCGAAACGATCGCCGCGGATCACGGCCGCGGTGTCCTCGTCGATGCCGATTCCCAGCACGCGCGGGTTCTGCGCCACCGCGCCGATAAGCCGGCCGAACCGGCCTCGCTCCGCGAAGTGCTGGTCGATGATCGCGTCCTGCACCAGCCCCAGTCCCGGCGCCATGTGCAGGTCGCCGATCCGGTGCGTCTCCGAGCTGGTGCCTTTCACCAGCATCGTCTCGCTCATCACGGACGCGCCGGCTGAGGTGCCGGCCACCACGCCGCCCTTCTCGTAGATCTCGCGCACGCGCCGCTCGATGGGCGTGTCGCCGATCTGGCTGGAGATGCGCAGCTGGTCGCCGCCGGTGAAGAAGACGCCCGCCGCATCGTCCAGCAGCCGCAGCTTCTCCTCCGAGGAGGCCTCCGCGCGATCCTCGATGTAGAGCTCGACCAGCTCGCCCACGCCGAAGCCCTCGAACCCCTTCTGGTAGCTTTCGAAGTAGCCCTCCGGCTCGTGGCTGGCGACGGTGGCGACCACCAGTTTGCCGCCGGCGACGTGCCGCGCGACCTCCTTGAGGATGACGCGCCTGTTCTCCTTGTCCTCGTGGCCGCCGATGACCACGAGGCTCCCCTCGCCCTGACGCGCTCTCACTCGGCCGCCTGGGACGTCCCGGCGGACTCCCCCTCGGTCAGCGGCACGTGCTCGCCGTCAAAGTTCATCACCTGCGCCCAGACCTCCTCCACCTCCGTGGGCAGCAGCACCACAAGGTCGCCGGGCTTGGCGCCGCGCAGGGACGCCTCTGCGGCGTCGGGCTCCTGCAGCCGCTTATGGATGCGGTCCGCCGGGAACCCCGTGGCCAGCGCCCCTTCGCTCAACAGCCGGATGACCTCGCCGGAGGGCCGGCCGCGGCTGTCCGGCCGCTCCCGGAAGACCAGGTCGTCGAACATGCCGGCGGCGATCCCGCCCATCTCCCGGATGTCCTCGTCGCGTCGGTCGCCGGGGATGCTGACCATGCCGATGGTCCGGTTGTACTGCGGGCGCATCTTGTTCACGACCTGCCCCAGCGCCGTCAGCCCGGCGGGGTTGTGCGCATAGTCCAGCAGCACACGGAAACCATGGCCGTCGTAGACGTTCATCCGCCCCGGGGTCTGCTCGAACGACGAGGCGAAGGTCGACAGCGCCTTCCTGATCTCCTGCGGCGGCACGCCGTAGGCGTAGGTCATCGCCACGCAGGCGAGAGCGTTGGCGACGTTGAACTCGGCGATACCGCGCAGCGTCGCGGGGATTTCGCCCGCGCTCATCAGCGGCAGCCGCTCGCCGTCCTCCCAGATCACGATCTCGCCGCCGCCGGGGGCGGGTTCGCGCACCACCGCCAGGCCCCCGCGCACCACGTGCCGGTTCACCGCCGCGGGCATGTCGTCGCCGCCGTGCAGGGTGAACCACACGATCTTGCCGCCGGCACGCCGCCGCATCGCGTAGCAGTGGTCGTCGTCGGCGTTCAGGATGCTGTAGCCGTCGCGGTCCACCGCCTCGACCACCACCGACTTCACCCACGCCAGGTCTTCGACCGTGTCGATCCCCTTCAGGCCGAGGTGGTCCGCGGTCACGTTCAGGCAGCAGCCGATGTCCGCGCGGTCGAAGGCGAGACCTTCGCGCAGGATGCCGCCGCGCGCGGTCTCCAGCACCGCCACGTCCACCGTTGGATCGCGCAGGATCATGCGCGCGCTTTTCGGCCCTGAGGCGTCGGCGGCGATCACGCGCTCGTCGTTCACGTAGACTCCGCTGGTCGACGTGAAGCCCACCGTGCAGCCGGTGCCGCGCATCACGTGGGCGACCATCCTGGTGGTCGTCGACTTCCCGTTGGTGCCGGTGATCGCGAAGATCGGGATGCGGCTCTGCGCCCGGCGCGGGAACAGCATGTCGATGACGGGCCGCGCCACGTTCCGGGGACGGCCTTCCGACGGCTGCAGATGCATGCGGAAGCCGGGCGCCGCGTTGACCTCCACGATGCCGCCGCCGGTCTCCCGGACCGAACGGCTGATGTCGGGAGCGATGAAGTCGATCCCGGCGACGTCCAGCCCGAGCGTCAGCGCCGCTCGCCGGGCGATCATCGCGTTCTCCGGGTGGATGTCGTCGCTGCGGTCCACGGCGGTGCCGCCGGTGGACAGGTTGGCCGTGTCGCGCAGGTACACCGTCCGGTGCGCCTCCGGGACCGTCTCTAGCGTCAGCCCCCACCGCTCGAGCACGCCCCGCACGTGGTCGTCGACCTTGATGCGGGTCATGATGTTCTCGTGACCCTCGCCGCGGCGCGGGTCCTTGTTCACTGCTTCGATCAGCTCGGCGATGGTGTGCTTGCCGTCGCCGACGACGTGGGCGGGCACCCGCTCCGCGACGGCGATCACCTCGCCGTTCACCACGAGCACGCGGTGGTCGTTGCCCGGATAGAAGCTCTCCACGATCACGCGTCGGCCGTGCGGCTGCGCCAGTTCGAAGGCGCGGCGCACCTCCTCGTCCGTGCGCAGGTCGATGCTGACGCCGCGGCCGTGGTTGCCGTCCAGCGGCTTCACCACCACCGGCCCACGCAGTCGCCGCGCCTCGCGCACAGCGTCGTCGGCGTCGCGCACCACGGTGCCCCGCGGCACCGGCAGGCCCGCGTCGTCCAGCAGCTGCTTGGTCAGGTCCTTCTGCCCGGCCGACTCCACCGCGAGGTGCGAGGTCCGGCCTGTGATGCTGGCCCGGATGCGCTGCTGGCGCCGGCCGTAGCCGAGTTGCACGAGGCTCTGGTCGTCCAGCCGCATCACCGGGATGTCGCGGCGCTCCGCCTCCTGGACCAGGGAGCGGGTGCTGGGGCCGTAGCCCGTCCGCCGCACCTTCCAGGCGAGCTCCTCGATCAGCGTCGGGAGGTCGAAGTCGCCCGGCGGGAAGCGGCGGCCGTGGTCGCGCGCGTCGTACAGGCGGTCGAGGCCCTCGATCCCCTTCAGGTCCTCCGGCAGCAGCGTCTGGATCAGCTCCAGCGCGATGCGCCCGGCGTAGAAGCCGACCATCTCCTCCTGGTAGGCGTACATCACGTTGTAGACGCCCGGCTTGCCCTTCACGGACCGGGTCTTGCCGACCTGGGCCTTCGCGCCCGCCAGTTCCTGCACCTCGAGCGCGATGTGCTCGGCCACGTGCCCGAGCCAGGTGCCGTCGCGCAGGCGGCGCACGAAGCCGCCGGCCTGCTTGTACGAGCACCCGTGCTGCTGCAGCGAGGGCATCAGGGCCAGCAGCCGCTCGGTGAACTGGGGCAGCTTGTCGGTCGGGTGGTTCTCCAGCGCGCCGAGGTCCAGCTGGAAGCGGATCATCGGCAGGTGGCTGTAGAGGTGGGGCCCGCGATAGGCGCCCCTCTCCAGCACCCGCATGGGCCCGGAGAACGTCGCCGCCTCGGTCATGGCTTCAGCCGGCTCGCGATGCGCTCGCTGCGGAGTTCGCCGTTCTGCGTGTGCACCGTCAGATCGACGTCGAACCCAACGTTGGCGACCGCCCGGCAGAGCTTGTCCGCGACCTCCATGGCCGCCTCCGGCGTCGGGAACTGCCCGATGGTCGCCGTCCCGTAGAGCAGCCTCCACTCGTGCCCATAGCGGATGACCGCATACCGGCTGTGGCGGGGCCGGCTATGGTCCCACCCCGGTACGTCCTGCTTGATCATGAACTTACTCCCGTCGGTCCGGAAAGCGTTGATAACGGACGAGGTTCCCGGACCTTAACAATTGTGAACGCGCCTGCGGGCAAGCGTCGCAGCGCGGGAACCGCCGCGGTCTTCAAGCGCTGCTGTGGTGACGGCAGACCCCCGCTCCGGCGGGCCTTCGAGCGGAACCAGTATGACTCTCATCACCCGTTTCCCTCCCGCCCCGGTGGACCCCGGCGAGGCGGAAGCCTTCCATCGCGCGCTCGCCCGCTGGAACCGCCGGCGGCTGGCGGTCGGGAAGCCTTCGGGCGCGTGGCGCGAGGACTTGGCGGAGGACCACGAGATGCGCCTCGCGGAGGGCGCCTGGATCGAGACCTTCCGCACCGAAGTCGCCGCCCGCGCGGCCCAGGCGCCCACCGACCCTGAACCGTTCGTCGCCTGGTTCGAGGCGCTGCAGGGCGCCGGCCCCGGCGAGAACGACCCCCTCTTCCCCTGGCTCGCCGAGGAGGCCGACCTCCCGTCGATGCGCTGGTTCCTGCAGCAGGAGTTCGCCGGCGAGGCCGGGTTCGACGACCTCGTCGCCATGACGCAGGTGAAGATGCCCGCGCAGGCGAAGCTCGAGCTGGCCGCCAACTACTGGGACGAGATGGGCCGCGGCTCCGAGCCCGGCATGCACGGCCCGATGCTGGTCCGCCTGGCCCGCGCGCTCGACCTGAACCCCACCATCGACGGCACCGTCTGGCCGGCGCTGGCGCTGGGGAACGCGCTGGTCGCCTTCGCCACCAGCCGCCGCTACGCCCACCACGCCGTGGGCGCGCTCGGCGCGATCGAGCTCACCGCCCCCTGGCGGGCCGACCACGTGGCCCGCGGTCTCAAGCGCCTCAGCGTCGGCAAGGAGCGCCAGTACTACGCCCTCCACGCCGTCATCGACGTGAAGCACTCGGAGACGTGGAACGAGGAGGTGCTGAAGCCCCTCGTCGCGGCCGACCCCGAGTGCGCCCGCTACATCGCCGAGGG
>DASVVG010000145.1:0-2729 GCA_036386655.1 Caulobacteraceae bacterium | reverse complement strand
CGCCCGACGCGGCGCTGCTGGAGTTCATGGAGACCACCTACGCTGCGGCGGCGGACCTCGGCGGGTGGGACCGCGGGGCCTTGGAGCGCGGGAGAGCAGTGTAGGCATTGCTCCGCCGGCCCGGCTGCCGCACAGAGCCTGCGTGACGGACGGCAGGTGGTTCATCGTCGACTTCGACTCGACCCTGGTGCGGGTGGAGGCGCTCGACGTGCTGGCGGCCATGCTGGTGCGGGGGAACCCGGCGCGGGCGGCGGACGCCACGGCGGTGGCGGAGATCACCGAGCGCGCGATGGCGGGCGAGCTCGACTTCACGGAGGCGCTGGAGGCGCGGCTGGCGATCCTGCGGCCGCGGCGGGAGGACGTGGCGGCTCTCGTCGAATTGCTGCGGGAGGAGCTGACCCCGTCGGCGCTCGAGCAGCGGGCCTTCCTGGGAACGCCGGCCGTGTACGTGATGTCCGGCGGATTCCGGGAGTGGGTGGAGCCGGTCGTCGCCGGCCTGGGCGTTCCTGCGGAGCGCGTGCTGGCGAACACGCTGGTGTTCGAAACGGCCGGCGAAGCGACAGGGTTCGATAGAGCGAACCCGCTCTCCCGCTCGGGGGGAAAGGCGGCCGCGGTCCGCGCGCTGGCGCTCCGCGGCGAGGTGATCGTGGTCGGCGACGGGTGGACGGACTACGAGGTGCGCGCCGCGGGTGCGGCGGACCGCTTCTACGCCTTCGTCGAGAACGTGGAGCGGCCGCGGGTGGTCGAGCGGGCGGACCGGGTGGCGGCGTCATTCACCGACCTGCTGGCGCAGGAGGGCCTGCTTTGAGCCGCGTCTCCTTCCCGCGGGGCCGAATCCGCATCCTCCTGCTGGAGAACATCCACCCGCGCGCGGCCGAGCGGCTGGCCGGCGAGGGCTACGCCGTCGAGACCGAGGCCGGGGCCCTTGATGAGGCGAGCCTGGCGGAACGGCTGAAGGGCGTGCACGTGCTGGGGGTGCGGTCGAAGACGTCCGTCGGGCCCACCGCGCTGGCGGGCGCGGACCGGCTGCTGGCGGTGGGCGCCTTCTGCATCGGGGTCAACCACATCGATCTCGGCGCCTGCGCCGCCCGAGGCGCGGCGGTGTTCAACGCGCCGTACTCGAACACGCGCTCGGTCGTGGAGCTGGCGATCGCGGAGATCGTGGCGCTGAGCCGCGGGCTGCTCGACCGCAGCCGCGACATGCACGCGGGACGGTGGGTGAAGTCGGCGAAGGACGCCTTCGAAATCCGCGGCAAGGCGCTGGGGATCGTCGGCTACGGCGCGATCGGGTCGCAGCTGTCGGTGCTGGCCGAGGCGCTGGGGCTGCAGGTCTACTACTACGATCCCGTGGAGAAGCTGGCGCTCGGCAACGCGCGCAAGTGCCGCTCGCTGGCGGAGCTGCTCGGCGTGGCCGACATCGTCTCGCTGCACGTGGACGGGCGGGCGGAGAACACGCGCCTGATCGGCGCGGCGGAATTCGCCGCGATGAAGGACCGGGTGCTGTTCCTGAACCTCAGCCGCGGCCACGTGGTGGACCTGGAGGCCCTGGCGGACGCGGTGCGCAACGGCAAGGTGCTGGGCGCCGGGGTCGACGTCTTCCCGGAGGAGCCGAACGCCAACGGCGAGCCGTTCGCGAGCCCGCTGCAGGGTCTGCCGAACGTGATCCTGACGCCCCACGTGGGCGGCAGCACCGAGGAGGCGCAGGAGGCGATCGCGGAGTTCGCGGCGGACCGGCTGCTCGGCTTCCTCGAGCGGGGAGACACCAGCTTCTCGGTCAACCTGCCGAACGTGCAGCTGCCCGAAGTGCGGGGCGCGCACCGCCTGCTGCACATCCACGAGAACCGGCCGGGCGTGCTCGCCGGCATCAACGGGGCGCTGGCGGAGCACGGGGCCAATGTCCTGGCGCAGTACCTGCGCACGAACGAGCAGGTGGGCTACGCCGTCACCGACATCGACCAGGAGGACGCGCCGGACCTCGCGGCGGCGCTCAGGGCGGTGCCGGGCACACTGCGGTTCAGGACGCTCTACTGAGCCGAAAGCTGAACCCCAGACAGCAAAACGGCCCCGCGGCGGAAGCCGGCGGGGCCGTAGAACTTGGGTGCGGGGACAGGATTTGAACCTGTGACCTTCAGGTTATGAGCCTGACGAGCTACCGGGCTGCTCCACCCCGCGGCAGAACCCGAAGAAGGTTCGAAAAGGAAGGGTCATCTGACTTGAAGCTCGTCCGTCCTGTAGACCCGGCGGCGACCTACTCTCCCGCGCCTTGAGACGAAGTACCATCGGCCCTGGAGGACTTAACGACCGAGTTCGGAATGGGATCGGGTGGGGACCCTCCGGCATAGCCACCAGGTCAACGGGACGGACGATGAAGAACATCTTCTGTAGTAACAGCGCTCATGCGGCGGCTTCGTCGCCGCGCATGGGTTCAACTGAAAAACGATCAAGCATTTGAGCTATTAGTACCGGTAAGCTTCACGCCTCGCAGCGCTTCCACACCCGGCCTATCAACGTGGTGGTCTTCCACGGCTCTCAACGAAGCCTTGTTTTGAGGTAAGTTTCCCGCTTAGATGCTTTCAGCGGTTATCTTGTCCGTACTTAGCTACCCTGCTGCGCGGCTGGCGCCACGACAGGTCCACCAGAGGTACGTCCATCCCGGTCCTCTCGTACTAGGGACAGATCCTCTCAAGCTTCGAACACCCACGGCAGATAGGGACCAAACTGTCTCACGA
>DASVVG010000144.1:0-28394 GCA_036386655.1 Caulobacteraceae bacterium | reverse complement strand
TTCATCGAAGGCCACAACGAAGCCTACGCCGTCATGAAGACGATCGACTTCCGCAACGAGATGGGCATCGCGCACACCTTCACCGTCGCCGGGGCCGACGAGGGCGTCCGCGCCGCCTGAGGCGTTACGCCTAACAGGTTCTTAAAGGCTGTCGTTTAGACGTTCTTCCGAGGAAGCTTGGGAGAGCGTCTTGCCTTTGGAGGCGGTGCTGAACCTGATCGTCGTGGGGATGGTGGCGTTCACGCTGCTGTTCACCGTCGTGATCGGCGGCCGCGTGGAGCGGACCGGCGCCGGGATCATGTTCGCCAACGTCAGCGCTACCGCGGTCGCGGGCGCGCTCATGGGCGTGGATCCTTCGCCCGTCGTGTTCATGGTGATCGACATCTGCACGGCGCTCGCGTTCGGGGCGCTGGCGCTGAGGAATCCTGAGAAGCTCTGGCCGGGCGTCGCCGGCGTCGCCATGACCTTCGTGATGGTGTTCTCCGCCACGCGGGCCATCGGCTTCCCCCTGAGCCCCTTCGCCTATATGGCGGCGCTGAACCTCTCCGGGCTGCTGCTGCAGGGGACCCTGATCGCCGGCGCCTGCGCGCACCGTTGGGGCCGCAAGCCCGCGGCCGACCTGAAGCTCGCCGCCGCCTAGCGGTTGCCTTTCCTAGTTCCGGTTGATATTCCTACGGGTTCTTGAGCCGAGGCGGCCGTGGCCCTTTCCCACACCCAGATCTGGTCCGCGATCGACGCGCTGGCGGCGCGGCTCGGCATGAGCGCCTCGGGGCTCGCCCGCAGCGCCGGGCTGGACCCCACCAGCTTCAACAAGTCCAAGCGCAGCTCCGGCGACAACCCGCCCCGGCCGCGCTGGCCCTCCACGGAGAGCGTGGCCAAGGTGCTCGGGGTCAGCGGAATCGGCTTCACCGAGTTCGCCGCCATGGCCGAGGGCGCGCAGGCGCGCAACCGGGGCGTGCCCCTGCTGGGCTTCGCCCAGGCCGGTGCGGCGGGCTACTTCGACGACGCCGGCTTCCCGGTGGGCCAAGGCTGGGACGAGGTGGAGTTTCCCGGCGTCGGCCGCGAGGGCGTCTACGCGCTCGAGGTCTCCGGCGACTCGATGGAGCCGGTCTACCGCGAAGGCGACCGCATCGTGGTCGCCCCCGACGTCCAGCCCCGCCGCGGCGATCGCGTGGTGGTGAAGACCACCGAAGGCGAGGTCATGGCCAAGGAGTTGGTGCGGCTGACCGCGAAGACCGTCGAGCTCCGCTCGCTCAATCCGGACTACCCCGGCCGCACGCTCGACCGCAAAGACGTCGCTTGGATCGCGCGCATCCTCTGGGCGAGCCAGTAGGGGCGGGCAGCCCTTCAGCACGGCCGCGCGTAGGGCCGCTCAGCCCTAGAGCGCCGCCTCGTGCGCCGCGTCGCGCGCGAGCGCCCCGTCGATCAGGCTGATCGTCTCCGGGATTCCGAAGATGGCGACGAACGAGCCGAAGCGCGGCCCCTGGCTCTGGCCCAGCAGCACCTCGTAGAGCGCCTGGAACCACGCCCGCAGCGGCTCGAACTCCGCCGCCTTGCCCGCCGCGTACACCTCGTTCTGGATCGTCTCATGGTCGCGGCAGTCCGCCGGCAGCGCCTCGAGCCGCGCCCGCAGGTCGAGGATCGCCGCCCGCTCCCGCGCGTCCGGCTCGCGGAACCGCTTCGCCGGTTTCACGAAGTCCTCGTAGTAGTTGATCGCGTAGTCCACGAGCCGGTCGAGCAGCGGCTCGCTCTCCCGCGTCGCGCCCGGGCTGTAGCGCGAGATGAAGCCCCAAAGGATGTCGCGGGTGGAGGCGTTCGACGCCGACACCAGGTTCAGCAGCAGCCCGAACGACACGGGGGACCCGCGCTCCGGCGGCGCCGCCTGGTGGACGTGCCACACCGGGTTGTCGAGCCGCTTGGCCGGCTCCTGCCCAGCGTAGGCGTCGAGCTGCTGCAGGTACTCGTCGGCCGCCTTCGGGATGATGTCGAAGTAGAGCTTCTTCGCCGACTTCGGCGACTGGAAGATGTAGTAGGCGAGGCTCTCCGGCGCGCCGTAGCGCAGCCACTCCTCCATGCTCAGTCCGTTGCCGCGCGACTTGGAGATCTTCTCCCCGTTCTCGTCGAGGAAGAGTTCGAAGATGAAGGTTTCCGGCGGCTCGCGGCCCAACGCGCGGCAAATCTGCGCCGACGCCTTCACGGAGTCGATCAGGTCCTTGCCGCTCATCTCGTAGTCGACGCCGAGCGCGGCCCAGCGCATCGCCCAGTCCGGCTTCCACTGCAGCTTCACCCGGCCGCCCGTCACCGGCGTCTCGACGCGAGACCCGTCCTCGTCCTCGAACACGATCGTGCCGCGCTCTACGTTCCGCTCGAGCGTGGGCACCTGCAGCACCCGGCCCGTGCTCGGGCTGATCGGCAGGAACGGCGAGTAGGTCGCACGCCGCTCCGGCCCGAGCGTCGGCAGCATCACCTTCTGGATGTCGTCGAACCGCTCCAGCGCCTTCAGCAGCGTCGCGTCGAAGCGGCCCGCCCGGTAGCACGCTGTGGAGGACGTGAACTCATAGTCGAACCCGAAACCGTCCAGGAAGGCGCGCAGCCGCGCGTTGTTGTGCGCCCCGAAGCTCTCGTGGGTGCCGAACGGATCACGCACCACCGTCAGCGGCTTGCCGAGGTCCTCCAGCAGCATCTCCTGGTTGGGCACGTTGCCGGGCGCCTTCCGCAGTCCGTCCATGTCGTCGGAGAAGCAGATCAGCCGCGTCGGGATCGCGTCCTCGGTCAGAGCGCGGAACGCCACCCGCACCATCGTCGTGCGCGCCACCTCCTGGAAGGTGCCGAGGTGCGGCAGGCCCGATGGCCCGTACCCCGTCTCGAACACCACCGGCTGCGCCAACGCGGCGAAGCGCCCGACAGCGCCGGCGGCGTCGCCGCCCACGATCAGATCGCCCGCCTCGCGGGCCTCGTCGCCCGAAAGCCGCAGCCGCAGCACGCGCGCGAGCAGCGCGCGCGCCTGTTCGAACGGCCAGCTGCGCGCCTCGCGGGCGTAGGCGGAAAGTCCGGTCAGGGTCGCGGCGGAGGCCATGCCGCTCCTCTAGGCCGCGTTCCCCTGTCGGGGAAGGGCCGGGGCCCTCAGTCGCCGCCGAGCATCCCGCCGACGCCGGGAATCGACTTCAGCGTGTCGCCCAGCAGGTCCTTGCCCGTCTTCCGCTGCACGAAGGCGCGCGCGACCGGCAGCAGCCGCTTGAGGTGATCCTGCTCGATGCCCTGCTTGGAAAGGCGCCCCTGCAACGCCAGCGCGTCGGCCATCGCCGCGCCCTTCGCCCCGCCGGCGCTCTTCATCAACCCGCCCAGCAGTCCGCCGCCGCCCTTGGCCGCCTGCGCGCCCGCCGCGGCCAGCGGCCGCGTGCCCGGGACGCCCTCGAACAGCGCCCGGGTCTTGGCCGGCTCGGCGTGCTTCTGGATCAGGCCCAGGGCCCCCGCCAGCGCCGTCTTCACCTGCGGCTCGGTCATCCGCGTCTGGGCGGCGGCCTCGGGGTAGAGCTCTTCGATCATGGTCTGAGGCCTCTTGGTGAACGCGGTCCGTTAACGCCCCGCTGGCCCGATTCCTGCTCGGCCGCTCGCGAGGGGCGGGTCCAGAGCGGTCCCGAACCGGAACACGTTTTTGTCAGAGGCGGCGACGAGGGGCCCTCTCGCAGAGGGAAAAGCCTGCGCGAGCGGCGCGAAGCCACAGGGCGTTCGCGACTTAACCCTCTTTTCACCCGCTTCGGCGATTTGTTAACGTCGAGACGTCGGAGGGGATTCGACCGATGCGTAAACTCACGAGCGCCGCTGCGGTTGCAGCGACGATCGCCATGAGCGGATTTTTTTCTGCTCCGGCGGCCGCAGAGCCCTATTGGCAGTGCGTCACGTTTGCGCGCTTTTTCTCCGGCATCCAGATTTTCGGCGACGCGTGGACTTGGTGGCAGGGCGCCTCGGGCAAGTACGCCAAGGGCGACACGCCAGAGACGGGCGCCGTCCTCGTCTTCAAGAAGACCGGCTCGATGACCCGCGGCCACGTCGCCGTGGTGAGCCAGGTGCTGACCGACCGCATCGTCCAGATCACCCACGCGAACTGGTCGCCGATCAACGGCCGCCGCGGCCAGGTCGAGAACGACGTCACCATGATCGACGTCTCGGAAGAGGGCGACTGGAGCCAGGTTAAGGTCTGGTACGGCCCGCTCCAGAACCTCGGCGGCTCGGTCTACCCGACCTACGGCTTCGTCTACAAAGACAAGCTCGGCGAGCAGAAGGTCTACGCCTCCGCCGACACCCAGGCGACGCGCTGATCCCACGCGCCGGGCGTGCTAAGCGGCGGGCCGTGAGGCTCGCATGCTGAAGGTTCTTCGCGCCGGCGCCCCCGGCTTCGATCCGCCCGCGCCCACCGGCCCGGACTGGACCTTGCCGGCCGACACGGTCTGGATCGATCTCCACGAACCCACCCGAGACGAAGAGCTCGCCGTCGAGCGCGTGCTCGGCCTGCAGCTGCCCACCCGCGAGGAGATGCTCGAGATCGAGCCCTCCAGCCGCATCTACCAGGACGGCCCGTCCACCTTCATGACGGCGCTGGTGCTCTACAACACCACCTCCGAACGCCCGTCCGCCGAGCCGATCACCTTCGTGCTCACCAACGAGCGGCTGGTCACCATCCGCTACGTCGACCCGAAGGCCTTCTCCCTCTTCGTCTCCCAGGCCGCCCGCCAGGCCACGCTCTGCCCGACCGCCGCTCAGACCTTCCTCGGGCTTATCGAGGCCGTGGTCGACCGCACCGCCGACGTGGTCGAGCGCGTCGCCGCCGAGATCGAGGACGTTTCGCGCGCCGTCTTCGCCGACCGCCACCCGGACAAGTACCGCGACGTGCTGGCCCGCCTCGGCCGATCCCAGTCGGTCGTCGCAAAGGTGCGCGACAGCCTCGTCAGCCTGTCGCGGCTGGCGAGCTTCGCCTCGCTGGCGGACACCATCGAGCACTCGCCCGAGAACAACGAGCGGCTGAAGTCGATCGCCCGCGACGTGCGCTCGCTGCTCGACCACGACACCTACCTGTCGAGCAACATCAGCTTCCTGCTCGACACGTCGCTGGGCCTGATCAACATCGAGCAGAACGCGATCATCAAGATCTTCTCGGTGGCGGCGGTGGCCTTCCTGCCCCCGACGCTGATCGCCTCGATCTACGGCATGAACTTCGTGCACATGCCCGAGCTGGAGTGGCGGCTCGGCTACCCCTTCGCCGTGACCCTGATGGTGCTTTCGGCCATCGTGCCGCTGCTCTGGTTCCGCAAGAAGGGCTGGCTCTAGGCCGCCACCGCCTTCATTGACACCGCCGGGTCGGCGAGCTTGTCGAGGTCGACCGCCGTCCCGCGCCCGATCAGCTGCCGCCCGGCCATGAACTCCGCCGGCGCGTTCACCGCCTCTACGGCCTTCACGAGCTGGCCCGCCAAATGGAAAACGGCGAACTTGGCCGCTGCCGGATCCCCACGGACCACCAGCCGCTCGACGCCCAGCGGCAGCCCGGCGATCTGTAGCTTCAGGTCGTACTGGTCCGACCAGAACCACGGCACTTCGCCCGCCGGCGGCGCGGTCCCCGCAATGGCCGCCGCGGCCTGCTTCGCCTGCTCCAGCGCGTTCGGTACGCTCTCCAGCCGCCCCTCGGCGCCGTAGAGCGGCAGCGGCCGCCGCGTGCAGTCGCCGATTGCGAAGATGCCCGGGTCCTGCGTGCGGCCCTCCAGGTCCACGACGATCCCGCCGTCGCAGGCCAAGCCCGCCTCCAGAGCCAGCGCCTCACAGGCCGCCGCGCCGACCCCGACGAGCACGGCGTCGCCCGTCAGGAGCTCGCCCTCGGCCAGGCTCACGCCGCGGCCGCCCGGCTCTATCGCCTCCACGGCCGCCCCGGTGAGCACCTCCACGCCCCGCTCTCTGTGATAGCCCTCGAAGAAGGCGGACAGCGGCTCGGAGGCCACGCGGGCGAGGACCCGCGCCTCGCGCTCCACCACGACGGCTTCGCAGCCGAGCGCACGCGCCGAGGCGGCCACCTCCAGCCCGACGTACCCGGCGCCCACCACGATCAGCTTCCGCCCCGGCTGCAGCGCCGCCTTGAGCCGGTCCGCGTCGGCCGCCGAGCGCAGCTCCAGCACCTCCGGCTGATCGGCGCCCGGGATCGGCAGCTTCCGCGCCGTCGAACCGGTGGCCAGCACCAGCACGTCGTAGGGCAACCGCTCGCCACCCCGCAGCACGACGGCCTTGCCCGCCCGGTCGACGGCCTCGACGTGCCCCCCGAGCCGCAGCTCTATCCCGTGCTCCGGGTAGAACGACTCCGGCCTCAGCAGCAGCGACTCGCCGTCCGCCTCGCCCTTCAGCCAGGCCTTGGACAGGGGTGGCCGCTGATAGGGCGCGAGCGGCTCCTCGCCGACCAGCACGATCTCGCCCGTCCAGCCGAACTGGCGGAGGAAGGCCGCGGCCGATCCGCCGGCGTGCCCGGCGCCCACGATGACGACCCTGCTCACGTGTCCTCGCTGAAGCTGTGGGTCGGCGGTCTAGCGCCCCGGCGGCGCTCCGCACAACTCACCGCGCCCGGGCGGCCTCGACCAGCGCGCGGGCGCGCTCGAGCGTCTGCTCCGGCGTCTGCCCCGGCCGGTAGATCTCGCCGCCGACCCCGAACCCGTCGGTGCCCGCCGCTCGCCACTCCGCCATGGCGTCCGCTCCGACCCCGCCGACGGCCAGCACCGTCGCGTCCTTCGGCAGCACGGCCTTGAGCTGCTTCACGTGCGCCGCGCCGTAGGTCACGGCGGGAAACAGCTTCAGCCGCCGGGCGCCCGCGGCATAGGCCTCGAACGCCTCCGTCGCCGTGCCGAAGCCCGGCATCGGCGCCATGCCCAGCTCGATCGTCTTCCGGATCACGTCGGCGCGCCCGTTCGGCGACACCACGACCTCGCCGCCCGCGGTCGCCACCGCCTGCACGTCCTCGACCGAGAGCACGGTCCCCGCGCCGCAGACCATGCGCCCGCGCCAGGTTTCCGCCAGCCGCTGGATGCTGTGCAGCGGCTCGGGCGAGTTGAGCGGCACCTCCACCACACGGACACCCGCCGTGTAGAGCGCCTCCGCGATCCCGAGCACCTCTTCCGGGCGCACGCCGCGGATGATGGCCACGATCGGCGTCTCGGCCAGCGCCTCGTCGAGCGTCATGCGGAGGCTCCCTGCTGCAGCGCCTTCAGACCCGCGAGCACGGCCATGTCGCCGTCGCAGAGGTGCGCCGTGATTCCGCGCGTCGCGAGCGCCTTCTCGTACCAGCGGCACAGGCCGATATCGCCGATGAGCTGCACCGGGCCGTCGAGCTCGACACCGAGCAGTCTCGGCGCGCTCGCGACCTCCGCTCCGATCAGCAGCCCGGACAGGTACTCGCTCGTGGTGTCCGCGTCCTTCCCGTCCGCGACCACGCGCGCGCGGACGGAAAACAGCCGTGATGCAAGCCCGTCGCCGTCACCCGCAGCCCGAACGCCCTCGAGGAACGGCTCCAGATGCTCCGGCGCGTCAGTGGTCTTCAGGACGCTGTGCTTGCGCAGCACGTCGAACAGTTCACCGGTCATCGCCGTGACGAAGCGGACGATCCGCCCGTCCTCCACCAGCGCCCACTTGGCATGCGTGCCGGGATGGCAGACCAGCTGACGACCGCGGGCCCGTTCCGGCTCCAGGCTCACCCAACCCAGGATCTGCGTCTCCTCGCCCCGCATGACGTCGGAGGCGCCGGTGACGCCGGGGCCGCGAAGGCCCGGCACGATGCGCGTCGGCGGCCCATCCTCCACAGAGATCAGCCCCTGGCGCAGATCTTCTAGGCTGGCCGGGCAGGTCAGGTACGGCGCCGTCACCCACCCCAACGTCGAGCCGATCATCCCGCACATCAGCGCCGGCAGACCTTCGGCCTCCATCGCCGGCCGAATCTCGTCCCGGAAACACTCCGCCGCCTGGCCTGCAGCGAGGCGCGAGACGCCGAGTTGCGGAAACGCCCTGTAGCCCTGCACCGAGCCGCCTGCGCCCACCACCCAAGCCCGCAGGTTGGTCGTGCCCCAGTCGCAGGCCAGGAAGGCGCCGGCGCTCAAGTCCGGCCGCCGTCGATCACGAAGTTCTGGCCGGTGATCAGCGCGCTGTCGTCGGCCGACAGGAACATGGTCAGGCGCGCCACGTCCGCGGGCATGATGCGCTTCTTCAGCGCCACCAGCTCCATCCACTCGGCTTCGGCCTCGGGCGTGAGCCAGAGCTCCAGCTGCCGCTCGGTGATGATCCAGCCGGGCGAGAGCGTGTTCACGCGGATGTTGTCCACGCCCCACTCGCGAGCCAGGCCCTTGGTCATGGCGTTGATCGCGCCCTTCGCGGCGACGTACGTGATCATCTCGGCGGGGCCGAGCAGGGCGTTGATCGAGCTGACGTTGACGATGGCGCCGCCGCCCGCGGCCTTCATCCCCGGATATACCTCGCGCGACGCGATAAAGGCGGCGTCGAGGTTCACCGCCAGTCCCCGCCGCCACGCGTCCTCATTGGTCTCCGCCGCGACGTGGCGCGTGTCGTTCGCCACGTTGTTGATCAGGATGGTGATCGGCCCCAGCGCGCCTGCGGCCCTGGCGATCGCGGCCTTGAAGGCGGGCACGTCGGTGACGTCGCAAGGCTCGAACCAGACGCCCGGCAGGCGCTCTGCGAGCGCGTACCCTTCGTCTCCCCGGCTAACGAACGCGACCCTGGCGCCCTGCGCGTGGAACTCCTCAACGATGGTGGCGCCGATCCCGGAGCCGCCGCCGGTGATGAACATCACCTTGCCTTCCAGGCTCGGGTACCGCGCGTAGCTCATCAGTGGGATTCCCGAGTCACCTCGGCGGTGGAACGCCCGACGAGGAAGTCGAGGTCCGCGCCCCGGTCGGCCTGCATGACGGTGTCGATGTAGAGCTTGTACCAGCCGCGGCTGTAGGCCGGCCCGGGCCGGGCCGCCTCCCACGCCTGCCGCCTGCGGGCGAGCTCGGCGTCATCCACCAGCAGGTCGAGCGTGCGCGCCGGGCCGTCGAAGGCGATCTCGTCCCCGCTCTGCACCAGGGCCAGCGTGCCGCCGGCCTCGGCCTCGGGGGAGACGTGCAGGATGACAGTGCCGAACGCTGTTCCGCTCATGCGCGCGTCGGAGATGCGGACCATGTCGCGCACGCCCTTCGCCAGCAGCTTCCGGGGCAGGGCCATGTTCCCCACCTCCGGCATGCCGGGGTAGCCCTTCGGCCCGCAGCCCTTGAGCACGAGGATCGAGTTCTCGTCGACCTCGAGGTCGGGGTCGTCCACCCGCGCCTTGTAGTCCTCGATGTTCTCGAACACGACCGCCCGCCCCCGGTGCTGCAGCAGGGCCGGGGAGGCCGCGCTCGGCTTCAGGATGGCCCCGTCGGGGCAGAGGTTGCCGCGCAGCACCCACACGCCCGACTGCGGACCGACCGGATTGTCCAGGCTGCCGATCACCTCGGTGTTGAAGTTCTCCGAGCCGTCGGCGATCTCGCCCTGCGTCATGCCGGTGACCGTCGGCGCGTCGCGGCGCAAGAGGCCGCCGAGCGCCTTCAGCACCGCAGGCACCCCGCCCGCGTAGCAGAAGTCCTCCATCAGGAAGCGACCCGACGGCATCAGGTCGACGAGCAGCGGCACCTCGCGGCCGAGCTGGTCGAAGTCGTCCTGCGTCAGCTCCACGCCCAAGCGGCCCGCCAGCGCCAGCAGGTGGATCACCCCGTTGGTGGAGCCGCCGATCGCCGCGTGCACCAGGATCGCGTTCTCGAGCGCTTTGCGGGTGACGATCTGCGACATCCGCACGTCGTCCTTGACCAGCTGCACGATGCGCCGGCCCGTGATGTGCGCCAGCGCCTTGCGCCGCGAGTCCACGCCCGGGAGCGCCGCGTTCTGCGGCAGGCAGAGGCCCAGCCCCTCGACGAGGCTGGCCATCGTCGAGGCGGTGCCCATCGTCATGCACGTGCCGTGGCTGCGGCTCATGCCGCTCTCGGCCGCCAGGAATTCCGGCAGCGACATCTCCCCCGCGCGGACGGCTTCCGAGAACCGCCACACGTCGGTGCCCGAGCCGATGTCCTTGCCCCGGAACTTGCCGTTCAGCATCGGCCCGGACGAGACCACCATGGTGGGCAGGTCGACGCTGGCGGCGCCCATCATCTGCCCCGGAGTCGTTTTGTCGCAGCCGCCCAGCAGCACCACGCCGTCGATGGGGTTGGCGCGGATCGACTCCTCCACCTCCATGGCCAGCAGGTTGCGGAACAGCATGGCCGTCGGCCGCATCTGCGTCTCGGGCAGCGACATGGCCGGGAACTCGATCGGGAAGCCGCCGGCCTCCCACACCCCCCGCTTCACGTGCTCGGCGAGTTCGCGCAGGTGGTACTGGCAGGTGACCAGTTCCGACCAGGTGTTGCAGATGCCGATCACCGGACGTCCATCGAAGACGTCGTCCGGCACCCCGGTGCCCTTCATCCAACTGCGATGGATGAAGCCGTCCTTGTCGAGCTTTCCGTAGCTCTTGGTGCTGCGCAGCGGCTTCTTGGTCACGGCCCGGCTCCCTCGCCGGTCATCTACCCGGCGGCGAATCGCACCTGCAAGCTCGACGGGCGCTTCAGAGGGAGGAGGGGCTGCTGGCCGCTTTGTTCCCGCCGTCCCGGCCTATCCACAGGCTTTTTCGTGGCGGCCCCCTAAACGTCCACTGAACGGTGGCCGAATGGAATTGTTAATCATTGAGGGCGCTTCATAGACTCTTCCCCAACGAGAGTGAGTCGGGAGGGGTCCCATGGTACAAGTCAGCTACTCCGATCTGTTCCAGATCAACCATGATCGGGAATACGAGGAAGACATCCAGGTAGGCGATCTGGTCCGTACGGGCCCGAACCTCTACCCGCACTACACCGTGATCGCGGTGAACGGCGACAAGGCGTGGGTGCGGAACGTCCAGAACGGCCTGGACGGGGTCACCAGCATCACGCGCTGCCGCAAGATCCAGCCCGAAAATCTGGGCTGAGCGGCTCCGGCCGCTAGACTGTCCCCGGCCGGAACGGAACCGGTCGGTGCGGCCCGGGGTTTCGGGCCTTGACCCGCGCGCCGTGGAAGGCTCTTCAGCCATGACCGCGGCGCGTTATCTTTTCATGGACCGCTGACCGGGCCCACGCCGGAGGACTCGCGATCACCGCTTTCATGTTCTCAACGGGGATCGAGAACAGCATCCCCACGATCAAGAACGGCACCGTGCGCGTGGACCAGATGGAGGTCTGCGGACACTACAAGCACTGGCGCACGGACTTCGACCTCTGCGAGGAAATGGGCATCCGTTTCCTGCGCTACGGCCCGCCGCTGCACACGACGCTGCTGGGCGCCGGCAAGTACGACTGGAGCTTCGCGGACGAGACGCTGGCGGACCTGCAGCGGCGCGACATCGTGCCGATCGTCGACCTCTGCCACTTCGGCGTGCCCGACTGGATCGGCAACTTCCAGAACCCCGACTTCCCGGAGATCTTCGAGGCTTACGCCAAGGCGTTTGCCGAGCGTTTTCCGTGGATCCAGCTCTATACGCCGGTCAACGAGATGTACATTTGCGCCACCTTCTCCGGGAAGTACGGGTGGTGGAACGAGCAGCTGAAGAGCGACTACGGCTTCGTCAACGCGCTCAAGCACCTCGTGAAGGCCAACGTGCTTGCGATGACCCGCATCCTCGAGGTCCGGCCCGACGCGATCTTCATCCAGAGCGAGTCCTCGGAGTACTACCACGCCGAGAATCCGGCCGCGATCAAGCCGGCGGAGATCCAGAACTCGGCGCGCTTCCTGTCGCTGGACCTGAACTACGGCCACCGGGTCGACTCGGAGATGTACGAGTACCTGATGGACAACGGCATGACTCGTGCCGAGTACAACTTCTTCATGGAGCAGCGCCTGCGCCGGCACTGCATCCTCGGCAACGACTACTACATGACCAACGAGCACCGGGTGGCGGCGGACGGCTCCACCTCGGCGTCGGGCGAGATCTTCGGCTACAGCGAGATCACGCGGCAGTACTACCGCCGCTACGGCCTGCCGATCATGCACACCGAGACCAACATCGCCGAGGGCCCGAGCGGCGACGAGGCGGTGAACTGGCTCTGGAAGGAATGGGCCAACGTCCTGCGCGTGCGCAACGACGGCATCCCGGTGCTGGGCTTCACCTGGTACTCGCTGACGGACCAGGTCGACTGGGACACGGCGCTGACGCAGCAGAACGGCCGGGTGAACCCGCTCGGCCTCTACGACCTCGACCGCAACATCCGGCCGGTCGGGCGCTCCTACAAGCAGCTGATCAAGGACTGGCACGACGTGCTCCCGGTCCAGAGCCTCTGCCTGACCGTGCCGGTGGTGCCGCCGTCCGAATTCCGCGCCTCCGCCGAGATGCGCGAGCGGATGGAGACCAAGGCCCGCGATTTCACGATGGCCAAGGCCGGCTAGGAGCGTGACGGACCTCCTCGCGCTGCGGTCCGGCGATCTCGAACTCGACCTCGCCCCGGCGGTGGGCGGCTCCGTAGCCGGCTTCCGCCTGCGCCGCGGGGACCGCGCCGAGCCGCTCTTCCGGGAGAGCAGGCTCCCGTACTCCGACGTGTTGCAGAGCGCCTCCTACCCGCTCGTGCCGTTTTCGAACCGGGTGCGCGACGGCCGCTTCACCTTCCGCGGGCGAGAGGTCCGGCTGAGCCCCAACCTGCAGCCGCAGCCGCATCCGCTGCACGGGCAGGGCTGGCGCGGCGCGTGGTCGGTGGCATCCGCTGGAGAGGCGTCCGCGGAGCTCCGCTTCCGGCACGAGCCCGACGAGTGGCCGTGGGCGTACGAGGCGGTGCAGCGCTTCGGCCTCGATGCCGACGGCCTCACGCTCGTGCTCTCCGCCACCAACACCTCAGACGAAGAGATGCCCTGCGGCCTCGGCCTGCACCCGTACTTCCCCTCGAACCCGGAAACGGTGCTCGAAGTGGAGACCAAGGACGTCTGGACGATCGACGAAGAGGTGATGCCGGTGGAGCGCCAGGACCCGGTCGGCCGCTACGATCTGCGGCGGCGGCGCATCGATGCGGCCGATCTAGACAACGGCTACGAGGGGTGGGGCGGGCAGGCCACGATCACGTGGCCGGACAGGAGCCTGACTCTGCGCTTCTCATCGCCCGACGCCACACGCTTCCAGGTGTACTCGCCGCCGGAGGGCGGCGTGTTCGTGGCGGAGCCGGTCACCAACCGAAACGACGTCTTCGCCTATCCGGAGGAGCAGTGGCCCGAGCTCGGCGTCCGCATTCTTGCGCCGGGGGAAACGACGAGCCTCACGACGCGGTTTGAGGTTGTCACACGCTGACGCCATAAGGCGCTCATGATCCGTCCCCGTCGCTCCCGCATCGTCGCCACCCTCGGTCCGGCGAGCAGCGGACCCGAGAAGGTCCTTGAGCTGGCCCGCGCCGGGGCCGACGTGTTCCGCCTCAATTTCAGCCACGGCGCCCACGCCGACCACGCGCTCGCGGCGGAAGCGGTGCGGACCGCCGAAGCGCAGGTCGAACGGCCGCTGGCGCTGCTCGCCGACCTGCAAGGCCCGAAGCTCCGGCTCGGCCGCTTCCAGGGCGGCAAGGCGCAGCTCGAGACGGGCGCCGCCTTTCGCCTGGAGCTCGAAGGCGAGAACGGCGACAGCCGCCGCGGGGTGCTGGCGCATCCTGAGATATTCGCTGTGCTCAGCGAGGGCGCGGACATCCTCATCGACGACGGCCGCATCCGCCTGAAGGTGGAGAAGCACGGCCCCGAGTTCGCCGACACCCGCGTGGTGCAGGGCGGCACGGTCTCTGACCGCAAGGGAGTCAACCTCCCGGGCGTGGTGCTGCCGATCTCGCCTCTGACGGAGAAGGACCGCGCAGACCTCGTGTTCGCGCTGGACCTCGGCGTCGACTGGGTGGCGCTGTCGTTCGTGCAGAAGCCCGCGGACATGGCGGAGCTGCGCGAGCTGGTGGCGGGCCGCGCCGCCTGCCTGGCCAAGATCGAGAAGCCGCGCGCGCTCGATTGCCTCGAGGAGATCCTCGACCACTCCGACGGCCTGATGGTCGCCCGGGGCGACCTGGGCGTGGAGCTGTCGCCGGAGGAAGTCCCCGTCGCGCAGAAGAAGATCATCCGCGCCGGGCGGCGCCGCGGAGCGCCGGTGATCGTCGCGACCCAGATGCTCGAGTCGATGATCAGCGCGCCGGCGCCGACGCGCGCCGAAGCGTCGGACGTCGCCAACGCCGTGTACGAGGGCGCGGACGCCATGATGCTGTCGGCGGAGAGCGCCTCGGGGCAGTTCCCGCGCGAGGCGGTGGCGATGATGGACCGCATCATCAGCCGCATCGAGCAGGACCCGCTTTGGCCCAGCCTGATGGCCGCCGAGCACCCCGACGTCGGCGAGGCGGACCTCGACGCCATCGCCACCGCTGCGGTGCGGGCGGCGGAGACGGTGCACGCCGCCTGCCTGGTCGCTTTCACCGCCCGCGGCTCGACGGCGCGGCGGATCTCGCGGGAGCGGCCGATCATGCCGGTGCTGGCGCTGACGCCGTCGACCGCCGCGTCGCGCAAGATGGCGCTGGGCTGGGGGCTCGAGCCGCGTGTGGCCAACGACCCGATCGGCGAGGACGACATGACCGCGCAGGCGGTCGAGGAGGCGGTCCGCCTCGGCTTCGCCCGGCCCGGAGAGGCCATCGTCGTGGTCGCCGGCGTGCCCTTCGGTCAGGCGGGATCGACCAACCTGATCCGCATCGCCCACGCGCCCGGCGTGGCCGACGCGCCGGCGAAGCCCAGCTGGTGATCAGTTCGGCTCGGCCGCGGGGCGGTCGAGGCGGAGGCGGCGGGCGACGTCGTGGGCGTAGTTGGGGCCGACCTGCACGGTCGCGCCGTCCTTCAGCACCAGCGTCATCAGGCCCTTGCCCGGCCGCTGCACCTCGCCGACGGCGTCGAGCCGCACGAACGCCGAGCGGTGCACCCGCAGCATCAGCTCCGGGTCGAGCTTCTTCTCCAGCGCCGACATGGTGATGCGCAGGATGTGGCTGCGCGTGGACGTGTGCAGCAGCACGTAGTCGCGGGCCGCCTCGATCCAGTCGATGCTCTCCACGGGCACGCGGACCAGGCCCTGGCGGCCCGGAGCCCAGATTTCGGTCTCGTAAGGGCTGTCGGCGGGCCGCCGCTGTTCCGCGCGCAGCGCCTGCACGACGGTCTCCAGCTCGGCGGCGCGACCGTCGGCGTCCTTCAAGGCGCGGCGGCGGCGGGCGCGTTCGACCGCCTGGCGCAGGCGGTCGAAGCGGACCGGCTTCAGCAGGTAGTCCGCTGCTTCCACCTCGAAGGCGTCGGGCGCGTAGTGTTCGAACGCGGTGACGAAGACGACCTCTGGCCGGTGCTCGCCCGTCAGCCCGGCCGCCACGGCCATGCCGCTCCGGCGCGGCATCTGGATGTCTAGGATGACGAGGTCGGGACGGGCCGTCGCGATCAGGGCGGCGGCCTCGTCGCCGTCCTGCGCGGCGCCGACCACCTCGACGTCGGTCATCTGGTCGAAGGCGACCTTCAGCCGGTCCAGCGCCAGCGGCTCGTCGTCGACCAGCAGCACCCGCATGGTCATTCCGCCGCCTCCCGCAGATGCTCCGAGCGGGTCAGCGGCAGCCGCACGATGGCGAGGAACCCGCCGTCGCGAGGCAGCGCCTCCAGCACCCCGCGCGGTCCGTACAGGACCTCCAGCCGCCGCCGCACGTTCTGCAGACCCACGCCGGACCCGGCGCGGGTGTTGACCCGCTCGGCCGCATCGCCGTCGTCCTCGACGGTGAGCACGAGGTCGTCGCCGTCCTGGGCGGCCGTGATGCGCACGGTGACGGTGCGGCGGGCGGGCGCCACCGCGTACTTCACCGCGTTCTCGGCCAACGGCTGCAGCAGGAAGCTCGGCACCGCCGCGTCCAGCAGCGCGGGCGGACAGATCACCTCCACCGCCAGCCGCTCGCCGAAGCGGACGCTCTCGATGTCGAGGTAGGCCTGCACCGTCTCCAGTTCGTCGTCCAGAGAGATGACCCCGCACGGATCGGAGCCCAGCGACGCGCGCAGGAACTCCGAAAGCTTCTGCATCATCGTCTCCGCCTCCTCGTTGCGGCGGGTGACGATGAGGCTGGAGATCGCGTTCAGCGTGTTGAACAGGAAGTGCGGGTTGAGCTGGAAGCGCAACGCGGCGAGCTGCGCCTGATGAGCGTCGGCCCGAGCCTCGGCCAGCTGGCGCTCCCGCTCCTCGACGGTGCGGGTCGTGCCCATCAGCCCCAGGGCCGTGACGTACAGTGCGAAGAGCCACAGGTAGATGAGCAGGTTCCCCGCCGTCACCTTGAGCAGGGGCGGAATCTCATGCGCCGGCTCGAAGAGTTGGTAGCCCCGGATGAAGATCAGCGCGTCCGCCAGCGACACCAACACCGAGGCGACGAGGACCGCCGCGCCGAGGACGAGCACGCGCGGGCGTGCGCGCACCGTCTCCGTGCGCCGGACCAGCAGGTACAGGGGCGGTGAAGCGATAACGCCGAGCAGGACGGCGAGCGCGAACGCGCCCGCCTTCCAGGGCGCGAGGCTCGAGTGTCCCGCGAGGCTCGGCAGCAGGAAGACCGGGTAGGTGATCCCCCACATGGCGAGGGTCAGCCACAGAGCCTCCCGGTTCCGCCGCTTCTCGTGCAGCACCTCGCTCAAGAGCTCGCCCGCCTCGCTGACATGAACTCAATGTAATCTGCCGCGCTGGCGCGGCGACCGGGGCTCGTCGCGTTGCGGTCGGGTTTCGCCGCAGCCGGAACAGCTACGCCGCGGGCGGGCGGGGTCACGTCTCAACCTCGCTGCGGGGCGCGGCGGCCGGGCGCAGAAGAGGGGGGCTCGCACCGAGCGCCCACCATCGAGGAGCCCCGTCATGAAAGCCGCGTCCGCCTGCTTCGCCGCCATTCTCGTCGCCGTGAGCCTTCCGCTCGCCGGCGCCGTCCAGGCCGAGGAGGCCCTGCGCGTGCGCACCATCTCCGTCGCGCACCAGGACCTCGACCTCTCGTCCGAGGCGGACGCCCGGACGCTGCTCCAGCGCATCAAGCGGGCCGGCCAGCAGGCCTGCCGCCTCAACGGGGAGATGATGCTCAGCCGCCAGGCGCAGGAGTGCAGGCGTGACGCGGTGGCGACCGCCGTCCACCGCGTGAAGGCGCCGACCCTCGCCGCCGCGCTCGACCGCGACGTCATCGCGTCGCTCGCCGCCGGCGGCTGAGCGCCTTCGGGACGCCGGTCCCGGCCGCCCCCGGCGGACCGGCGTCTCCACGCTCGCGCGGCGAGCGCTCACAGGGGCGTCCCGTCCCGATACCGGCCGGCGCAGAGCCGCCGGCCCAGCCAGTACGTGAGCTCGGCCGGATCGGCGGCGTTCCAAACCGCTAGGTCGGCCCGCCTGCCGACTTCCAGCGTCCCGAGGTCGTCGGCGGCTCCGAGCGCCCGGGCGGCCTCGCGGGTGACGCCGGCCAGCGCCTCTTCGGAGGTGAGGCCGAACAGCACCACGGCCATGTTCATCACCGTCAGCAGCGAGGCCACGGGCGAGGTGCCCGGGTTCAGGTCGCTCGCCAGCGCCATCGTCACGCCGGCGGCGCGCAGCGCCTCGACGGGCGGCTTCGTCGTCTCCCGCAGAGCGTAGAAGGCGCCGGGCAAGAGCAGGGCGACGACGCCGGCCTCGGCCATGGCGGCGATGCCCTCAGGCGAGGCGTACTCGACATGGTCCGCGGAGAGGGCGCGGTAGCGCGCGGCCAGCGCCGCGCCTCCACCGTCGCCGAGCTGGTCGGCGTGGAGCTTCACGGGCAGCCCCAGCTCGCGGGCCTTGTCGAAGACGGACGCGACCTCTTCCGACGTGAAGGCGATGGTCTCGGCGAAGGCGTCGACCTGGTCCACCAGCCCTTCGCCATCTAGGGCGGGCAGCACCTCGTCGCGTATGCGGGCGACGTACTCGGCGCGGCGCTCCTTGAACTCCGGCGGCACGGCGTGGAGCCCCAGGAAGGTGGTGAACACGCGCACGCCGGCGCGCTTTCCCGCCTCCCGGGCGGCCAGCAGCATCTTGCGCTCGGTTTCGAAGTCGAGGCCGTAGCCGCTCTTCACCTCGACGGTGGTGACCCCGTCGGCGGCGAGGTCGCGCAGGCGCGTGGCGGCGGAGCGGGTGAGCTCGGTCAGGTCGGCGGCGCGCGTGGCCCGCACCGTCGAGAGGATGCCGCCGCCGGCCGCGGCAATCTCGGCGTAGGTGGCGCCTGCGCTGCGGGCGGCGAACTCGGCGACGCGGTCGCCGCCGAACACGGCGTGGGTGTGGGGGTCGATCAGGCCGGGCGTGACGAGGCGGCCGCCCAGGTGCTGGGTCTCGCGCGCGTCCGCCGGAGCCTCGGCGGAGGGACCGATCCAGGCGATGCGGCCATCGGTGATCCCGATGGCGGCGTCGTCGATCAGGCCGTAGGGCGCCTCGACCGCCGGAGAGAGGGTGGCGGCGCGGCACTGGGTGAGGAGGCGGTCGAAGGTCACCGCCGCGAGAACCCGGCCAGCAGCTCGCAGAACCAGCGCGCGGCGGCGAGGGCGGAGAGGTCGGCGACGTCGAGGCCCGGATCGAATTCGGTGAGATCGACCGCCGCCACCTTCGGGTGCGCGCCGATGATCCGGGCGGCGTCGAAGAAGGCCTGGGCGTCGATCCCGCCGGGGCGTGCGCCGGGGGCGCCGGGGAGTTGAGAGCGGTCGATCACGTCGATGTCGAAGTCGACGTAGATCACCTCGGCCAGGCCCGAGAGGCGCTCCAGCTCCTGGGCGACGACGGCCGCGGTCCCGTGGTCGCGGCACTGGCGCGCGGTGCGGACGGAGATGCCGGCGGCCTTCGCCTTCTCGTGCATCCGGCGGGTGTTGGCGAAGGGCGCGAGCCCGACCTGGCTGATCCGGCGGCCGTCGAGGCCGTCCTCGAGCAGGGCCTGGACAGGGTTGCCGTTGTTGAGGCCGCAGTCTGTGTCGCGCAGGTCGAAGTGGGCGTCGAGGGTGAGAAGGCCCACGCGGGCGAGGTCCGGGTCGAGGCCGTGCACGCCGGGGCGGGTGACCGCGTTGTTGCCGCCGAGGAGGATGGTGAGCCTGCGCTGGGCGGTCTCGACCGCAACGGCCTGGCGGATGGGCTCGAACGCCTCCGGCGGGGCGCTCTTCAGGTCGAGGTCGCCTGCATCATGGACGCGGAGCCCGGAGAGGTCGGTCTCCGTCTCCAGGTCGTAGACGCTCATCCGCTTCAGCGAGGCGCGGACCACGCCCGGCGCGAGGTCGCAGCGGCCCGGGGTGAGCGAGCGCTCCGCCAGCGGCGCGCCGATTAGCGCCAGCGGGGCGGCGGGGTCGCGGACCAGCAGGTCGGCGGCGGAGCGCCAGCCGCGGCACTCGGATTCCGTATCGATCACTCGTCCCCCTGCGAAAGAAAAAAGCGCGTGCAGATCGTGCAGATCGTGCACTTTTCATGTGCCTGAACGCCGGATCCGCAGCCGCTTCGCCGTTCCCGCTCGCGACGCGGGCGGCTTGGATTATACCTCCGCGACGCAGGAGGGGGACAACTTCGGCGCCGCCCGCCTTCCAACAACCGCCAAGAGGCGGTTTAAGCGGGGGAATGGACGGCACCAACCTTCGGATCATCCGTGCGCCCACCGGGCCCGAGCTCTCGTGCAAGAGCTGGCGGACCGAGGCGGCCCTTCGCATGCTGATGAACAACCTCGACCCGGACGTGGCGGAGCGGCCGGAGGAGCTGGTCGTCTACGGCGGCATCGGGAAGGCGGCGCGCAACTGGGCCGCGTTCGACGCGATCGTCGCGACGCTGCGGCGGCTCGACGAGGACCAGACGCTGCTGGTGCAGTCGGGCAAGCCGGTGGGGGTGTTTCGGACGCACCCGGACGCGCCGCGGGTGCTGATCGCCAACTCCAACCTGGTGCCGCGGTGGGCGACCTGGGAGCACTTCCACGAGCTCGATCGCAAGGGGCTCATGATGTACGGCCAGATGACGGCCGGGTCGTGGATCTACATCGGCACCCAGGGGATCGTTCAGGGGACCTACGAGACCTTCGTCGAGGCCGGGCGGCAGCACTACGCCGGCGACCTCTCGGGCAAGTGGATCCTGACGGGCGGGCTCGGGGGCATGGGCGGGGCGCAGCCGCTGGCGGCGGTGTTCGCGGGCGCCTCGATGCTCGCCGTGGAGTGCCAGCGCTCTCGGATCGAGAAGCGGCTGGAGACGCGCTATCTCGACGTGGCGGTGGAGGACCTCGAGGAGGCGCTGGAGATCGTCGAGCGCTCCTGCCGCGAGCGGCAGCCGACGAGCGTCGGGCTGCTGGGCAACGCCGCGGATGTGTTCCCCGAACTGGTGCGCAGGGGCGTGCGGCCGGACATCGTGACCGACCAGACCAGCGCCCATGACCTGGTGAACGGGTATCTGCCGAAGGGCTGGACCGTGGCCGAGTGGGAGGACAAGCGCGTCTCCGACCCGAAGGCTGTGGAGACGGCCGCGCGCGCGTCGATCGTCGAGCACGTGAACGCGATGCTCGACTTCTGGCGGCAGGGCGTTCCGACGCTCGATTACGGCAACAACATCCGGCAGGTGGCCAAGGAGGAGGGGGTCGAGGACGCCTTCGACTTCCCCGGCTTCGTGCCGGCGTACATCCGGCCGCTGTTCTGCCGCGGCGTGGGGCCGTTCCGCTGGGCGGCGCTGTCGGGCGACCCGGAGGACATCTACGCCACGGACGCGGCGATGAAGCGGCTGTTCCCGGAGAACACGCACCTGCACCGCTGGCTCGACATGGCGCGCGAGCGGATCGCGTTCCAGGGGCTGCCGGCGCGCATCTGCTGGATTGGGCTGGGCGACCGGCACCGCGCGGGGCTGATGTTCAACGAGATGGTGGCGTCGGGCGAGCTGAAGGCGCCGGTGGTGATCGGGCGCGACCACCTGGACAGCGGCTCGGTGGCGTCGCCGAACCGCGAAACGGAGGCGATGGCCGACGGCTCGGACGCGGTGAGCGACTGGCCGCTGCTGAACGCGCTGCTCAACACGGCGAGCGGGGCGACGTGGGTTTCGTTGCACCACGGAGGCGGCGTCGGCATGGGCTTCAGCCAGCACTCCGGAATGGTGATCGTGGCGGACGGCACGCCAGAGGCGGCCAGGCGGCTGGAGCGGGTGCTGTGGAACGACCCCGGCACCGGAGTCATGCGCCACGCCGACGCGGGCTATGACATCGCGATCGACTGGGCCCGGGAGCAGGGCCTGGACCTGCCGTCGCTGAACAGGTGAGCATGATCGAACTCCAGGTCGGCGAGGGCGCGGTCACGCTGAGCGAGCTGCGCTGCGCCATGGACTCGCCGGTGCGGGTGGTGCTGTCGGAGGCGCGACTGGCGGACCTCGACCGCAGCGCCGCGGTGGTCCGCGAGGTGATCGAGAGCGGGCGCACCGTCTACGGCGTGAACACCGGGTTCGGGCTGCTGGCCAACACGCGCATCCCGTCCGACCAGCTCCAGCAGCTGCAGCGCAACCTCGTGCTCTCGCACTCCACCGGAGTGGGCGCGCTGCTCAGCGACGACGTCGTGCGGATGATCATCGTGCTGAAGATCATCAACCTGTCGCGCGGCGCCTCGGGCGTGCGGCACGAGGTGGTGCAGGCGCTGATGGCGCTGCTCGACAACGAAATCTACCCGTGCATCCCCTCGAAGGGTTCGGTGGGCGCGTCCGGCGACCTGGCGCCGCTGGGGCATTTGGCGGCGGTGCTGCTGGGCGTGGGCGAGGCGTCCGTGGCGGGCGAGATCGTCATCGCAGCGGACGCGCTGAAGCGGGCGGGGCTGAAGCCGCTGGAGCTCGGGCCGAAGGAAGGGCTGGCGCTGCTGAACGGGACGCAGGTCTCGACGGCGCTGGCGCTGAAGGGGCTGTTCCTGGCGCAGGACGTGTTCGCGGCGGCGCTGCTGGCGGGGGCGCTGTCGACGGACGCGCTGAAGGGCTCGGACGCTCCGTTCGATCCGCGCATCCACGCATTGCGTGGGCAGCCGGGGCAGATCGAGGTGGCCAGCCTGCTGCTGGAGCTGCTGTCGGGCAGCGAGATCCGCGAGAGCCACCGCACCGACGACTGCCCCAAGGTGCAGGACCCCTACTCAGTGCGGTGCCAGCCGCAGGTGATGGGCGCCTGCCTCGACCTGTTGCGGCAGTCGGCGCGGACGCTGGCGATCGAGGCCAACGCCGTGACCGACAACCCGCTGGTGTTCCCCGAGGACGGGGAGGTGGTGTCGGGGGGCAACTTCCACGCCGAGCCGGTGGCGTTCGCCGCGGACCAGATCGCGCTGGTGCTGGCGGAGGTGGGCTCGATCTCGGAGCGGCGGACGTCGCTGCTGACCGACCCGAAGTTCAGCGGGCTGCCGGCTTTCCTGGTGAAGGAGGGCGGGCTGAACTCCGGCTTCATGATCGCGCAGGTGACCGCGGCCGCCCTCGTCAGCGAGAACAAGCAGCTGGCGCACCCGGCGAGCGTCGACTCCATCCCGACCTCCGCGAACCAGGAGGACCACGTGTCGATGGCCACGCACGGCGCGCGTCGGCTGATCGACATGGCGGAGAACGCGGCCAACGTGGTGGCCATCGAGCTGCTCAGCGCCGCGCAGGGCATCGACTTCCACCGGCCGCTGGCCACCTCGATGCCGCTGGAGCGGGTGATGGCGGAGATCCGGGCGCGGGTGCCGTTCTACGAGCAGGATCGCTACTTCGCGCCGGACATCGCGGCGGTGCGGGGGCTTATCGACCAAGACCGGCTGCGCCACTTCTTCGGCGAGCTGTGACGGAGGCCTTCGACACCGAGGCGGTGGTGGTGGGCGCCGGCGCCGTGGGGCTGGCGTGCGGGTACGCGCTGGCGAAGCGGGGGCTCGCTCCCATCGTGCTCGAGAAGGAGAAGGCCATCGGGCAGGGGGTCTCCTCCCGCAACAGCGAGGTGATCCATGGCGGGCTGCATTACCGCACCGGATCGCTGAAGGCCCGGCTCTGCGTCAGCGGGCGCAAGGCGCTCTACGCGTTCCTGGAGAGCCACGGCGTTCCCTACGACAAATGCGGCAAGCTGATCGTGGCGACCGACGAGTCGGAGCTGGAGGCGCTGGAGGCGGTCGCCGTGCAGGCGGAGGCGAACGACTGCGAGATCGAGCGGGTCACCGGCGCACAGGCTCGCGAAATGGAGCCCGAGCTGCATGCGGTGGCGGCGATCTCGTCGCCGGAGAGCGGCGTGTTCGACAGCCACGGCTACATGCTGGCGCTGCAGGGCGAGATCGAGAACGCCGGCGGCGCGGTGGTGCTGGGCTCGCCCTTCGACGGCGCGACGCCGCTGCCCGGCGGCGGCTTTCGTGTGCGGGCCGGCGGCGATGAACCCACCGAGATCACCACCGCGCGGCTGGTGATCGCCGCCGCGCTCGGGGCGCAGGAGGCGGCGGCGGCGATCGAGGGCTTTCCACCCGAGCGCATCCCGGAGCTGCACTACGGCAAGGGCAACTACTTCGTGCTGAACGGAAAGGCGCCGTTCAGCCGGCTGATCTACCCGCCGCCGGTGCCGGGCTCGGTGGGCGCGCACTATCGGCGCGACCTGGGCGGGCAGGCGCACTTCGGACCGGACCTCGAGTTCGTGGACGAGGAGGAGTACCGGGTCGATCCGGCGCGGGCGGAGGGCTTCTATGCCTACGTGCGGCGGTTCTGGCCGGGGCTGCCGGACGGGGCGCTGTCGCCGGACTACGCCGGCATCCGGCCGAAGCTGCACGGCCGGAACGAGCCGCAGCCGGACTTCGACATCGACGGGCCGGAGGGGCACGGCATGGTCGGTCTGGTCGCGCTGTTCGGCATCGAGAGCCCGGGGCTGACGTCGTCGCTGGCGATCGGGGAGGAAGTGGCGGCGCGGCTGGGACTCTAGTCCGGCAGGAAGACGTCCTTCGCCTTCTTCACCTCCTCCACCAGGAAGTCGGAGACGGCTTTCACGCGGGCGATGGTCTTCAGGTCGGCGTGGGTGAGGAGCCAGAGCGAGAGGGTCATCGAGACCTTGTCGGGCAGCACGCGCTCGAGCCCCGGGTGCTGCACGGCGATGAAGTGGGGCAGGACGCAGAGGCCCGCGCCGGCGAGGCAGGCCTGGAGCTGCGCGATCAGGTTGCTGCTCTTCAGCCGGACGCTGATGTCGACGTCGGGCGCCTGCATGTAGTCGAGCTCGGGGGCGTAGAGCAGCTCCTCGATGTAGCCGATGAAGCGGTGCTGCGAGAGGTCGGCGCGGCGCCGGATCGGCGAGCGGCGGTCGAGGTAGGCGGGGGCGCCGTAGAGGCCCAGGCGGTAGTCGGTGAGCTTGCGGGCCACGAGGCGGCCCTCGCGCGGCGGGCTCAGCACTACGGCCATGTCGGCCTCGCGTTTGGACAGGCTCATCGCACGGGCCATGGCGACCAGCTGGACCTCGAGGTCAGGGTGCGTCTCGGCCAAGTCGCACATGCGCGGCGCGAGGAAGTAGCTGCCGAAGCCTTCGGGGGCCCCGATCCGCACCACGCCGGAGACGGAGAGGTCGGCCTCGCCCACCTCGCTCTGCGCCGACACGGCGAGGCTTTCCATGGCCTCCGCCTGGGGCATCAGGCGCTCGCCATGCGGTGTGAGGCTGTAGCCGGCCGGAGAGCGGTCGAAGAGCTTGGCCTTCAGCGCCCGCTCCAGCGCGGTGACCCGGCGGGCCACGGTGGTGTGGTCGGCGCCCAGCCGCTGGGCGGCGGCGGTCAGCCGGCCGGTGCGCGCGACGGCCAGGAAGGCGCGCAGGTCGTTCCAGTCGAAGTCGGCCATGTTGTGCGTTTTCGCACAGGGATTGCGCAATGTCTCCTCTTCGTTGGGCGGAAACGCCATGGCATAAAAGGGGTGCGCCAAACCTTTTCCGAGCCCGTCCCATGCCCTTCGACCTCCCCGCCGAAACTGCTCCCGTCGTGCTGTCGCTGACGCACCCGGGTGACCTGGGCGCCGCCTTCGACCGCGCGCGCGCGCCGGACGCCGGCTGGGCGGGCGCGAACCCTGACCGGGCGCTGGCGTTCCTGTTCGTGAGCCCGCAGCCCTGCGAGGCCCTGGACGCGCTTCTCGCCGCCTGACGGAGGGACCATGCCGAACTCGGTGCTGACCACGACGCCCAAGGCGCCGGACCCCGCCGCCGTCTCCGCGGCGCTCGCGGACCTGACCGCGAACCTGCAGGAGGCGGTGCGCGCCTCGGCCCAGGCGGTGAGCAAGACGGGCTCGGATCCGGTCCCCTACGACTTCGCGCCGATCGCCGACGCCTTTTCGGCCTTCACGACGGCCGCGCTGTCGCAGCCGCAGCGGCTGATGGAGGCGCAGGTCAAGGCTTGGGGCGAGTGGACTGAGCTGTGGAGCAGGGCCGCGCGCCGCGCCATGGGCGAGCAGGTCCAGCCTGTGATGGAGCCCGTGAAGGGCGACCGCCGGTTCAGGGACCCCGCTTGGTCCGAAGAGCCGGTGTTCGACTACCTGAAGCAGTCGTACCTGCTGGCGTCTAAGCAACTCACCGACTTCGTGCAGAGCGCCGAGGGCGACCTCGACCCCGCCAAGAAGGCGCAGGTGGAGTTCTTCACGCGGCAGTACCTGAACGCGCTGTCCCCCACCAACTTCCCGATGACCAATCCCGAGGTGCTCAAGAAGACCCTCGAGAGCGGCGGGGTGAACCTGCTGCAGGGGCTGAACCACTTCTTCGAGGACGTGGCGCGGGGCGAGGGGCTGGTGTCGCGGCGGGCGCCCGACCAGTTCGAGCTGGGCGTGAACATCGCCGCCACGCCGGGGTCGGTCGTCTATCGCAACGAGCTGATGGAGCTGATCCAGTACAGCCCGTCGACGGAGACGGTCTACAAGCGGCCGCTGCTGTTCGTGCCGCCCACGGTCAACAAGTTCTACCTCTTCGACCTGACGCCGAAGTCCTCCTACGTGAAGTGGCTGGTGGACCAGGGTCACACGGTGTTCCTGATCTCGTGGGTGAATCCCGACGAGGCGCACCGCGACACCGGGCTCGCCGACTACGTCCGGAACGGCCCGCTGGCCGCGCTCGACGCGATCGAGCAGGCGACCGGCGAGAAGAGCGTCGATCTGGTCGCCTACTGCCTGGGCGGCACGCTGTCGGCGCTGGCGCTGGCGTACCTCGCGGGCACGGGGCAGCAGAAGCGGGTCGCCTCGGCGACGCTGATCGCCTCGCTGGTCGACTTCAAGGACCTCGGCGAGTGGTCGGTGTTCACCGACGACAAGCACCTCTCGGCGTTCGAGAAGTACCTGGACCGCAAGGGCTACGTGGAAGCCCATGACCTCGCGAAGCTGTTCTCGATCGTGCGCGCCAACGACCTGATCTGGTCGAACTTCGTGCAGCACTACCTGCTGGGCGAGCAGGCGATGCCGTCGGACATGCTGTGGTGGTTCGCCGACGCGTCGCGGATGCCCGCGAAGATGCTCGGCGAGTTCGGCCGCAAGGTGCTGCAGGAGAACCGAGTGCGCCAGCCGGGCGGGCTCGAGATCGACGGCGTGCCGCTGGACGTCTCCAAGGTGAAGATCCCGATGACGTTCGTCTCTTTGAAGGACGATCACGTCTCCGGCTGGAAGGCGACCTACGACGGGGCCAAGCTGTTCGGCGGTGACGTGCGCTTCATCCTCGGCGGCTCGGGCCACAACGCCGGCACCATCAACCCGCCCGCGGCCGGCAAACACGGCTTCTGGACCAACCCGGAGCTGCCCGAGGCGGCCGAGGAATGGCTCGCCGGCGCTGCGAAGAACGAGGGCTCCTGGTGGCCGGAGTGGCAGTCCTGGCTCGACGCCCACGCGCACGACCGCAAGGTCAAGGCTCGCGTCCCGGGCGAGGGGAAGCTGCCCGCGATCGAGCCGGCCCCCGGCTCGTACGTCCGGGTGCGACACTAACGAAGGTTAAGCCGGAGAAACCAACGGCCGAGCTTCGGCGTTGTTCTTCTACGAAGTTGAGGGTAGGCGGGGGATCGTCCATTCCCGCGACAGGGGAACCCGCCCGGATTTTGCATGCGGCCGCCCGGACCAGTCGTCCGGGCGGAACGCCGTTCAGGGAGAGCGTAGTTGAGCATCCACATCCCCGGGCTGGAGCCCGCGCCCACGAAGCACGCGAAGCTGATCGCCTGGGTCCGCGAGATCGCGGAGCTGACCAAGCCTGATCGCGTCCAGTGGTGCGACGGCTCGGACGCTGAGTGGGAGGAGCTCACCGAGGAGCTGGTGCAGGCCGGCACGCTGAAGCGCCTGAACCCCGAGAAGCGCCCGAACTCGTTCTACGCCGCCTCCGATCCGCGCGACGTGGCGCGCGTGGAGAGCCGGACCTTCATCTGCTCCGAAAACGAGATCGACGCAGGGCCGACCAACAACTGGGTCGCGCCTGAGGAGATGCGCGAGACCCTGCGCCCGCTGTTCGACGGCTGCATGCGCGGGCGCACGATGTACGTCGTGCCGTTCTGCATGGGGCCGCTGGGCTCGAAGATCTCCGCCCTGGGCGTCGAGATCACCGACAGCGCCTATGTCGCCATCTCGATGCGCGTGATGACCCGGATGGGCGCGGGCGCTCTGGAGCAGCTGGGCGACGACGGGTTCTTCGTGCCCTGCGTGCACACCGTCGGCATGCCGCTGGGCGAGGGAGCGCAGGACGTCGCCTGGCCGTGCAACGAGACCAAGTACATCGTCCACTACCCCGAGACGCGGGAGATCTGGTCCTACGGCTCGGGCTACGGCGGCAACGCGCTGCTGGGCAAGAAGGCCTACGCGCTGCGCATCGCCTCGGTGATGGCGCGCGACGAGGGGTGGCTGGCCGAGCACATGCTCATCCTGAAGCTGACGTCGCCGCAGGGCCGCCAGCACTACGTGGCCGCGGCCTTCCCGAGCGCCTGCGGCAAGACCAACCTCGCCATGCTGCAGCCGACCATCCCCGGCTGGAAGGCCGAGACGGTGGGCGACGACATCGCCTGGATGCGCTTCGGCGACGACGGGCGGCTCTACGCCATCAACCCGGAAGCCGGCTTCTTCGGCGTGGCGCCGGGCACGGGCGAGGCCACCAACAAGAACGCCATGGACACGCTCGACCGGAACGTCGTGTTCACCAACGTGGCCCTGACGGACGACGGCGACGTCTGGTGGGAGGGCATGACCGAGACGCCCCCCGCGCACCTGACGGACTGGAAGGGCAACAGCTGGACGCCCGACTCCGACACCCCGGCGGCGCACCCGAACGCGCGCTTCACGACGCCGGCGTCGCAGTGCCCGTCGATCGCCGGCGAGTGGGAGGATCCGGCCGGCGTGCCGATCGACGCCTTCCTCT
>DASVVG010000143.1:0-16509 GCA_036386655.1 Caulobacteraceae bacterium | reverse complement strand
TGATCGAGCATCGGAAATTCGGCCTCGGGATTTTTGCAGCCAGCGTCCTTGAGGCCGAACCACCCGCCGAAGAAGTGGCTCGGCTAATAAATCGAGCGGCCGAGGCGGCCACGCCCTATTTTGCTTGGCGGGCGGAGGAGGCGGCTAGGGCCTCAGAACTCAACGTCATCAACCGATCCGCCGAGCTGTTCGAACGATTCGAGTTCTTCGCGGACCTCTACTTCTCGACCAAGGCGGAAGCCGAACGGAGGAAGGGCGAGCGCATCGAGACGGAACTTGGCCCCAGCGCGTGGACCGTCAGCTATCCCTCGTTCCAACTGCGACGTACGGCTGGGCACTACGCCATCTCGGCGATCGAGGGCTTCTTTAGTTGGTCCGAGCACGCTTTCATCTTGATTGCGATCCTGCTCGGGCGATGCGTGACGGGGGAGGATGTGCGCGAACTGGCGAGAGCCGATTGGGAGACGAAGTTCAAGGCGGCGCTTGATGTCGCCGACTCGACCACGAAGTCCTTCTATGACGGCCTCGTCCACATCCGCCGACAGGTTCGGAATTTTGTCGCGCACGGTTCGTTCGCGAAAGAGGGTGAGGCCTTCGAAATCCACTCATCTGCCGGGGCAGTGCCGATGCGTATGGTCGACCGGCGGCGCGGCGAGCGATTCAAATTCGGCGCAGGGGCGGGGTTCGTCGATGAGGAGGCGATCAGGCTTCTCCGCGCCTTCGTCGACCATCTATGGTCAGGAGCGCGCGAGCCGGCTGGCCTCTACATTCAGGATTATCGGCTACCCTTGATCCTGACGATGGCAAACGACGGCAGCTACGCCCAAGCCATGGCATCGGTCCAGAAGATGACAGCGTTCGCGAACCACCTTTCAGAAGAGATGGATCGTCATGCGAACATGGACTTCTAAGGTTCTCGAACGAGTCCTTCGCACAGCGCGCGGACTCGCTTTCGACAGCGAAAATATTCAGGGTCTGCTGCCGGCTAGAAGCTGACCCCCTCTTGCTCACGGGCCTTAGCGATCAGCAGACCTCCGCAAGCTCCAGGTAGCGGCAAAACGCATTGACCAACTGCATCTGTCGCGGCGTTCGGCAGTCCGCCGCGAGAACAGCGGGCGAGGCCACGAGCACGCAGACGCACCGGGCCCGTGAGGTCGCAACATTCAAGCGGTTCAAGCTGTACAAGAACTCCATTCCGCGTGGGGCGTCGGCATGGCTGGACGTAGTCATGGAGTAGAGCACAAGGGGCGCCTCCTGCCCCTGGAACTTGTCGACCGTGCCGACGCGTGCACCCGGCAAGCGCGCCTGCAGCTCAAACACCTGCGCGTTGTACGGCGCGATGATCAGGATCTCATTCAGCGTGATCGCGTGTTCATGGCCGTCCTGATCGATCCAGGTCGGCGCTCCCGACAAGACCTCGTTCACCAGAGCCGCCACACGATCAGCCTCTTCAGGAGAGGCGCTCTGGTTTCCCTCGTGCAGGACGGGAACAAACCGCAGGCCATTCCCGCTCAATCGGTCGGCTCCACGAAGCTCTTGATGATGGAGTGCGGGGAGCGGGTGCAGCCGTCCCTCGTAGAAGAGCTCCGACGTGAACTCGCAAATCCTCGGGTGCAGCCGCCAAGTCTGCTCAAGGAAGAGCCCGCGGTCCGCCGGGATCGTTTCGCGACCATTCAGCAGATGGTGAAGGGCCGAGACGTCCGTGCCCTCGGGGTGGCTGCCCTGCATGGGTTGTTCGAGCTGCTGAGGATCACCAAGCAGCACAACGGCGCGCGCGCACTGCGAGACGGCGAGAACGTTGGCGAGCGACATCTGCGCCGCCTCGTCCACCACCAGCACGTCCACACATTCGAACGCTTCGGGCCGTGACCAGAGCCACGCGGTGCCGCCCGCGACCTGACACGCGCCGCTCCCGAGGGACGCGAACACAACACCATTGTCGGTGGTGAAAGCGAGACGCGGAAGGTCGTCCTGTCGAGCCTTCGGCTTCTGCAGGCAGCTGAGCTCGACGCCCATCTCGACCGCCGCCTTGAGCACGCCATCGATCAAATTGCGGATCACGTCGTGGCTGGTCGCAGTGATCGCGACCTTCCGACCCTCGGCCACCAAGCTGCAGATCATGCGGGCGCCCGTGAAGGTCTTGCCGGCGCCGGGCGGGCCCTGAATCGGAAGCAGGCCCGCCGTGAGTTCACGGCCGAGGCGCAAGGCAGCTTCTAGGCTGGACTCGCCACCGCCTTGCAGCGGCTGACCAGCAACTCCAGGGGGCTCCCGGAGGAGTAGATCGCGCGCCGCTTGATAGGACCCTGTGCCCCCGAGCCCCTCAGCAGCCACATGCCGCGCCAGCCGGAGAAGCGACTCCATCATCTCCTTCGCGCCGACAGAGCCGTGCGCGAAGATCGCAGAAGGATGCGATGCCGCCGTGTCCCTCCGCTTTTTGATGTCTATCCAGCGTTCCTCGAGAGACAGGCCGTCCAGGCCGCCGAACTCCGCGCCCCCACGCACCTTGAGCTTCGATTCACGTCGCAGCTGGATCTCCTGCGGCGGAAATCGATAACGGTGGATAGGACAGGCGTCGGTCCCGCCGACGCGCCGCTCGAACTCCAGCCCGGAGACCGCCGCCCGCTCGTCGAGCAGGTCCTCTTCCGTGAGGTCGCTCAGTCGGAAGTACTCCCACGACACCGACTTCTGCTCGCGCCGATGCCAATCCAGCATGTGGGCGAGCAGCCAACGACCATGCTGCTCAGGCGTCCGCTCAGACACGTCGTCCGGAACACCGTCCGTGAGCTGAGCCATGACGGGTTCGATCTGGGCCAGCCAGGCAGCCACGCTTTCCGGAGCTTCGCCTGCTCCCGCAGCGGGCCGTTCGATCTCAGCGCCGCCCGCGATTAGGTCGGCCCGGCGCGCTTCCAGCCAATCCCGCAGCCGCCAAGTGGAGATGCAGTCGTCACGATTGTAGGCCTGCACCGCGACCCGATCTTCGTCAGCGATGGTGCCGAGATCCCCCAGCTCCAAGCAGGCCTGCAGCTTCGCGAGCGCATGGTTCGCATCGGAAAGCGGAAGGGCTCGCTCGTAGCCGTAGAGCGGCTCCAGCTTCTTGATCGAATAGCTCTCCACGCTGGCGCGTATTCCGTGACGCGTGACGGCGAAGAGATCGACGAACACCTGCCCGCGTAACAGCCGATCGACCTCCTCCTCACGCGTCGCATAGCGACCCATCAGCCGCTTCAGCGCCGCCGGTTCGTACGGCGCGTAGTGGAAGACGTGCAGGTCCGGCCAGCGCTCTAGGCGCGACATGGTGAAGTCGATGAACCGTTCGAACACTCGACGTTCGTCGGCTCGCGTGAACGCCCACTCCGCCGCGCACGTCTCTTGGCCGTCGTCGCTGCGGGTCGCATAGCCGAACAGGTACTCGAGACCCGACTCGCCCACGAAGGGGTCCCCCTCCAGGTCCAGGAAGATGTCGCCTTCAGAAGGCTGGGGTAAGCGAGAGAGCCCGCAAACCGGCGTCGGCTCTAGGAGTTCGTACAGGAGCCCGCCCGCCGCACGTCCTGCGAGCTGGATGCGGGCCTGCTCACGAATACGTTCGTAGGACTCGCGCGCGCCGCGCGCAGGCCGCCACGGCAGCGGCGACGGGAGCGCCGCCAGTGCGGAGGCTGTCTCCACGCCGTTCGCCCGAAGCTCATTGATCTGGTTCTTGCTGATCCCGGCCACCAGCGAGAGGTGGTCATCCTGCCGGCGGCGCTGGTCGCATTGCTGGCGCCACCGGCAGATGTCGCAGTGGTCGACCGGATCCGGATAGGTTCCTTGGTCGCCCTCGTCATCGAGCGCGCGTTCAAGGCTCGCCCGGACCCGCCGGAAATAGGCCGCGTAGTCCGCCAGTCGAAACGCTTGGGGCGCATAGTCGGTCCAGGGCGCCACCACGTAGGCATGTTCCGGCGCCGCGCCTTGGGCGCGATCCAGCAGTTCGGCATAAAGGCAGAGCTGCAGGACGGCGCCGGCCTTTGTCTCACGCGCGAGTTTCGTATCCACGGGCTCGTAAGACCAAGGCCCCAAGTTGCTGGGGGTTTCGACCCGCCGAAGTACGTCCGCGCGACCCGCCCACCGATCCGAGGCCAGGGCCGCCTGCACGATGACCGACCGCCCACTGCGCATGGCGGCCAGGGTCGCTTCGACGGCGGCCGGGTCTACGCCCACGCCTTCTATTCGGGTCACCTCCAGACCGGAGGCCTCGAGGTGATCTACGAACCCTTGTTCGTGCCGGGCACCCCGTTCCCAGAGCACCTCCAGCAACGGGTCCCACACATGAGGCCGTTCGAGGCCGCCCAAGGCGACGGCCTGGTCTAGGGCGGTGAGGTGGCGGCAATTCAGATGCCCGACCAGGTCCGTGGCGCTGAGCAGAAGAAGACCGCCGGTGTGCTCCATACCTCTGGTAGAGCAGCGAGACGATGCGCGGGCAATGCAGCTCTGGCTGCAACGAGCACATCTGTTCGGCCTGCTACGATCACGTCCTGCTGAGGTCCCGTGACTGTTCCGCGAGCGAGCAAGGCTGCCGCCGGCGCGGGCCGAGCACCCTCGCGAGTTTCCTTTGGCCGGCGGTTCAGACGCTCTGGGGACAAAAAGAATCCACAAAATGTCGCGCTGGTTGTGGTCCGCACGCCGGCTCGATTGCCCTTTGCCGAGTTGGTCCGCCGAAAGGCGGCGCTCCGCACGTGCCGGGGAACAAGGAGGAATGGCTGTCCCCCCGTCGTCGAAAACTCGCTTCGAAACCGAGGGTTGGACGGTAGTCGCCGCAACTCCCCTCCAAGTCGGCACGACTTGGCGCGGGCAAGTCGCCGCAAGTCGAGCGCTGAGTATTACACAAGTCGCGAGGCGCTAGACTGCCGCTGTTGACCACCAGTTGACAGTACGTGCGGAAGTTTGCTTGCGTTGAGTCGAGGGCGGCCGAGACCGCCCCGAGATGGTGGGGCGTAACACATGAGACGAGAGCTTTTGAGCGGCGTTCGCGCCGCGACGATGACCTGCGCCCTGTTCGCCGCGGGTCCGGTCCTGGCCGGTGGGTCCGGCATGCCCTGGGAAGGGCCGCTGCAGCAGATCGTGGAGTCGGTCACGGGGCCGGTGGTCCAGGCCGCCGCCGTCATCGCCGTCTGCATCTTCGGCGCAGGGATCGCGATGTCCGAAAGCGGGTCCGGCATGCGGCGCGGCGTGGGCATCCTGTTCGGCCTGTCCATCGCCTTCGCGGCGTCCACCTTCTTCCTCGATTTCTTCGGCTTCGCCGGCGGGGCGGAGATCGGCTGATGTCCGATCGGCCCGAGGGATGGGAGCTGCCCGTGGCGGGCGCGCTGGCCGAGCCGGTGATGCTGGCGGGCATGCCGCGCGAGTACGCCATTCTCGTCGGCACCGTCGCGGTGGTGCTGGGGCTGGCCCTGCGGCTGTGGTGGCTGGGCGTCCTGTGGTGGGTCGCGGCTTCGGCGGTGGGCCTCTACGCGGCGAGGACGGACAAGCGCTTCTTCGACGTGCTTCGCCGCCACCTGCGCCTGCCCGGCCACCTGGACGGCTGACGCTTATGCGCTTCCTCGACGAACATCGTCGGCGCCCGGCGCTGCTGGCCGACCACCTGCCGTGGGCCGCCCTCGTGGCGCCCGGCGTGGTGCTCAACAAGGACGGCTCCTTCAGCTGCGCCGTCGCTTTCCGCGGCCCCGACCTCGAGTCCTCCACGGAGGACGAGCTGATGGCGGTGCGCGCCCGGCTGAACAACGCGCTGCGGCGGCTCGGCACCGGGTGGTGTCTGCACGTGGAAGCGCGCCGCCGCCCCGCCGACGCTTACCCCGACGGCGACATCCACCTCGACGCGGCCTGGCTCGTCGACGAAGAGCGACGCGCCGCCTTCGAGAGCGCCGAACCGGCGTACGAGACCGACTACACCGCGACCCTCACCTGGCTGCCGCCCACCGACGAGACGCGCCGGCTGGAGCGCTGGCTGTTCGACGGCGCGGAGAAGGCGGGCCGCGACTGGCGCACCGCGCTGGACAGCTTCCGCCGCGAGACGGCCGGCATCGTCGACCTCCTGGCGGACGCTCTGCCCGAAGCGCGCCCCCTGGACGACGAGGCGCTGCTCACCTTCCTGCACGGCTGCGTCTCGCCGCGAGCGCAGCGGGTCGCCGCGCCGGACACGCCGGTGTTCCTCGACGCGCTGCTGGCTGACGCGCCGCTCACCGGCGGGGTGGCCCCGAAGCTCGGCGACCTGCACCTGAAGGTGGTCTCGGTGCGAGCCCTGCCGTCGGCCACTCGACCCGGACTGCTCGACGCGCTCGGCGCCCTGCCCTTTCCCTACCGCTGGAGCGCGCGCTGGATCGGCCTCGACAAGGCGTGCGCCGAACGCGAGATCGTCAAGCTGCGCAAGCGCTGGTTCGCCAAGCGCAAGGGCGTGGGCGCCCTGCTCCGCGAAGCCGTGACCAAGGAGGAAGCGCCGCTCGTCGACACCGACGCGGAGGCCAAGGCCGGCGAGTGCGACGGCGCGCTCGAGGCGCTGGGCTCCGAGACCTGCGCCTACGGCTACTTCACGCTGACCGTGACCGTGCTCGACCGCTCCAGCGAAGCCGCGACGGAGAAGGCGCGTGCAATCGAGGCGGCGCTCAACGCCCAGGGCTTCGTCGCCCGCACGGAGGATCTGAACGCTGTGGAGGCGTGGCTGGGGTCGCTGCCCGGCGAGCCCTATGCCGATGTTCGCCGGCCGATGGTCTCCACCCTCAACCTCGCCGACCTTCTGCCGGTCTCCGCCGTCTGGGCGGGGCCGGCGGGGGACGCGCATCTCGGCGGGGCGCCGCTGGCGGTGGCGCGCACGACGGGCTCGACGCCGTTCCGGCTCTGCCTGCACGTCGGCGACGTCGGCCACGCGATGGTGGTGGGTCCCACCGGGGCGGGGAAGAGCGCGCTGCTCTCCTTCGTCGCGCTGCAGTGGTTTCGGTATTCCGGCGCCCGCGTAGTCTTCTTCGACAAGGGCCGCTCGGCGCGCGCGGCAACGCTCGCCGCCGGCGGCCGCTGGCATGCCCTGCAGCCGGGCTCCGACTTCGCGCTGCAGCCCCTCGCGCGGATCGACGAGACGGAGGAGCGCGCCTGGGCCGCCGAGTGGCTCGCGGAAGCCGCCCGCCTCGCCGGCTGCGAGACCACGCCGCGCCTGCGCGAGGAGGTGTGGACCGCGCTCGCCACGCTGGCGGAGGCGCCGCCGCATCAGCGCACGCTCACCCTCTTCTGTGCGCTCTGTCAGGACAAGGCGGTCTCCGCCGCGCTGGAGCCTCTGACACTCAAGGGGCCGCACGGCACCCTTCTCGACGCCTCGCACGCCCGGCTCGCGCTCTCTCACTTCGAGTGCTTCGAACTCGAGACGCTGATGTCGACGCCTTCCGCGATGGCGCCGGTGCTCTCCGCCCTCTTCCACGAGGTCGAGCGAGCGCTCGACGGGCGGCCCACGCTGCTGGTCCTCGACGAGGCCTGGCTCTTCCTCGGCGAGACGGGGTTTGCGGCGAAGATCCGGGAGTGGCTGAAGACGCTGCGCAAGAAGAACGCGGCCGTCGTCTTCGCCACGCAGAGCCTCGACGACGTGGCCCGCTCTCCGATCGCCTCGACGCTGATCGAGTCCTGTCCGACCCAGGTCTTCCTGCCCAACCCGCGCGCGCTGGAGCCGGCGTCGGCCGACCTCTACCGGCTGTTCGGGCTCAATCGAAGACAGCTCGAGCTGATCGCCTACGCAGCGCCCAAGCGCTCCTACTATTGGCGCCAGTCGCACGGGCGGCGGCTGTTCGACCTCAAGCTCTCGGGCGCGACGCTCGCGCTCTGCGCCGCGTCGAGCCCTGACGACCAGACCCTCATCGACGACGTGCTCCGCCGGTCCGGCCCGGCGCGGTTCGCGCGCGAATTCCTCAAAGCCAAGGGTGTCCACCATGTCGACGACCTCTTCGATGCTCTCGCTGTTCCTCTGGTGGCCGCGGAGTAGCCTGGCGCGCGTCGCGGCCGCCGGCCTTCTGGTCGGGGCCACCTGGAGCGGAGTCGTCCTCCCCCCTGAACGGGCGGCGGCGCAGCAGGTGGTGTTCGACCCGAAGAACCACCTGGAGAACGCGCTGCAGGCGGCGCGCCAGCTCGAAGGCCTGGCCAACGACGCCACGCAGCTCGCCAACGAAGCGCGCATGCTCACGCAGTCGCCGTGGAAGAAGGCGACGGAGATCTCGGCGACCGTCCGGGCCATCGACGAGCTGGCGCGGGAGGCCAAGGGGATCGCGTCCGACGTGGGCCGGCTCGAGCAGCAGTTCCAGGACCTCTACGCCGGCGACCTGTCCGGCAAGAACCTCGGCGAGCTCGCCCGCTCCGGCGAGCAGCGCGTCCGCATGGCTCGAAAGACCGCCGAGGACGTGGCGCGCGTCGCCGCCGAGGTGCAGGCGCTCTCCCGCGGCCGTTCGGCCCGGGTGTCCGGCGCCCTCACCGCCAGCGAAACCGCAGCCGGACAAACGGCGGCCATCCAGTCGTCCACGCAGCTGCTGGGCGTGCTGGCGGAAGATCTCGGCGCCCTGCGCACGGTCATGGTGGCCCAGTCGCGGCTGCTCGCGGAGGCCACCGCACGCGACGCCGCCGACCGCGAATCCGCGGCCGAGGCGCGCAAGCGGCTGTGGGGCCGGTCGGCCGCCACGAAGGTCGCGCCGCCGCGGTTCGACCCGCTGTCGCGCGCCCGGAACTGACGGGCGGGAGGGGGAGCGACAGCCATGGCCGCCGGGGTGGGCACGGAGACGCCGAACGAGCTGATGGTCGTGTTCTCGAACACGGTCACAGCGGGCTTCGACGCGATCTCCGGGGCCGTCTCCGGCGTGTTCGGCCTGATGATCGTCCTGGTCGTCGCGCTCACCGGAATCCAGTGGGCGCTGTCCGCCAACCGAGAGGTGCTGGCGGCGGGCTTCGGCAAGGTGCTGCTGATCGGCGCCTTCGCCTGGCTGATCAACGACTGGCAGGCCCTGTCGGAGACCATCTACGACGGCTTCATCGAGATCGGGCTGATGGCCGGCGGTTCGTCCATCGGCCGCGACGAATTCCTGAACCCGGGCTCCATCGTCCAGCAGGGCTGGCTGATCGTGAAGGCGATCGGCGAGACGCCGGCGGCCGTGAACAACCCGATGGACATCGTCGGCAACCTGATGGACGCGCTGATCCTCGGCATCGCGATGCTGGGCATCATGCTCGCCTTCGCGGTGCTCGCGCTGCAGATCATCGTGGCGCTGCTCGAGTTCAAAATCGTGACGCTGGGCGGCTTCGTGCTGCTGCCCTTCGGCATCTGGTCGAAGTCGGCGTTCCTGGCCGAAAGGCCGCTCGGCTACGTCGTCTCCTCAGGGCTCAAGGTGCTGGCGCTGGCCATCGTCATCTCGGGCGCGCGCACCGTCTTCGAGCAGCTGATCCCGTCCGAGAACCCGGACATCTACGAGGCGCTCACCATCCTGGTCGCGGCGCTGCTGCTGGCGATGCTCGCCATCTACATCCCCAACCTCGCCGCCGCCCTGGTCACCGGCGGCCCGGCGCTCGGCGCCGGCGGCGCGATCACCGGCGGGCTGGCGGTCGGCGGCACGGCGGCGCTGGCGGGCGCCGGGCTGATGAAGCTCGGGAGCATGATCCCGGCCGGCAAGTCGGAGCGCGCGCAGAAGGTCAGCAGCAGCTCGCGCGCGGCCGCCGGCGCGCAGTCGGGCCGGGGCCCGAGTTCGCCGCCCTTCTCTCCCCCGTCCGCCGGACCCTCCGGAGGTCCCCCGCCGGCGCCGCGACCGAGCACGCCCGGAGCCGGCGCCACCGCCGCCCCACAGGCTGCAGGCGCCGGCACCCGTCCCGTCGTCGAGGGCGGACGCGCTGCGGGCGTCCCCGGCGCATCTCCGATCGTCGAACCCGCCCGCCCCTCGCGGAAGACCGCAGCTGTCCACCCGGGGCAGGCGGCGCTCGACTTCGGGAATGCTCCAGCTGAGGGCGCGGCCGCCGCGCAACAGAGCCCGGCAGCGGCGGCGGCCCCTCCGACGAGCAGTGGCCACACACACGCAAGCGCTCCGGCGTCCGGCGCCGGCGGGTCATCGACGGCGGGCTACAGCGGCTCCGCACCCGCCGCCGCCAACGACGCAGGGCCGTCCTCCCGCGGTCGCAGGGAAACCGCGGAACAGGCGCGAGCCCGGCGCGAGCGCGAGACCCGCCGCTCCGGCGCGCTGCAGGCCTTCTTCGTCGCCAACGCCGGCCGTTCGCTGATGCCCGCGGACAGCGTGGGCGCCCTCACCCCCGACCTCAAGCGCGAGGACTCCTGATGCACCCCTTCTTCCGCCCCAAGCGGGCGCTGTCTTCCGCACCGGAGTCGACGCCCTACCAGCGCGCGGGCCAGGTCTGGGACGAGCGGATGGGCCTCTCCGTCGCCCACGCCCGCAACTGGCGGCGCATGGCCTTCGCCAACCTGGCGATCGCCGTCTTCCTCGGCGCCGGATGGTGGGCGCAGGCCTCACGGGCCACCGTCGCCCCGTTCGTGGTCGAGGTCGACAAGTGGGGCCAGACGCAGCGCGTGCAGGCGATCGGCGGCCGTTACGAGCCCACGGAGGCGCAGGCCGCGCGCGTGCTCGCAGACTGGGTGCACGACGTCCGCTCCAAGTCCATCGACCCGATCGTGATCCGGCAGAACTGGCTGCGCGCCTACGACTACGTGACGCCGAAAGCCGCGGGCTTCCTGAACGCGTGGGCGCAGGAGCACGACCCCTTCGCCGAAGCCGGCCGCGAAGCGGTGACGGTGGAGATCCTCAACGTCGTGCGCCGCACCGAGCGCACCTACGACCTGCAGTGGCGCGAGACGCGCTTCGTCAACGGCCAGCGCGCCGCCCAGGAGCGCTGGCGCGCGCTCATCACCACCCGCACCCAGCCGCCTCGCAACGAGGCGGAGCTGATGAAGAACCCTCTCGGATTGAAGATCGAGGACGTGTCATGGACTCCCGACGCCTCCTGACGCTGGCCGGCTGCGCCCTCGCGCTCACCGGCTGCGCCAGCATCACCGACGCCCTGCCGGGCGCAGCCCGCGCCGAGCGCGCAGCCCCGAAGCCGCTGGCGTTCGAGCCGCGCGTCACCGCGATGGCGCCGATCCCCAACCCGCCTGAACCGGCGGTCGCGCCGGCGCGCACGCCGACTGCGGAGGCCGCGCCGCGCCTCACCCTGGTCGCCTCCAGGCCGGCGACCCCGACGCGCAAGCGCACGGCGGCCGCACGCGCATCGACCGCCACCGGACGCGCCGCGATCGCCGAGGCCAACGCACACGCCCGCGCGCCGTCCCGCGCGGACGCGTTCGAAGGCGGCGTGCAGATGTTCGAGCACCAGCCCGGGCGCATCTACGAAGTCTGGAGCGCCCCCTACCGCGTCACCACGCTCACCCTCGCCCCGGGCGAGACGGTCGTCTCCAAGGCGGCGGGCGACACCGTGCGCTGGCAGATCGGCGAGACCACCTCCGGCTCGGGCGCCGCGCAGCGCACCCACGTCCTGCTGAAGCCGCTGGAGCGCGGGCTAGAGACCAACCTCGTCCTGACGACGTCGCAGCGTGTCTACATGCTGCTGCTGCGCAGCGGCGCGGAGGACGCGTTCAACGCCGCCGTGGCCTGGCGATACGACGATCCGCCTTACGCGCCTGCGCCCCTTGCGGACGCCTCCTTCCAGCTCCCGCCGACTGCGCTCGACGCCGGCCGCATTGACGCGCGCTACAGGATCGAGCCGCGCGGCGGACGCCCGCGGTGGACGCCCACGTCGGTGTTCAACGACGGCCGGCGCACCTTCATCGCCTTCGCGCCCGATATGCAGGTAGACGAGGCGCCCGTCCTCTTCGTGCTCGCTCCCGACGGCGACGCCCAGGTCGTCAACTACCGCCAGCAGGGCGGCATGTTCATCGTCGACCGGCTGTTCGACCGGGCCGAGCTCCGACTGGGCGCCAAGCGGCCGCAGGTGGTGCGGATCAGCCGGCTGGCCGAGCGGAGGGCCTCCCGGTGACCGAGCCCCTCGCCCCGAAACAGGCCCCGCCCTCTCTCGACGCCAGAGCCCCGCGCCCTCGCGCCGTCCGGCTCCGCCGCTCGGCCGTCAGCGTCATCGTTCTCGGCGCCGCGGCGCTGCTCTCCGGCTCCCTCGCGTGGGCCTTCATCGTCAAGCCGGAGATGCGCGCGGAAGCGCGGGACCGGCCGCGCGAAGCGCGCGATCCGGCAGCACCGGGAACCGTTCGCGCCGGCGACGTCATCACCGACCAGCCGGCCACCTACGATCGACTAGCGGCGACCGAGGAGCCGCTGCCGGAGCCCCGCGTGTTCGGCGAGCCCGATGAGCTCCGCCAGGGTGCGGAGGACCTCGGTGCGCCGCCTCCTGCGCGCTATGCCCGCGTGAGCGAGCCGAGCTACGCGCCGCCCACGCACCATCCCCTCGCGGCGCGATCCGATCCGCGCGCACACGGCGGTCCGGTCGCCGACGCCGCCGGCTCCGGGCTCTTCTTCTCAGGGAGCGCCGGAGCGTCCGCGGCTCGCGAGACCGAACGCACCGCCGCCCCGGCGCTGCGCCAGGACTACGCGGCGGTCTACGGCGGTCACGCCTTGCTCGCCCCGTTGTCGCCGTACGAGCTGAAGGCCGGCGCCTTCATCCCGGGAGCCCTGGTCACCGCCGTCGACACCAGCCGCCCCGGTCCCGTGGTCGCGGCCGTGACGCAGAACGTCTTCGACACCGTCACGGGCCGCATCCTGCTCGTGCCGCAGGGGACCAAGCTGATCGGCCGGCACGGCGGCGAGAGCCGCTACGGCGACAAGCGCGCCTTCCTGATCTGGGACCGGCTGATCCTGCCCAACGGCAAGAGCCTGATCCTGACCGAGGAAGCCGGGGTCGACGCCCAAGGGGCGGTCGGCATCCGCGGTCGCGCCGACCGGCGCCTGCTGCAGCTGGGCGCCTCGGCCCTGTTCGCCGGCGCCATCAGCACGTTGGGCGAACTCGCGCGCTCCGGCGCGGACGACGACCGCTCGCTGCTCGGCTCCGTCGGCGACGCAGCCTCGATCGAAGCGGCCCAGGTCGGCGGGCGGCTGATCGACCGCGAACTCGACGTGCGGCCCTCGATCCATGTGCGGGCGGGATCACCGGTGCGCGTGCTCGTCACCCGCGACCTGATCCTGGAGCCGTATCGCCCATGAGGAGGCACGGCTGGACCCTCAACGAGCGGCTGGTGGTGACCGGGCTGCTGGCGCAGATCGCCGTCACCTGCGGGCTGCTCATCGACCGCGTGCCGCCGCCGGCCCTCGTCAACGAAAGCCCCAGCCTGGCGCGCGGGGTCTACCTCCGCGACTGGGGCGGCGTGGCGGGCCGGGGCGCGGTGGTCGCCTTCGCGCAGCCCGGCGTTGCGCGCGACTACCTCGGGCGCTGGGGCATGCCCTCGGACGTCCTGCTGCTCAAGCGCGTGGCGGCGGTCGGCGGCGATCCCGTCTGCGAGGAGGACGGAGTCGTGCGCACGCCCGAGCGCACGGTGCGCGTGCGCGGCCGCGACCGGAGCGGGCTGCGCCTGCCCCGCTGGACCGGCTGCCGCACGCTCACCGACGGCGAGTTGTTCGTGCTCGGGGACACGGAGACCAGCTTCGACAGCCGCTACTTCGGCCCCGTGCGGGTCGAGCAGCTGACCGGCGTCTACAAGGAGGGGGTGAGATGGTAGGCCGTTTCGTTGCGGCGCTGGCCGCGCTGGCGTGCGGACAGCCCGCCGCGGCTCAGACCGTGGACTGGTCCAGGGCGGGCGGGTCCCTCTTCGCGGGCGCAGAGATCGCCCCCCCGGAGCGCCCGGAGGCCCCCTCTCCGCTCGCGGCAACCCCGCCGGAGGAGACCGACGTCCGCATCGGCGCCGCCGAGCAGCCCTACGCGGAGGCGATCGCCAAGGCGGCCGCACGTCACGGTCTCGATCCCAAGCTGCTCCACGCGCTTGTCGTGGTGGAGAGCGCCTACCGCGCGACGGCGGTGTCACCTGTCGGCGCGGCCGGTCTCACCCAGCTGATGCCCGGCACCGCGGCCGACCTCGGGGTGCGCAACCGCATGGATCCGCTCACCAACCTGCAGGGCGGCGCGGCCTACCTGGCGCGGCAGGTCGTGCGTTTCGGCGACGTGAGGCTGGCGCTGGCCGCCTATAACGCGGGTCCGGAGCGCGTGGCTCGCCTCGGGCGCATCCCCGCGATCCCGGAGACGCAGGCCTACGTCACCGCCGTCGTCGATTGCTACCTGGCCCTCTCCGCAGGGCGCGGCGTCCGCAGCTCGCGCGAGTGCGCCGGAGGAAAGCGCCGATGAGCCTCGACCTGACGGCGCCCCCCGCCGCGCCCGAGCCCCTGGGACCCTGCGACGATCTCCTGACGCGCAAGGAAGCGTCCGACTTCCTGCTCACGCTGGGCGTGAGGCTCAAGCCCTCGACCCTCGCCCGTCTGTGGTCCACCGGCGGCAACGGGCCGCCGTGCGTGCACCACCGGAACCGGCCGCGCTACCCGCGCGACGTGCTGCGGGCCTGGGCGGCCCAGCAGACCACCGGCCTCCGTCGCTCTCCCCGAGCCGCCCCGCAGGAGACCTCCGATGGCCGCACCTGAAGCCGTCGCGCCGGGCGTAGGCGCCGTGCTCGCCCACCCCTCGGCGACGAGCGCGTGCAAGTCGGTGCTGCGGGAGCGGCTGGAGCGTCACCCGGTGGATGCGGCGCGCGACGCCGAGGTGCTCAGCCGCGTGCTCGGCGCGCGCTGCGACGAACTCCTCGGGAGGGCTGCATGACCCTGGACACGGACAGCAACACCGCCACAGGCCCGGGCGGCCCCGGCGACCGCCTCCTCCCATGGGCGAAGGTCCGCGACATCACGGGCCTGAGCCGCACCACCGCCTGGCGACGGCAGAAGGCCGGAGACTTTCCCCTCGCGATCCAGATCTCCCCCGGCCGCGTAGGCTGGTGGGAGAGCGAACTCACCGCCTGGTCGACCTCGCGAGCACCGCGAAGGCCCGCGCCGGTTCCGGCGGAGTCCAGGGCGGCTGCCCCGCCGAAGCCGATCCCACCGCCGCTTCCGGAGCATCCCCGTCCCCGTGCGAACGCCCCCGCTGTCGTCGGCGAGCCCGCGCGAAGCCCTCGCAGACGCGGAGGCTGCGAAGGACAGATCGCGTTCGAGTTCTAGGCGGGTCTCAGCCCCCGAGGCCGAACGCGGCCCAGCCGGCGGCGCCCGCGCCGAGGACCACCAGTACGATGTTCAGCTTGCTCTTCCAGACGTAGAGCACGGCCAATGCGCCGGCGAAGATCAGCAGGCCCGGCAGGATTGCCGGGAGACGTCCCGCCACGGCCGCTGCGAGCTCGACCGTGGTGGCGGCGATGAGCCCCACCACGCCCGCCGCCACGCCTTCCAGGAAGGCGTGTAGGCTCTTGTTCTCCACCACCGCTTCGAGCCGGTTGTAGAACAGCAGCGAGAAGCTGAAGGCGGGGAGGAAGATGCCCGCCGTCATCGCGACGGCGCCGATCGGACCACCTGCCGCGTAGCCGACGAACGTCGAGAAGATGATCAGGGGCGCCGGCAGCACGCCTCCCAGCGCGAGCCCGTCGAGGAATTGGGCGTCCGTCATCCAGCCTTGCGCGACCGCGTCGTTCCGCAGGAACGGAATCACGGTGTAGGCGCCGCCGAACGTCAGCAGGCCCGCCTTCAGCCCGGACAGGAAAAGCGCGATCGCCGATGCTGTACGGGGCGCGGCGGCGACTGCCGCGGCCGCGTCACCGTCGGCCGCCATGAGCGTCGGCCAGGCGATCGGCGAGGCGACGGCGGCGAGGCCCACCGCGACGAGCGCCACCAGCGCGGCGAGGCCGTATCGCTTCCGGTGCAGCAGCGCGTAGAGCAGACCCGCCGCGGGAAGGACGATCCAGAAGCCCGCGCCGATGAAGCTTGCGGCGGCGGCCGCCGCCGCCAGCGCCCATAGCCAGCCGTCGGCGAGCACATGGGCGCCGATCCGATGCACGGCTCGAACGATCAGCGCGATGACGCCCGCCTGCACGCCCAGGAACACCGCTCCGAGAGCCGATTGCGAGAGGTCGACCCTGAAGTAGAGCCAGGACAGCAGGAACATCAGGACGAAGCCCGGCAGCATGAAGCCGAGGCCCGCCAGCAGGCCTCCCAGGCGGCCGCCCCGCATCATGCCGAGGTGCACGCACAGCTCGTGAGCCTCAGGTCCGGGCAGCACCTGGAAGATCGCCAGCAGGCGGTTGAACCGGCCGCTGGGGAGCCACCGCTCCTCATCCACCAGGTCCCTGCGGAGCATGGCGATCTGGGCCACGGGCCCGCCCCAGGCGAGCAGGCCGAAGCGAAGGAAGCGGAGGAAGATTTGTCCCGGCGGCAGCGGCGGCGGCGCTGTGTCAGCGTCCGTGCTGTTGTCGCTCATCCCCGCTCCCCTCGCGGCTGTGATCGCACTGAACACCGCGCGGCGGCGGTGGTTCAAGGCGGAGCCTGCTATAGGGCTCGA
>DASVVG010000142.1:0-8740 GCA_036386655.1 Caulobacteraceae bacterium | reverse complement strand
AGCTCAGCAAGACGCGGCTCGAGCGGGCGCTGACGGGCAAGCGGCGCATGCATCTGATCGGCGGGCTGACGCCCCAGCAGCGGGCGCGGGTGCATGCGCTGGGGCTCGCGGGGATCAGCTTCGAGCCGGAGGAGCGGCGGGACTATCCGCTGGGCGCCACGGCGGCGCACCTGATCGGGTTCTCGGATCGCGGCGGCATCGGCGTGGCGGGCGCGGAGTACGCGCTGAACGACGCGCTGAGGGCCGACGAGGGCGCGGGCGGGCCGGTGGCGCTGTCCGTCGACCTGCGGGTCCAGGCGGCGCTCGAGGACGAGGTGGAGAAGGCGGCGATCGCGCACGGAGCAAAGGGCGCCGTCGGCGTGGTCACCGACGTGCAGACCGGCGAGATTCTGGCGCTGACGAGCTATCCCGACTTCGACCCCAACGCGCCCGGCAAGGCCGCGCCGGAGCAGCTGCTGAACCGGGCGGCGGCGTCCGTGTTCGAGATGGGCTCGACGTTCAAGGGGTTCACCATCGCGATCGGGCTGGAGTCCGGTGCGGTGTCGCGAGCGTCCACGTTCGATGCGACGACGCCGTTCCGCATGGCGGGCCGGACGGTGCGGGACTTCCACGCCACCAACCGCGTGCTGGGCCTGGACGAGGTGTTCACCAAGTCGTCGAACATCGGCACGTCGCGGATCGCGCTGGCGGTGGGGCCGGACTACTTCTCGAAGTCGCTGCGGGCCTGGGGGCTGTTCGAGGCGGCGCCGGTGGAGCTGGCGGAGAGCGCCCGGCCGATCCTGCCCTCGAAGTGGAACCAGAACACGCTGGCTTCGGCCTCGTTCGGCCATGCGATCTCGGTGTCGCCGCTGGCGCTGACGGCGGCGATCCAGCCGATCGTGAACGGCGGCAAGTACGTGCCGCTGACCATTCGGAAGCGCGCGCCCGGCGAGAAGGTTGAGACGCGCCGGGTGCTGTCGGAGAGCACGTCGCGGCAGATGCTGGAGCTGATGCGGCTCAACGTGACCGACGGCAGCGGCCGGTCGGCGAACATCCCGGGCTTGCGCGTGGGCGGCAAGACCGGCACGGGCGAGAAGGTGGTGAACGGCCGCTACGACGCGACGAAGAACGTGGCCTCGTTCGCGGCGGTGTTCCCGACCGACGGTCCGGTGACGACGAAGCGCTACTTCGTGCTGGTGCTGATGGACGAGCCGTACATCGGCGGGCGCACCGGCGGGGCCACGGCCGCGCCGGCCGCGGGCAAGGTGATCAACCGTATCGCGCCGTTCGTCGGCGTGGCGCGCGTCGAGGAGCCGAAGCCGGCGCCGCTGGTGGTGGCCTCGGCCCCGGGAGCAGCGGCGCGGTGAAGCGGCTGTCGCAACTCCTGGAGGCTCACGTTGAACCCGACCCGGCGATCGGAGGGGTGACGGCGGACAGCCGGAAGGTGGGACCCGGCTTCCTCTTCGCCGCGCTGCCGGGGACGCAGGCGGACGGACGGCGGTTCATTCCAGGAGCGATCGAGGCCGGCGCGGCGGCGGTCATCGCCCCGGCGGGCACGCCGGACGCGGAGGTGCCGGTGCACCGGTTCGTGGACGTGCGGCGCGCCTATGCGCTGGCGGCGGCGCGGTTCGAAGGGCGGCAGCCGGAGACGGTGGTCGCGGTCACCGGGACGAACGGCAAGACGTCGGTGGCGGAGTTCTGCCGGCAGATCTTCGAGGCGTGCGGGCGCGACGCGGCGAGCATGGGCACGCTCGGCGTGCGGCACGGCGAGACCGCGCTGACGCCGCCGGGGCTGACGACGCCCGACGCGGCGGACCTGGCGCGGCTGCTGGGCGAGCTGGCGGAGAGGGGCGTGAACCGGCTGGCGCTGGAGGCTTCGTCGCACGGGGTGGAGCAGCGGCGGCTGGACGGCGTGCGCCTCGCGGCGGCCGGCTTCACCAACTTCACGCAGGACCACCTCGATTACCACGGCGACATGGACGCCTACCGGGCCGCCAAGCTGCGCCTGTTCGACACGCTGCTGCCGCGCGGGCGCCCGGTGGTGCTGAACGCCGACAGCCCCGAGTTCCAGCGGTTCGCGGAGACGGCGATCGCGGCGGGGCACGTGATCCTGTCGGTGGGCGAACGCGGGCAGACGCTGAAGCTGGTCGAGCGCGAGCCGCGCCCGGAAGGGCAGCGGCTGAAGATCGAGGCGGACGGCCGGGTGTTCGACCTGCTGCTGCCGCTGGCCGGGGCCTTCCAGGCTTCGAACGCGCTGGTGGCGGCGGGGCTGTGCGTCGCCGTGGGCGAGGAACTCGAGGCGGTGCTGGGCGCGCTCGGCGGGCTCAGGGGCGCGCCGGGTCGGCTGCAGCGGGTGGGCTCGGGCGCGGCGGGCGGCGAGGCCTACGTGGACTACGCGCACACGCCCGACGGGCTGGAGACTGTGCTGGTGGCGCTGCGGCCGCATGCGCAGGGACGGCTGATCGTGGTGTTCGGCGCCGGCGGCGACCGGGACCGGGCCAAGCGGCCGCTGATGGGTTCCGTGGCGGCGCGGCTGGCGGACGTCGCGATCGTCACCGACGACAATCCCCGCTCGGAGGCGCCGGAGGCGATCCGCCGCGAAGTGATGAGCGGCGCGAGGGGCGCCATGGAGATCGGCGACCGCCGCGGGGCGATCCGCGAGGCGGCGGCGATGCTGCGCCCGGGCGACGTGCTGGTGGTGGCCGGCAAGGGGCACGAGCAGGGGCAGACCGTCGGGTCCGAGGTGCTGCCGTTCGACGACGTGGCGGAGACACGAGCCGCCCTGCAGGAGCTGGAGCGTGTCTGAACCGCTGTGGACGGCCGAGGAACTGGTGCGCGCGACCGGCGGCCGCGTCGTCGGCGAAGCCGTGCCCGCGACGGGCGTGTCGTTCGACAGCCGCAGCATCGAGACCGGCGACCTGTTCGTGGCGCTGGAGGGCGTGCGGGACGGGCATGAGTTCGTCGCCGGCGCCTTCGAGAAGGGCGCCGCCTGCGCGCTGGTCTCGCGGCCGCTCGAAGGGGCGGGGCCGCAGATCGTGGTCGGCGACACGCTGAAGGGTCTGGAGGACCTGGCGGTGTTCGCGCGGATGCGCGCGCCGGCCAAGCGGGCGGCGGTGACCGGCTCGGTCGGCAAGACCAGCACGACCCAGGCGATCTACGCCGGGCTGCTGCTCGCTGGCCACGCGCACGGGTCGATCAAGTCGTTCAACAACCACATCGGCGTGCCGCTGACGGTGGCGCGGATGCCGCGCGAGACGAAGCGCGCGGTGTTCGAGATCGGCATGAACCACGCCGACGAGATCCGGCCGCTGTCCAAGGTGGTGCGGCCGCACGTGGCGCTGATCAACAACGTCGGGCCGGTGCACGTCGAGAATTTCCCCGACGGCGAGCACGGGGTGGCGCGGGCCAAGGCCGAGATTTTCGAGGGCCTGGAGCCCGGCGGGGTCGCGGTGCTGAACGCCGACGGCCGCTGGTTCGAGTTCCTGCGCGGCGAGGCGGAGCGGCTGGGCGTTCGTGTCGTGAGCTTCGGCACCGGGGCCGAAGCCGACGGACGGCTGCTGCAGTTCGACGCCGAGGAGGCGCGGGCGCAGGTACGCGTGGTGCTGCACGGCCGCGCGCTGGATTTCACGCTGCTGCAGACGGGGCTGCACTGGGGGCTGAACAGCCTGGCGGTGCTGCTGGTGCTGGAGGGGCTCGGCGTGCCGGTGGAGACGGGGGTGGAGGCCCTCTCCGCGTTCGAGCCGCTGGCGGGCCGGGGCGCGGAGAAGGTCGTGGCGATGGGCGGCGGCGCCTTCCGCCTGATCGACGAGAGCTACAACGCGAACCCCATCTCCATGCGGGCTGCACTGGCGACGCTGGGACGCCGGCCCGTGCACCCGCCGGGGCGGCGGATCGTGGCGCTGACGGACATGCTCGAACTGGGGGGCGAGGCGGAGGCTTTTCACGCGTCGCTCGCCGAGCCCATCGAAGAAGCGGGGATAAGTCAGGTGTTCCTCGCCGGACCGCTGATGAAAGCGCTGTGGGACTCGCTTCCAGCCGCTAGACAGGGCGCCTACGCGTCCAGCGCGGCCGAACTCGCTCCGCAGCTCGTGGAAGCGGTCCGTCCGGGCGACGTGGTCATGGTCAAGGGCTCCAACGGCTCGAAGGCCTCCACCCTCGCGGCGGCGCTGGCCCAGGCGCCGGCGCCGCGGGAGACCGCCTGATGTTCTACCTGCTGTACCAGCAGCTGTCTTCGGAGTGGCGGGACGCGATCCCCGGCTTCAACCTGCTGCAGTACCAGACGGTGCGCACGGGCCTGTCGCTGTTCACGGCCCTGATCGTGGCCGTCGCGATGGGCAGCCGCTTCATCCGCTGGGTGCAGAAGAAGCAGGGCAAGGGCCAGCCGATCCGCGACGACGGGCCGGAGGGGCACTTCGGCAAGCGCGGCACGCCGACCATGGGCGGCTTCATGATCCTCGCGGGCGTGGTGGCGGCGACGCTGCTCTGGGCCGACCTGGGCAACGTCTACGTGCTGGTCACGCTGATGGTTACGGTGTGCTTCGGCGCGCTGGGCTTCATGGACGACTACTCGAAGGTCACGAAGCAGCATCACGCCGGACTTTCGGGCAAGCAGAAGCTGGCGGCCCAATTCATCGTGGCGACCGCCGCGGTGGCGCTGCTGATCATGTTCAGCACCGAGCCGCCGGACGTGCCTGAGCTCAACACCTCGGTGGCGTTCCCGATGACGCGGCAGTTCCTGCTCGACCTCGGCTGGTTCTACCTGGCGTTCGGGGCGATCACGATCGCGGGCTTCTCCAACGCGGTGAACCTGACCGACGGGCTCGACGGGCTGGCGATCGTGCCGGTGATGTTCTGCGCGGCCGCGTTCGGGGTGATCGCGTACCTGGTCGGCCGCTTCGACTACTCGCAGTATCTGGGCGTGCACTTCGTGCCCGCGGCCGGTGAGCTCGCTGTGTTCTGCGCGGCGCTGATCGGCGGGGGCATGGGTTTCCTCTGGTACAACGCGCCGCCCGCGAAGATCTTCATGGGCGACACCGGCTCGCTCGCGCTTGGCGGCGCGCTCGGGACGATGGCCGTGTCGACCAAGCACGAGATCGTGCTGGGCATCATCGGCGGGCTGTTCGTGGCCGAGGCGCTGTCGGTGATCGTGCAGGTCGCCTCGTTCAAGCTGACCGGGAAGCGGGTGTTCCGCATGGCCCCGATCCACCACCACTACGAGAAGGCGGGCTGGGCGGAGAGCACCGTGGTGATCCGGTTCTGGATCATCTCGGCCGGGCTCGCGCTCGTCGGCCTCGCCACGCTGAAGTTGCGTTGAGTATGGAGTACCGCCCGTGATCCCAGTCCGCGGCTTCGAAGGGCGGCGCGTCGCCGTGTTCGGGCTCGGCCGGACGGGCCTGACGGGCGCGCGGGCGCTGGCGGCCGGGGGCGCGCAGCCCGTGCTGTGGGACGACGACGCCACCTCGCGCGAGGCGGCGAAGGCGCAGGGCTACGAGGTCGAGGACCTGTCGCGCGCGGACTGGAGCGGGTTCGCGGCGCTGCTGCTCTCGCCGGGCGTGCCGCTGACGCACCCGGAGCCGCACTGGGCGGTGCGCAAGGCGCGCGAGGCCGGCGTCGAGATCGTCGGCGACGTGGAACTGTTCGCCCGCACCGTGAACGCCGCGCCGGCGCACAAGCGCCCGAAGGTGGTGGCCATCACCGGCACCAACGGCAAGTCCACGACGACCGCGATGGTGGGCCACATGCTGGCGCACGCCGGGCGCGACGCCCGCGTGGGCGGCAACATCGGCCTGGGCGTGCTGGGTCTGGACGACATGCACGGCGGGGCGGTGTTCGTGCTGGAGCTCTCGTCCTACCAGCTGGACCTGACCTCGAGCCTGAAGGCGGACGCGGCGCTCCTGCTCAACATCTCGCCCGACCACCTCGACCGGCACGGCGATATGGACGGCTACGTCGAGGCCAAGCGCCGGGTGTTCCTGAACCAGACCAGCGGCGACACGGCGATCGTCGGCGTGGACGACCCCTGGTGCCAGCGCATCGTGACCGAGCTGGTCTCCGCCAACCACCGGACCATCCGGCCGATCTCTTCGGGGCGGGCCATGGGGCGGGGGATCTATGCGCTGTCCGGCGTGCTCTACGACGGCACCGGCGACCGGGTGTTCGAGGTGGCGGACCTGACGCGGGCGCGCTCGCTGCCGGGGCGGCACAACTGGCAGAACGCGGCGGCGGCCTACGCCGCCGCGCGGGCGCTGGGCGTGCCGTGGGACGTCGCGGCCGAGGGGCTGATGAGCTTCCCCGGCCTGGCGCACCGGATGGAGACGGTGGCGCAGATCGGCGGCGTCCGGTTCGTCAACGACAGCAAGGGCACCAACGCCGACGCCGCCCGGCAGGCGATCGGCGCCTACCCGAAGGTCTACTGGATCGCCGGCGGGCAGCCGAAGGCTGGCGGGATCGAGCCGCTGGCGGACCTCTTTCCCCGGATAGCCAAGGCCTACCTCATCGGCGAGGCCGCGCCGGAGTTCGCCCGGAGCCTGAACGGCGAGACCGAGCATGTGATCTCAGGCGATATGGAAACGGCCGTTCAGGCGGCCTACGCCGACGCCGCGGCCAGCGGGGAGGAGGCGGTGGTGCTCCTGTCCCCGGCCTGCGCCTCCTTCGACCAGTACCCGAACTTCGAGAAGCGGGGCGACGCCTTCCGGGCCGCCGTGCACGCGCTCGAGAGCGAGCCCGCCCGGGAGGCCGCGCGGGCCTGATTTTCACCCTCCGTTAGCCATACCGGCGCACTTCCTCAGACGTGACCCTGCAGACCCACGCCTTCGCTCGAACCGACCGGTCGCCTCTGGGCGTGTGGTGGTGGACGACCGACCGCTGGCTGCTCGGCGCCGCCGCCGCACTGGTCCTGCTGGGGGTGATGCTCTCGTTCGCCTCCAGCCCGGCCGCGGTGGCGCGGATCGGCCTCGGCGACCCGTTCCACTTCGCGCTGCGCCAGAGCGCCTTCGCCGGGATGGGGGCGGTGATCCTGCTCAGCGTCTCGATGCTCTCGCCCAAGGGCGTGCGGCGGGTGGCGTTCTTCGTCTTCATCGCGGCGATCGTGTGCATGGCGGCGCTGCCCTTCATCGGGCATGCGGCCAAGGGCGCGACGCGATGGATCCAGCTCGGACCGCTGTCGCTGCAGCCGTCCGAGTTCGTGAAGCCCGCGCTGGTGGTGCTGGCGTCGTGGATGTTCGCCGAGGCGCAGAAGGGGGAGGGGGTGCCCGGCGTCTCCATCGCCTTCGTGCTCTACCTGATGACCGTCGGGCTGCTGCTGATCCAGCCGGACATCGGCCAGACGCTGCTTATCACCATCGCGTTCGGGGCCGCCTTCTTCATGGCGGGCGTGCCGTTCCGCTGGATCGCCGCCCTGGCCGGGATCGCGGTGGCGGGGCTGATCTCCACCTACTTCATGTTCGACCACGTCGCGTCGCGGGTGAACCGCTTCCTCAGCCCGGAGAGCGCGGACACGCACCAGGTCGACCGCGCCGCCGAGGCGATCGCGGCGGGGGGCCTGCTCGGCCGGGGACCGGGCGAGGGCGTGATGAAGCGCCACGTCCCCGACCTGCACACCGACTTCATCTACTCCGTGGCCGCGGAGGAATACGGGCTGCTGTTCAGCCTCAGCCTGATCGGGCTGTTCGCGTTTCTCGTGGTGCGCGGGATGACGAAGGCGATGAAGCTGGCCGAGCCGTTCGAGCAGGTGGCCGCGGCGGCCCTGTTCGTGCTGGTGGGGCAACAGGCGTTCATCAACGTCGCGGTCAACTTGAACCTGATCCCGACTAAAGGCATGACCCTCCCGTTCATCAGCTATGGAGGGTCGTCGATGCTGGCCATGGGCCTGACGCTCGGCATGGCGCTGGCGCTGACGCGCAAGCGGCCGGGCGGCTACGACCTTTCGGACGGACGCGGGCGGCCGGAACTGTTCGCGTGAGCCGCGTCGCTGTTGTCGCCGCCGGTGGGACCGGCGGACACCTGTTCCCTGCCGAGGCGCTGGCGCGGACGCTGAGCGCGCGCGGCTGGCGCATCGTGCTGGCCACCGACAGCCGCGGGGCGAAGTACGCGGACGCCTTCCCCGCCGAGGAGCGGCTGGCGCTGGAGGCGGCGACCTTCAAGGGCCTCGACGTACTGGGCATGGCCCGCTCCACCATCCGCATCAACGCCGGGGCGAGCCGGGCCAAGGCGGCGTTCCGGCGGCTGCACCCCGCCGTGGTGGTGGGGTTCGGGGGGTATCCGTCGCTGCCGGCGCTGATCGCCGCGCGCAGCCTGAAGCTGCCGACGCTTATCCACGAGCAGAACGCGGTGCTGGGCCGGGTGAACCGCTATATGGCCGGCAAGGTGGACGCGGTGGCCTGCGCCTTCCCGACCCTGAAGCGGGCGCCCAAGAAGCTGAAGCCGCATGTGGTCGGCAACCCGGTGCGGCCGGACATCCAGGCGCTGCACGGCAAGACCTACGAGAAGCCCACCGGCACCATCCGGGTGCTGGTCACGGGCGGGAGCCAGGGCGCGCGGATCCTATCGGACGCCGCGCCGGGGGCGATCCTGCAGCTGCCGGAGGACATGCGGCTCAGCCTGCGCGTCGAGCAGCAGACGCGGATGGAGTCGCTGGAGGCCGCGCGCCAGGCGTACGCCGAGAACGGCATCGAGGCGGAGGTCTCGCCCTTCTTCCGCAGCATGGCCAAGCGGCTCGAGCAGGCGCACCTGGTGATCGGGCGCGCGGGCGCCTCGACGGTGT
>DASVVG010000141.1:0-2236 GCA_036386655.1 Caulobacteraceae bacterium | reverse complement strand
AGGCGGTCGCGCGGGCCGCGGCCGAACACCCCGACCGCCCGGTCGAGGTCTGGGCCGAGGACGAGCACCGTCTCGGCCCGAAGCCGGTCCGGCGCCGGGTCTGGGCGCCGGTGGGCCAGCGGCCGATCGCGCTCGGCCACCACCGCTTCCAGTGGCTGCAGGTGGTCGCCTTCGTCCAGCCGACCGGCGGCGAGGCGGTCTGGTATCTCTGCAGCGGCCTTTCCAAGCCCTTCTTCGAGGCGCTGCTCGCCGGCTTCGCGCGGCAGACCGGTGCTGGCCGAGAACGCCACATCATCCTCGTGCTCGACAACGCCGGCTGGCACGGCCCCGAAGGTTTGGCCGTCCCGGAGGGGATCAGCCTGGTGTTCCTGCCGCCCTGCAGCCCGGAGCTGCAGCCGGCCGAGCGTCTCTGGCCCTTGGTCGACGAGCCCGTCGCCAACCGGCACTTCGCCACCCTCGCCGACCTCGAGGCCGTCATCGCCGAGCGCTGCCGCGGCCTCGATGCGGAGACCATCAAGCCGCACACCGACTTCCACTGGTGGCCCAAGCCGATCAGGTCGAACTGATCACCCGGAGGCGGTATGATACCGGTCCGCGATTTTGCTGACTCGGACGTGAGTTGAGGCGACGCGGGCCGAGGTGATGCTGGTTGCGTCCAACCCGGTTGGGGAAGGACGCGATGGGTGGACGGGCGCTGACGATCCGCACGGATGTACCGGCGGCGGAGCTACGGCGGCTGGCACGCCACGAGAAGGACCGTGCCGCTGCAGCACGCATGCAGGCGATCGCGGGCGCGCTCGAGGGTCTGTCGCGGGCCGAGGCGGCACGGCTGGCGGGTATGGAGCGGCAGGCGCTGCGCGACGCGGTGGTGCGCTACAACGCCGAGGACCTTGCCGGACTGCATGACCGACCTCGCTCGGGTCGGCCAGCGCGGCTGGACGGGACGCAAAAGGCGGCGCTGAAGCGAGTGGTGCTGGACGGGCCAGACGTGGAGGCCACGGGCCTGAGCGCCTGGACTTTGGCGGAGCTGTGCCGAGAGGTCGAACAGCGCTGGGGCGTGTCGTGCCACCCGTCGCACATGGGCAAGCTGATGCACCAGCTCGGCTTGTCGCGGCAGAAGGCGCGGCCCTCGCACCCGAAGGCGGATGCGGCAGCGCGCGAGGCGTTCGCAAAGGGGGGGCTGCAGGCCGCTCTGGACGGCGCACGGGCGGAGCACACCGATAAGCGCCTGACGCTCTGGTTCATGGATGAAGCCAGATTTGGCCAGAAGGGGCGCGTCTGCCATCGCTGGTTCACCCGCGGTCAGCGCCCGCCCGGCCTGTGCGATCAGCGCTACAGCTGGACCCGCCTCTTCGCCGCTGTCCGGCCGGCAACCGGCGACAGCTTCGCCCTCGTGCTGCCCGAGGTCTCGGCCATAGCGATGAACGAGTTTCTCGCTCAGTTCGCGGCAACGCTGGCCAAGGACGAGCACGCCGTCATGGTGCTCGACCGCGCTGGCTGGCACACCGCCAAGAAGCTGGTGATCCCGGGCAGCCTCACGCTGGTCTGGCTGCCCCCGTACTCACCTGAGATCAATCCGGTGGAGCGGGTCTGGTTGTATTTGCGTGAGAAGCACTGGAGCCACCGCCTGCTCGACACCAGTGGCGCCATCGTCGACGCCCTCTGCCAGGCATGGAATGCACTCACCGCAGAGCGCCTCCAAACCCTCACCAGCTACCCCTACCTTGAACAAGTCAAGATTTAGGCGGACTGGTATCAGACCTGGGCTTCGCCGCCGTCGACGAAGAGTTCGGCGCCGGTGACGAAGCTCGCGTCGTCCGAAGCCAGGAAAACCGCGGCGCCGGCGATCTCGTCGGGGTCGCCGACGCGGCCGAGCGGGACGTGCTCGGCCATTTGGTCCAGCAGCTCTTGCTGCCGCGCGGCGTCGGGGCCCGCCAGGCCGACCAGGCCGGGGGTCCGCGTGGGGCCGGGGCTGAGGACGTTCACGCGGATGCCGCGCCCCTTCAGGTCCAGTATCCAGTTGCGCGCGAAGGCGCGCACGGCGGCCTTCGACGCGGCGTAGACGCTGAAAGCCGGCGTCCCGCCCGAGGCCGCGGTCGAGCCGGCCAGGATGACCGACGCCCCGTCGGCGAGCAGCGGCAGCGCCTTCTGCACCGTGAACAGCACGCCTTTGACGTTGCGGCCGAAGGTGTCCTCGTACTGCTCCTCGGTGATGGACCCGAGCGGCAGGAGCGAG
>DASVVG010000140.1:0-5040 GCA_036386655.1 Caulobacteraceae bacterium | reverse complement strand
CCGCGGCCTGAACCCCCATTCCAGACAACCTCTTCACGGAGAACGATCATGCAGAGCGTGACCATCGAAGGCTATCTGGCCGCCGATCCCTCGATCCTCTCGGCCCAGTTCGACGGGCGCAAGCGCGCGAGCTTCCGCGTGCTGGAGACCACCCGCTTCCGCCGCGCCGACGGCGAAGCCGGCGAGCGCACCACCGGCTTCAACTGCCTGTGCTTCAACGAGGCGGTGGCGGAGAACTACATCGGCCCCTACGCTCGGAAGGGCAGCCGCGTGGTGGTGCAGGGGCACGTCGAGAACGACGTCTGGACCGGCAAGGACGGCGTCGAGCACTACGATCTCAAGGTCGTCGTGGGCGAGCTCCGGGTGAAGAACCGGCGCGACGAGAGGGAGGCGTCAGGCGTTCGTGAGCGCGGGCGGCGCACCAAGCCCGGCATCGAGCGGGATGCGACGCGGGACGCGCCCCCGGCGGACCTCGACGACGGCATTCCGTTCTGAGCGGCGATCAGCGACTCGCCAGCCCCGCCGGTCCCCGGCGGGGCTTTCTCTTGTTGGCCTACAGCGGGAGTCGGCTAGAAGGCCCCGCATGTGGGTGGACAGCGCGTGCGAGGCGCTCCGGCGCAGGCGGCTCCTGGAGCTGACCTATGACGGCTACAGCCGGAGCGTGGAAGTGCACGCGGTCGGGTGGTCGAAGGACGGTCACGCGATCATGCGCGCCTGGCAGGTGCGCGGCGGAAGCTCGAGCGGCGGGCGCAGCGGGTGGAAGCTGATGCGGCTGGAAGAAGCTTCCGGCGCGCGCCTCGTGGACGAGCCCGCCGAGGTCCCGCGCAAGGGCTACAGGCGCGGGGATCCAGCCATGTCGCGGATCGTCTGCGAGCTCTGACGGCGTCATCGCCGCGCTCAGCCGCCGGGCGGTCGACGCCGCGGGCGGCGAGGGCGACGCGGACCGCCGCCTCCTCGGCCGCTGAGGCGAGGGTGTCGGGGCGCGGACGCGGGACGTTCCACCGCAGCGCGCGTTGAGGGCGGGTGCGGGTGGCGACCTTCAACATCAACGACGTGAACAAGCGGCTCACGAACCTGCTCGAGTGGCTGGGGGAGACGGAGCCTGACGTGGTCTGCCTGCAGGAGCTGAAGGCCGAGCAGGGACGGTTCCCCGAGGCCGAGCTGAAGCACGCGGGCTACCGCGCGGTCTGGCGCGGGCGGCGCTCATGGAACGGCGTGGCCATCCTGGCGCGCGGGGACGAGCCGGTGCTCACGAGGTCCCGCTTGCCCGGCGATCCGGGGGACGCCCAGCCCCGCTACATCGAGGCGGCGGTGTCGGGGGTGCTGGTGGGGTGCCTGTACGCGCCCAACGGCAACCCGCAGCCGGGACCGAAGTTCGACTACAAGCTGGCCTGGAACGAGCGGCTGATCGCCCACGCCGCGGACCTGCAGAGCGCGGGCGTGCCGGTGGTGCTGGCCGGCGATTACAACGTCGTACCGACGGATTGGGACATCTATCCTTCCCGCTCCTGGGCCAAGAACGCGCTGGTGCAGCCGGAGCCCCGGGCTCAGTACCGCCGGCTGCTGGAGGGGGGCTGGACCGACGCGCTCCGGACGGCGCTCCCCGAGGCGCCCCGCTACACGTTCTGGAGCTACCTGCGGGACAGCTGGTCGCGGGACGCGGGCCTCCGCCTGGATCACCTGCTGCTGAGCCGCAGCCTGGCTGGCCGTCTGAAGGCGGCGGGCGTGGACCGCGAGGTGCGGGGGCGCGAGAACGCGAGCGACCACGCGCCGGCGTGGGTCGAGCTTCGCGGAACCTGACGGCCTGACACACGTACAGCGTACAACGCAGGCCGATGTAACCGGAAGACGATGAGCTATCGCATCCAAGGCGCCCAGAGCTTCCGGGTGGAGGTGGCTTCGGCGGCCGAGGCGCTGACCCACGCCCGCGCCGCCGCTCGGCGGTTCCCGCCGATCCGCATCATCGGGCCCCAGGGCGAGCTCTCGATCGGGCAGCTCGAGGCGCAGGTCCAGCGGGAGCGTACGTCTGGAGGATCCTGAGGCGGCCGCAACGCCTGGAGGCCACGGCCGATCTTCGCGGCCGCGCCCATCTCATCAGTGCGTTATCCGGCGAGCAGCGCACGCACGCGGGACTCGCCGATCGCGGTGCGCATTTCGTCCAGGACCTTGGCGACGGCGGGCGCCTTCTGCACGGCGTCCCAGTAGCGCGCGAGCTTCGGCCGCTTTCCGAGGATGGGGGCGGAGCCCAGCGCGAGCGGCATCCTCTCGGCGAAGAAGAACAGGATCGGGGCCAGGGCGCAGTCCGCGACCGTGATGTCGCCGTCCGGGTCGAAGGGAGCGTCGCCCATGAAGTGCTCGAGGTAGGAGAGGCCTTCGTCCATCGCCGCGACGCGCTCCTCGATCGTGGCGCGGTCCCGCTCCGCGGCGAAGAGCTGTCCGATCAGCGGCGCGCCGCGCGTCTGCACATAGAGCTCCGCCAGGTGGGCCAGGAGCCGCGCCCGCGCGGCATCCTCCGGGTCGAGCGGCAGCAGCGCGTTCTCCGCGCAGGCGTCGGCCAGGTACTCGACGATGACGCTGGATTCCGGGAGCGCGCGGCCGTCGTCGAGCACGAGGGCCGGCACCAGGCCGATGGGATTGATCGCCAGGTACTCGGGCGCCTTCCGCCAGTCGGGCGTCCACTGGCCGGAGGGCGCGATCTCCACCGGAAGGTCGTAGGCGTAGATCGCCACGCGGACGCGAGCAGCGAACGGCGAGACGAACGAATTCAATAGCTTCATGGGAGGTTTCCGGGGTTCGGCGCGGCGAGCGGGCGGTCTCTCTAGAGGTTCGCCGCCGGGGCGGATCACAGATCCTTTCGGGGAGGCGGGTGCTGGTGAATCCGCGGCTGGAGCTCTGGACCCGGCTGCGAGCGGAAGTTCCTGGTAGCCCGACGCGCCGGGCCGTGCCCTAACCGGCGCGCTCGGCCGTGGCCGCGGTCTCCCGAGCCCACGCGGCGCGTCGAGGAACTCATGGCGGTCTTGCGGATCGTGTCCAACATCCCGCGTCGGACCTCGTCGCCGCCCTCTACATCGAGGTGCTGGGGGCTGCACACCGTCATGGACCACGTTGGATCGTGACCTTCGCCGGAGAGGGGCGAGCGCCTCGGCAAGTCTGCATCGCCACCGAAGGGGATCACGCACCGCCGTGCCGGACCTTTCCATCGAGGTGGGCGACCTGGACGAGGTGCACGGCCGCGTCGTCGCGAGCGGCGGTCGTGTCGAGGGCCGGTCGAGGAGCCATGGGGGGTCGGGCGCTTCTATGTCCGGGACCCGCTCGGCAAGGCTGCTCAACATCCTTGAACACCGAGAGGCGTCGCCCGAGGCGCGGAGCAGAAGCATGAAAGTCGAGCGCGGCCCCGACTGCGGGAACTCTCCGAAGAACGCCTTCGCCGCCGACGTGGCCGTCGCGCTGCTGGCGGCGGATGCAAAGGCTCTGGACGCCGTCCTGGCGCCGGACGCACGGCTCCAGTTCGTGCGGAGGGGATCGGCCGAGGATCGTCCCGCGGCCGTGAGCGCTCCGCCCTTCGGCGCGCCTCGTGCGATCGAGATCCAGACAGTCGCCACCCACGGTCGCGCGGGCGCCGTCAGCGGCGTCCTGCGAACGAGCTCCGGCTTGCAACACTTCTGCCTCGTCCTGAGGTTCGCGAGCGCGAAGGCCGACCGGGTGGCTTCCGTGCAGGCGTACCTCCCGACGTAGGCGTTCCTCCACGCATACCACGGCAGGCAATGCACGAAGTCACGACGACCGAGATCTCCTACGACGCGGACGGCTTGAAGATGACGGCGCATCTCGCCCGTCCGAACGGTGAAGGCCCTCGCCCGGCGGTCCTCCTCGGACACGACGGCGTCGGTCTCGACGACTACCAGCGGAGCCGCGCCGACGCCCTCGCCGCGCACGGCTATATCGCCCTCGCGATGGACTACCATGGCGGAGAAACCTTCTTCGGCAGACCTGAAGCGATGCTGGCTCGAACCATGCCATTGCTGGCCGACGCGGAGCGGATGCGGGCTGTCGGCCGCGTCGCGCTGGACGCCTTGCTGGCGACGCCGGCCGTCGACGCCGACCAGCTCTTCGCGCTCGGCTACGGCGCGGGCGGTCGCATCGTGCTCGAGCTCACAAAAACTGGTGTGCGCTTCAAGGCCGTCGCCGTCGTCCACCCGGGCCTGCCCGAGCCCGAGGCCCGTGACTGGCGGGATGTGAACAGCACGATCCTTCTCTGCACCGGCTCCGAGGACCCCATCTGCACGCCCGGCCAGCTTCTCGCGTTCAGTCGCGCACTACAGCGTGCGGGAATCGATTGGCGCGTGAACATCTATGGCGGCGCCGAGCACGCGTTCTGGGCTCGCCCTGTGACCGCCGACGGGTTGCCGAGCGACGGGCTCGCTCATGTTCAACCGACCGTGCCGGGTGTCAGCTACCACCCGGGACATGCCCAGCGCTATTGGCGAGCCGTACTCGACCTCTTCGGAGAGTGTGAGGGGCATCAGTTCTGACCGTCCAATGCGGACCTTCGTTGGACGGCCGGCAGCGGCCGTGTTGCATCAAAACCGTTCTCCTGGACCGCCAAAACCCGTCCCAAGATCATCCCCAGTTCTCACAGGCTGAGCGCCATGAAGGCGGTGCCGGCGGGAACCGGACCGTAGTAGGGGGATATCGGTCGGAAGCCCATGCTGGCGTAGAGGGCGCGGGCGCTGGTCATGCCGGGCAGCGTGTCGAGGCGCAGCTCCGCGCCGCCGCGCGCGCGGGCGGCGGCGACGACCGCCTCCGCCAAGGCCCGTCCGAGGCCGGACCCTCGTGCGTGCGGGTGCAGAAACAGCCGCTTCATTTCGAAGTAGCCGTCGGGCGCCGCCGGTCGGAGCGCCGCGCAACCGAGCGCCTGGCCGTCCGGGCCGCGCGCCAGAAACAGCGCCCCGCCCGGCGGCGCGTACTCGCCCGGGAGGCTCGCCAGCTCGGACCCGAAATCCTGGTAGTCGAGCGTCACGGGCAGGGACGCGGCGTACG
>DASVVG010000139.1:0-33536 GCA_036386655.1 Caulobacteraceae bacterium | reverse complement strand
CGGCGACCTGCTGGGCGCGCTGATCGGCGCGCGCGATCCGGAGACGGGGCAGGGACTGAGCGAGGCCGAGCTGGTCGACAACACGCTGACCTTCATCGCGGCCGGGCACGAGACCACGACGGGCGCGCTGACCTGGGCGCTCTACCTCATCGCCAACGACCCGCCGACGCAGGCGCGGCTGCTGGAGGAGGCGCGGGCCGCCTACGGCGACGGGCCGGCCGGGGCGGAGGGCCTCGAGCGGCTGGTGTTCCACGATCAGGTGCTGCAGGAGGCGATGCGGCTGTTTCCGCCCGCGGCGATCATCTCGCGGCGCGCGGCGCGGGACATCGAGGTCGGGCCGGTCCGGATGCGGAAGGGGGACGACGTCAACTGCATGATCTACGTCATGCACCGCAGCTCGCTGCTCTGGGAGCGGCCGGCGGCGTTCGATCCGGAGCGGTTCACGCCCGAGCGGCGCAAGGCGCGGCACCGGTTCGCGCACATGCCCTTCGGCGGCGGGCCGCGGGTGTGCATCGGCGCCCGGTTCGCGATGAACGAGGCGGTGGTGATGCTGGCGACGCTGGTCCGGAGGCTGGCCTTCGAGCCGCGACCGGGGGCGCCGCCCCTGCCGCGCGTGCGGGCGACGCTGCGCCCCGCGGGGGGCATGCCGCTGGTCCTGAGGCCTCGCTAGACCCGAAAAAATCAACCCGCGCTGTCGGTGACGTCGCCCGTCGTTCGTCCTACAGGGCGACCAATCAGGGAGAGACGACGATGCGGTTCATGGTTCAGGTGCGGTCGAACGCGAAGATTGAAAGCGGCGCGATGCCGGAGGCCGAGCTTCTGGAGGCGATGGGCCGCTTCAATCAGGAACTGATCGACGCCGGGATGATGGTCGCAGGCGAGGGCCTGCACCCCAGCTCCAAGGGCGCGCGGATCAGCTTCCAGGGCGCGACGCCGGTGGTGACGGACGGCCCGTTCGCGGAGACCAAGGAGCTGATCGCCGGCTTCTGGATCATCAAGGCGAAGTCGCTGCAGGAGGTCGTCGAGTGGATGAAGCGGGCCCCGATGGAGCCCGGCGACACCCTCGAGATCCGGCAGGTGTTCGAGAACGAGGACTTCGGCGCCGAGCTGTCGCCCGAGCTGGCGGCGCAGGAACAAGCCTTCCGCGAGAAGGCGGGCTACGCCTGAGCGCATAACCAGGAGAGAGCCGCCCCATGCAGTACGCCATCCTCTGCTACGCCTCCGAGGACGAGGTCTTCGCCTGGTCCAAGGAAGAGGACGCCGCCGTGATGCAACGGCTCGGCGTCGTGCAGCAGAAGCTGGCGACGCAGGGGCGGCTCGGGCCCGTGGCCCGGCTGCTGCCGACGACCGCGGCGACCACGGTGCGCAAGGCGGCCGAGCCGCTGGTCATCGACGGGCCGTACGCGGAGACCAAGGAGCAGCTGCTCGGCTTCTACATCGTCGACTGCGAGAGCCTCGACGAGGCGGTGGAGACCGCCAAGGAACTCGCGATCGCCAACGGCGCGCCCGGAGCCTACGAGCTCCGGCCCGTCGGCTACTTCCATACCGGAGAACCCGTGTGACCGACCTCGCCTGGATCGACGCGGCGCTGACGGCGGCCCGTCCCCAGGCCGTGGGCGCGCTGCTCCGCTACTTCCGTGACCTCGACATCGCCGAAGAGGCCTTTCAGGACGCCTGCCTGCGCGCGCTGAAGGCGTGGCCCCAGAACGGGCCGCCGCGCGATCCCGCGGCCTGGCTGATCATGGTCGGGCGCAACGCCGGCATCGACGGCACGCGCAAGCGGGCGCGGACGACGGCGCTGCCGGCGGAGGAGGTGCTGTCGGACCTCGACGACGCCGAGACGCCGCTGGCCGAGCGCATCGACGGCTCGGACTACCGCGACGACGTGCTGCGGCTGCTGTTCATCTGCTGCCATCCGGACCTGCCGGGCATCCAGCAGATCGCGCTGGCGCTGCGGATCGTGTCGGGGCTGTCGGTGAAGCAGATCGCGCGGGCCTTCCTGGTAAGCGAAAGCGCCATGGAGCAGCGGATCACGCGCGCCAAGCGCAAGGTGGCCGACGCCGACGTGCCGTTCGAGGCGCCGGGCCCCATCGAGCGGGCGGAGCGGCTCGGGGCCGTGGCGGCCATGGTCTACCTGGTGTTCAACGAGGGCTACTCGGCGGCGGGCGACACGACGGAGGCGCGGGCGCCGCTGTGCGACGAGGCGATCCGGCTGGGGCGGCTGCTGCTGCGGCTGTACCAGACCGAGCCGGAGATCATGGGGCTGAACGCGCTGATGCTGCTGCAGCATTCGCGAACGGCGGCGCGGTTCGACGCGGACGGCGCGGTGGTGCTGCTGGAGGACCAGGACCGGTCACTTTGGAACCGCAAGCTGATCAGCGAAGGGCTGGCGCTGGTGGACAAGGCGATGCGGCACCGGCGCGTGGGGCCCTACCAGCTCCAGGCGGCGATCGCGGCGCTGCACGCGCGCGCCGAGCGGTTCGAGGACACCGACTGGGCGCAGATCGACCAGCTCTACGCGGTGCTGGAGCGGATGCAGCCGTCGCCGGTGATCACGCTGAACCGGGCGGTGGCGGTGTCGAAGGTGCACGGGGCCGGGGCCGCGCTCGAGATGATCGAGCCGCTGGCGCCGCAGCTCGACGGCTACTTCCACTTCTTCGGCGCGCGCGGGGCGTTCCTGCTGCAGCTCGGGCGCAAGGAGGAGGCGCGGGTCGCCTTCGACCGCGCGATCGCGCTGGCCAACACCGCGGCGGAGGCGGCGTTCATCCGCGAGCAGATCGACCGGCTGAAGGGCGGGGCCGCGGCCGTGCCGGCCTGAAAATTCGCCGGAGTTGTCGGGAGGACGACGGCTCGTTCGTCCTCAGGGGAAGCCAAGGGAGGACGAGATGGCCGATTCAGCAACCACCCCGGAAGTCGCCGGCGCCGTCGAGGTGAAGGGCGGCGTCGTGCCGTATCTCAGCGTCGGCGACGCGAGCGCGGCGGCGGAGTTCTACAAGCGCGCGTTCGGCGCCGAGGAAGCGGCGCGCTCGTCGATGCCCGGCGACACCCGCATCATCCACCTGCACCTCTACATCAACGGCAACTCGGTGATGCTGAGCGACCCGTTCCCGGAGCACGGGCACCCGCACCGCGAGCCGCAGGCGTTCAACCTGCACCTCCAGGTCGGCGACGTGGACGCCTGGTGGCAGCGGGCGGTCGACGCCGGCGCCGAGGTCACGCTGCCGCTGCAGCAGATGTTCTGGGGCCAGCGCTACGGCCAGCTGAAGGACCCCTTCGGCGTGACCTGGGCGATGGGCCAGTGCTGAGGGAGGACGCGATGACCGAGACGCTCGAACAGGCGGGGACGGCGGAGCCGCCCCCCGGGATGCATGCGGAGCCTCAGCCGGAACACCGCTGGCTCTCGCGCATGGTCGGCGAATGGACCTTCGAGATGGAGGCGGTCATGGGCCCCGACCAGCCGCCGATGACCTCGACGGGACGCCAGAGCAACCGCTCGATCGGCGGACTGTGGCTGGTCGGCGAGGGCGAGGGGCCCACGCCCGGCGGCGGCTCGATGAACTCGGTCATCACGCTGGGCTACGACCCCGTGAAGGGGAAGTTCGTGGGCTCGTTCATCGCGTCTGTGATGACGCACATGTGGCCCTACGAAGGGACCCTGGACGGGAACGTGCTGACGCTCGACAGCGAGGGACCGTCGTTCACGGGCGAGGGCATGGCGAAGTACCAGGACGTCGTGGAGGTGGTCGACGACGACCACTGGATCCTGCGCTCGCGGGCGCCGGGGCCGGACGGGGGGTGGTTCGAGTTCATGACGGCCCACTACCGCCGCAAAGGCTGAGGCGTGCGCCCGGCCGGCGTCGACCATGTGGTCCTGCGCGTGAAGGACGTGGAGGCGATGATCGCCTTCTACACCGGCGTGCTGGGCTGCACGGTCGAGCGGCGGCGCGACGACATCGGGCTGATCCAGCTGCGGGCGGGCTCGGCGCTGATCGACCTCGTGCCGGTGGAGAGCCGGCTGGGGCGGCAGGGCGGCGCGGCGCCCGGGCGGGAGGGGCGCAACCTCGACCACCTGTGCCTCGCGATCGAGGACTTCGACGTGGAGCGCGTGCGCGAGCACCTGCTGGCGCACGGCGTCAGGCCGGGGGAGGCGGGCGTGCGCTACGGCGCCAAGGGCGAGGCGATGTCGATCTACCTGGAAGACCCGGACGGGAACGCGCTCGAACTGCGCGGGTGAAGGAGAGGCCGAGATGCTGAAGGACTTCGCACCCATCGCCACCGTGGCCGTGAAGGACGTCGAGGCCGCCGCGCGCTTCTACGAAGGCGCGCTCGGGCTGGAGCGCGTGGCGTCTGAGGAGCAGGGGGTGTCCTCCTACCGCGCGGGCGGCGCGGACCTGCTGGTCTACGAGTCGCAGTACGCGGGCACGAACGAGGCCACCACGGTCACCTGGGCGGTGGGCGCCGCCTGCCGCGACCTGGTGAAGACGCTCGCCGGGCGCGGCGTGAAGTTCGAGCACTACGACATGCCGGGACTGACGCTGGAGGGCGACGTGCATGTGGCGGGCGACGTGGCCCTCGCCTGGTTCAAGGACCCCGACGGCAACATCCACCACCTGTTCGGGGGCTAGACGAGGCCGGCGGACCTCAGGGTCTTGAAGGCCTTGAGGACGCGCTGGAGCTTGGGCTCGGTCGAGCGGTCACCGCCGTTGCTGTCGGGGTGCAGGCGCTTGAGCAGCATCTTGTAGCGGGCCTGGATGGCGGCGGGTTCGACGTCGTCGTCGAGGTCCAGGTCGGCGAGCGCCGTGCGCTCCATCTTGCCGAGGCGGCGGCTCGGGCCGTCCTGCGGGCGCAGCTTCGGCCCGCGGCCGAACATGCCGAAGGGGTCCCAGCCGGGCTTCTGGTTGGCGGTGCCCATCTTGGCCGCGAAGGCGGCGGCCTCGCGCGAGCGGCCATCGGCCTTGAAGCTCCAGGTCGGCCGGTGGCCGGTGAGGGCGTCCTCCTGGAACTGCCGCTGCTGGCCCTCGCTCATCCCGGCGAAGAAGTCCCAGCTCTTGTTGTACTCGGCCGCGTGGGGCGTGCAGAACCAGTAGAACTCGCCCGGCATGTCGCGGTGCTTGGGCGCGCGCGCGTCGGCGGGCCGGCGGCAGCCCGCGTGGTCGCAGGCCCGCTCGCCGGGCTTCAGCGTGAAGACGTCGTCCTGCGGCGGGTTCTCCTCGCCGGGCTTCGGCGGGCGCACGCGGATGTCGACGAACTTCGGCTTGTATTGGAACGCGCCGCTCATCGTTGTTGAGTCTATGGGCGAGAGATTACCGTTCAAGAATTGACAGGGACGAAAATGGGCGAAGTCGCCGACCGTATCGAAGCCAAGCTTCGCCAAGCGTTCGATCCTGTGACGCTGGAGGTGGTGGACGCGAGCGAACGGCACCGCGGCCACGGCGGCTGGCGCGAGGGCGGCGAGAGCCACTTCGACGTGGTGGTGGTGGCGGCGGCGTTTGCGGGCCTGAGCCGCGTGGAGCGCCAGCGGCGGGTGAACGCGGTGCTCGCGGAGGAGCTCGCCGGGCCGGTGCACGCGCTGTCGATCAGGGCGGAGGCGCCCTAATGTCTCGGGCCTGTGCTGCGGTCGTGGCGGTGCTGCTGTGCGGCGGCTGCACCACTGCTCGAGAGACGGCCGAGGAGGTCTCCCTCGCGCCTGCCCCCTACACCATGAACATCCCGCATGATCGGTTGCCGCTCACCGTCAGCAGCCGTGGCCTGCGGGAGATCACCGCCGATTTCGACGGAGACCGAACGCCCGACACGGCGGCTCTGTTCGTTGAGCGGCTCTCCGGACGCATCGAACTCTGGGTGAAAATGGGGAACGGTCACGGCGGTGCGCTCGATGCCGGGAGACCTGAGCCTCGAGCCCGCGAGACCGTTCTGCACCTGCTGCTTGCGGGAGGGGAACCCACGTGCCCGCCACATCCGACCCGGACCTGCTCGCCGCGGCCGACGCCCTCTTGGCACGGACCCTTCATCCTGGTCACGCGTCCCGACGGCGGTCAGCACCTCTGGGGGTGGGCCGGATCGGGCTTCGGCGACGGCTTCTTCGTCCGGCGGGAGGTCTTCCCCTAGCCCTCCACGGTCGCAGGCTTCTCCTTCGGCCAGACCCGGAGGGCGGTGACGGCGTTGCGCTGGCGGCGGAGCACCTGAAAGCGCTGGCCGTGGAAGCTGAAGGTCTGGCCTGGGTCCGGGATGGTCTGGGCCTCGTGGATGACGAGGCCGGCGATGGTGACCGCCTCCTCGTCGGGCAGGTCCCAGTCCATGGCGCGGTTGAGGTCGCGGATGGTGACGGTGCCGTCGGCGATGACGGAGCCGTCGGGCTGGCGGCGCACGCCCTGGACGGCGAAGTCGTGCTCGTCCGTGATGTCGCCGACGATCTCCTCGAGGATGTCCTCCAAGGTCACCAGGCCCATCAGGGCGCCGTACTCGTCGACCACGAGCGCGAAGTGGTTGCGGCGGCGCAGGAAGGCGTTGAGCTGGTCCTTCGCGCTGGTGGTCTCCGGGATGAACCACGGCTCGCGCATGATGGCCGAGACGTCGATCTCGTCGACGCGGCCCTCGGCCTGGGCCAGGGCCCGCAGCAGGTCGCGCGCGTGCAGCACGCCGACGATGTTGTCGGGCTCCTCGCGGTAGAGCGGCAGGCGGGTGTGCGGCGCGTCGAGCGCCTGCTCGATCAGCTCACGGGGCGAGAGGTCGGCGTCCAGCAGGCTCATGTTCTTGCGGTGGACCATGATTTCCTCGACCGCGAGGTCGCCGAGGTCCAGCACGCCGCCCAGCATGCGGCGGTCGTGCTCCTCCACCGTGCCTTCCGAGTGGTGGTATTCGACGGCGCCGCGGATCTCCTCCTGCGCCGCCAGCACGTCGGCCTCCATGCCGAGACGGACCCCGAAGGGGCGCAGCGTGTGGCGCACGATCCACTGCGCGCCGTTGGCGAGCGGGCCGAACACGCGGACCAGCCCCTGCGTCGGGAAGGACAGCGTCCGCGCCACGTCGTCGGCGCGGGTGATGGCCAGCGTCTTCGGCAGGATCTCGCCGAAGATCACGATCAGCACGGTCATCAGGATCGTGGCGATGGCCACGCCTAGGGCGCCCGGGAAGGCGGCGCTGAGCACCGCGGTGGCCAGCGCCGAGGCCAGGATGTTGACGACGTTGTTCGACAGCAGGATGGCGCCGATCATCGTCTCCTGGTCGCCGATCAGGCGGTTGACGCGGGCGGCCGGGCGGTCCCCGTCGCGTTCCAGCTGGTGCATGCGGCCGCGGCTGGCGGCGGTCATGGAGGTCTCCGCCGCGGAGATCAGGCCGCCGATGGCGAGCAGCACGATCAGGGCGGGGGCGAGGGCGATCAGGGCGCCGTTCACGGCACAGCTCCTTCGGAAATCAGGAAGTCGCGCACTGCGGACGCATCCACGTCCCGGGCGACGAAAGCGCGGCCGACGCCGCGCGCGAGAATGAGGGTCAGGGCGCCGTTCTCGGCCTTCTTGTCCTGGCCCATGCGGGCGAGCAGGGCCTCGGCGGAGAGCGGGCGGGGAAGGGCGGTCATATGGGTCGGAAGGCCGGCGGCGGCCAGCACGGCGGCAGCCTGAGCGGCCTCGTCGGGCGTGCACAGCTCCAGCCGGGCGGAGAGGCGGAAGGCGAGCGCGCAGCCGAGCGCCACCGCCTCGCCGTGCGACAGCGCCGCCTCGTCGAAGCCGAGCTCGGCCTCGAAGGCGTGGGCGAAGGTGTGGCCGAGGTTGAGCAGGTTGCGGCGGCCGGAGTCGCGCTCGTCCTCGGAGACGATCGCGGCCTTGCGCTCGACCGAGCGGACGACGGCGTGCTCCAGCGCCGCCGGATCGAGCGCCAGCACGCGGGCGCCGTTGGCCTCCAGCCAGCCGAAGAGGTCGGCGTCGTCGATCAGGCCGTACTTCACGATCTCCGCGTAGCCCGAACGCAGCTGGCGCTCCGGCAGGGTGCCCAGCACGGCGAGGTCCGCCAGCACGAGGCGCGGCTGCCAGAAGGCGCCGACGAGGTTCTTGCCGCGGGCGGTGTCGATCGCCGTCTTGCCGCCCACCGAGGAGTCGACCTGCGCCAGCAGCGTTGTGGGGATCTGCACGAAGTCGACGCCGCGCTTGTAGATCGCGGCGGCGAACCCCGCGAGGTCGCCGATCACGCCGCCGCCGAAGGCCGCGACGGTGTCGCCGCGGTCCAGCTCCAGCCCGAGCAGGCGGTCGAGCAGGCGCTCCAGCTCGGCGAAGCTCTTGCTGCCCTCGCCGGGCGGCACGCTGACGAAGGTCACCGCCAGATTGGCGGCTTCCAGCGAGGCGCGCAGGCGCTCGCCGTGCAGCACGTGCGCGGTCTCGTCCGCCACGATTGTCAGCCGCGGGCGCTTCAGGAGCGGCGCGATGCGCGCGCCCGCCTGCTCCAGCGCGTCGTGGGCGACCAAGACCTCGTAGGCGCGGTCGTCGAGGCCGACCGGGACGGTGGTGGTCATGCGCGCAGCAGCGTCGCGCGCTGCTCGAGCGCGGAGAGGACGGCGGCGACCGCCGCGTCGTGGGGGCTGTCAGAGGTCTCCACCACCAGGTCGGCCTCGGCGTAGACGGGGTAGCGCTCCTGCATCAGCCGCTCGAGCACCTCGCGCGGGTCGCGCCCGCGCAGCAACGGCCGGGTGTCGCGCCGGTTCACCCGCTTCACCAGCACGTCGAGGTCGGCCTTCAGCCAGATCGACAGCGCGCGCTCCTTGATCAGGGCGCGGGTGTCGGGGTTCAGGAAGGCGCCGCCGCCCGTCGCCAGCACCACCGGCGGGCCGTCGAGCAGGCGGGCGATGACGCGGCGCTCGCCGGAGCGGAAGTCGTCCTCGCCCCGCTCGGCGAAGATGTCGGCGACCGAACGGCCGGCGGCGGTCTCGATCTCGGCGTCGGCGTCGATGAAGGGAAGCTGCAGCGCCCGGGCCACGCGCCGGCCGACGGTCGTCTTGCCCACGCCCATCAGGCCGACCAGGGCGATGGTCCGGTCGGGCCGGGCCCGCGCGGCCCGTTCCAACGTTTCCGGCCTTTGCATCAGAGCTGCGACGCATACACGATGCGCTCGCGAGGCGCCACGGCGCGCCGGGGGTGTCCGCGTGAGCGCCGAGCCGCAGATCGAAGCCTTCCTGGAGATGATGGCGGTGGAGCGCGCCGCCTCCGTGCACACGCTGACGGCCTACGGGCGCGACCTGGCGGACGCGGAGGGCTGGCTGGCGAAGCGGAAGCTGGACCTGAACCGCGCCCGGGCGCCGGACGTGGAGCGCTACTTCGAGGACCTGTCCCGGCGGGGGCTGTCGGCGGCCACGGCGGCGCGGCGGCGGGCTGCGGTGCGCCAGTTCTACCGCTTCGCGCTGGGGGAGGGCTGGCGCGAGGACGACCCGTCGCGCCGGGTGGACGCGCCGAAGAAGGGCCGCTCGCTGCCCAAGGTGCTGTCTCGCGAGGAGGTCGAGCGCCTGATCGACGCGGCGGAGGCGCGGGAGGGGGCCGGGGGCCTGCGGCTGAAGTGCATGGTCGAGCTGCTCTACGCCTCGGGCATGCGGATTTCCGAGCTGCTGGCGCTGCCGCTGGCCGTGCTGGCGCGCGACCCCACCCACCTGATCGTGCGCGGGAAGGGCGGCAAGGAGCGGCTGGCGCCCCTGAACGAGGCGGCGCGGGCGGCGGTGAAGGACTACCTGGCGGTGCGACCCGCGCACCTGCCGACCGGGGACAAGGCCAACCCGTGGCTGTTCCCGTCGCGCGGCAAGGCCGGCCGGCTGACCTCGCGCCGATTCGCGCAGATGCTGGACGAGGCGGCGCTGGAGGCGGGGATCGACCCCGGCCGCGTCAGCCCTCACGTGCTGCGCCACGCCTTCGCGACCCACCTGCTGGAAGGCGGCGCGGACCTGCGGGTGGTGCAGAAGCTGCTCGGCCACGCCGACATCGCCACGACGCAGATATACACCCACGTCGCCACCGACCGGCTCACGGAGGTGGTGAACCGCGCCCACCCGCTGGCACGGAAGCGGGGCGGTTGACGCAGGGGAAGCTTAGCTGAACGAACGGTGAAGCTTGTTGTTCAGCTACGCTTCAGCGGTTCGGGGCGAGGCTGCGCTCAAGCTTGGGGGATGAACACCATGAAGACCGCGATCAAGACCACCGCCATCGCCGGGCTGGCGCTGCTGACCTCCGCCTGCGCCACCACCTACGGGGAAATCGGCTTCTGGGGCGAGGGGGTCGCGGCCGACCCGATCTCGTCCGACACCTTCCGCATCCGCTCGCGGGGCAACGGCGCGACCGAGCACGCGACCATCGAGGACTACGCCATGCTGCGCGCGGCGGAGGCGGTGAAGAGCGCCTGCTTCACCCACTTCGTGGTGCTGGACGGCGCCGACCGGACAACCGTGGACGAGGACGTCACCCCCGCCCACTGGACCAAGACCGTGGTCGAGAAGGAGGTCGACGGGAAGAAGGTGAAGACGGTGGACCGCACCTATCACCCGGAGACCCGCTCCATCACCATCCGGCCGGGGCAGGACCTGGTGGTCCGCGGCCTAGCGCTGCGGCAGGGCGAGCCGGCGCCGGAGGAGGCGATCTCGGCCGACGAGATCATCTGGCACGTCGGCCCGCGCGTGGAGCGCCGGAAGAACGCGCCGCCGCCGGTGTTCCCCGACTGCGGGAGCGTGACGGCGGGCTCCGGAGCGGCGGCGCACGCCCGCGTCGGCGGCTAGGCTGGGCTCCGGCGGCGTCACCGGCTTGTGACGCCGCCCCGGCGGGCCTAGGTTCCGCGGCTTCGAGCGAACCGGGGACGCCTCAGGGTCGATGACTGCGGCTGCGCGCCATTATCTGGATTTCGAGCGGCCCGTGGCCGACCTCGAGGCCAAGATCGAGGAGCTGTCGAGGCTCTCCGAGACCGCCGGTCCGGGGACGTTCGACGCCGAGATCGACGCCCTGAGGAAGCGGGTCAGCGACCTGCGCGCGGAGCTCTACGGCAAGCTCGACCCGTGGCGGAAGACGCAGGTGGCGCGCCACCCCGAGCGGCCGCATCTCCTCGACTACATCCAGGCGCTGATCACCGACTTCGTGGAGCTGCGCGGCGACCGGAAGTTCGCCGACGACCAGGCGATCGTGGGCGGCCTCGGCCGCTTCCGCGGGGAAGCCGTGGTCGTGATGGGCCACGAGAAGGGCTACGACACCACGACGCGGCTGAAGCACAACTTCGGCATGGCGCGGCCCGAGGGCTACCGGAAGGCCGTGCGCCTGATGGACCTGGCCGACCAGTTCTCGCTGCCGGTGCTCACCTTCGTGGACACCGCCGGCGCTTATCCGGGCGTAGGCGCAGAGGAGCGGGGGCAGGCGGAGGCCATCGCCCGCTCGACCGAACGCGGCCTGACGCTGGGCACGCCGATGATCGCCACGATCACGGGCGAGGGCGGCTCCGGCGGGGCGATCGCGCTGGCGGCGGCCAACCGGGTGCTGATCCTGGAGCACTCGATCTACTCGGTGATCTCGCCGGAGGGCGCGGCGTCGATCCTGTGGCGCGACGGCGGTCGGGCGCAGGACGCGGCCTCGGCCATGAAGATCACGGCGCAGGACCTGATCGGCCTGAAGATCGTCGACCGCATCGTGCCGGAGCCGCCGGGCGGGGCGCACTCCGACCCCGAGGCCACGTTGCAGGCGGTGGGCGACGCGATCGAGGAAGAACTGCGGACCCTCGGCGCGATGTCCCCCGAGGAGCTGCGTCGGCAGCGGGCCGACCGGTTCTACGCCATCGGCCGCAACGGCAGCGGCAGGCCCGACGGCCCCTAGGGAACCCGCATCATCACGAACGGCTCGCGGTCCTTGAACCAGGCCACGCTGTTGGAGCGGTCCCGCCCGCCGTTCGGATCCATGTACGAGATGTTGTCGCGCTCGCTCAGCCGGTAGATCACCACCGCGTGCGTGAACTCCCCGACGGTGTAGGCGCAGAAGACGTGGCTGTTCCCCAGGTGGCTCTGCAGGTAGGGGACGAGGTCCTGCCGCCGGAAAGCCCCTTGGCGCAGGTTCAGCGACGCGGCGATCTGCGGGATCTTCACCGTGGGCGTGATGGCGCCGGTTGCCCCTTCGCCGTACCGGGCGATCAGCGCCTGCTGGTCCTGGTTGGGGATGCGCCCATCGGCCCGCGACCAGCTCTGCAGCGACGCGGCCCAGCAGCTGTCCGTGAGCGTCTGCTCCACCATCGGCGGCGTACGGCGCGTGATGCTCGCCGGCATGATGTTCCCCCTCTTCCCCGCCGGCACCTTACCATGGCCGAGCTTCGAGGCGGAGGCGCCTAGCGCTGCGGCTCCAGCGCCTGCGGGCCTGAGAGGCGGCCGCGGATGCGACGCATGTGCTCGCGGCGGCGGTGGGCGAACGGCTCGTCGTACTCGTGCGGCGTGACCACCGGCACCTGCAGACAGATGCTCTGGACGGGCAGCACGGTCTGCCACTGCTGGATCAGGGCGCGGTAGGCGCGGCCGGCGGCGCGCTCGTTGCGGTCGAGGTCGTAGAGGCCGACGGGGGTGACCTTGTCGCGCTTCTCCCGGAGGGCGACGTCCCAGTCCGTCTGGTCGGTCAGCGAGTACCAGGTGAAGCCCACGACCGGCACGCCGTTGTTGCGCACGCGCAGCACGTTGGCCCACTGCTTCCAGAGCCAGTGCGCGGCCTCGTCGCCGTTGGGGCCCTCCACCAGGTTGGTCTCGGTGTGCATCACCGGCAGGCGGTATCGCTCGTAGTAGTGGCGCGTGATCTCGTCGTAGCCGAACACCTCGCCGGCGAATTTCGACACGCCGTCGGCGTCCACCAGGTGCTCGTTGGTGACGTAGTAGTCGTTGCCCATGATGCTGTGCTGCTTCATGCGCGTGTTCATGAAGTAGTCGTACTCGTCACGGGTCATCCCGTTGCCCATCAGGTACTGGTAGATGCCCGAGGGGACGCGATAGCCGTAGTTGAGGTCGAGCGTCAGGAAGCGCTCGGCGTTCCTGAACTCGGCGCAGCCGATCGCCTCCGGCCGCTCGGCGTGGAAGTACTCCGTGGACTCGCTCTGGATGAACAGGGCGTCGGGCCGGACCTCCAGGATGGTTCGCATGGCGTCGACGTTGGCGCGCACGATGTGCTTGGCGGCGGTGACGAAGCCGTAGTCGCTGGAGAGCTGCTCGTTCCACCAGCCGTAACGCGCTGAAAACAGAGCGCAAATGTACATCTCGTTGACCGGCGTATAGAGCTGCACCCACGGATAGCGCTCGGCGAAATCGCGGGCGTAGCGCGTGAACAGGCGCGGGAAGTCCGGGTTCTGGAAGTCGCCGATGAAGTCCGGCACGCCGAAATGGCAGAGGTCCACGATGGGGTTGATGTTGCGGCGGTGCAGGTCGCCGAACGCGAGGTCGCAGAACTCCCAGTCGTACCTGCCGTCGCCCAGCCAGGTGCGGTGGATCGGCGGGCCGTACCTGAGGAAGCTGATCCCCAGGTCCTGCACGAGGTCGAAGTCGAGCTTCCAGTTCTCGTAGTGGCGGCAGGACTCCATCTGGTCCTGGCGCACCCGCCCGTTCTGGATCGTCGGGTAGCTGTTCTCGATGCCGGTGGCGAAGAGGAAGTGGAACACGCTGGCCTCCTGACTCCCCTAGCGCGCCCCGGCCGTCCGGGTTCTGCCGCTCAGATGATCCTCGTCAACGCGTCGCCGATTTCCTCCACCGCCTCGGCGGTGGTGGCCCACGAGCACATGAAGCGCACGCTGCCGTCGAGGAAGCGGTAGACGAACCAGCCCTCGGCCCGCAGCCGCTGCAGCGCGGGCTCGTCCATGTGCACGAACACGGCGTTGGCCTGCACCGGGTGGGCGAGCCGGAACGGCGTGCGCTCGGCGATGAGGCCGGCGAGCTTCGAGGCCATGGCGTTGGCGTGGACGGCACGGTCGGTCCAGGCGTTGGTCTCAAGCATCCCGATCCACGGGGCGGCCAGGAAGCGACCCTTGGAGGTGAGCTGGCCGGCCTGCTTCAGCCGCGCGTCGAACCGGCGCGACAGGCTCTTGTCGAAGAGGACCAGCGCCTCGGTCGGCGGCATCCCCGCCTTGGTGCCGCCGATGACCAGCACGTCGACGCCGATCCTGGGGAGCTCCTTCACCTCGAAGCCGGCCGCCGCCGCGTTGGCGAGGCGCGCCCCGTCCAGGTGCACGGGCAGGTCCCGCGTGTCGGCCGCCTCGATCAGCCGGCGCAGCTCGTCGTCGGTGTAGACGGTGCCGTACTCGGTGGCGTTGGTCAGCGACAGCGCCGCGAACGACTGGCGGTGCGAGACGTCGGCCGTATCCAGCATGCCCCGGAGCGCCTCGGGGTCGATCTTGCCGGAGCCGCCGGGCAGGGGGACCAGCCCCACGCCCGAGCCGAAGAAGCCGGGGGCGCCCGTCTCGTCCGTGATGACGTGGGCGTGGTGGTGGGCCAGCACCGCCTCGAAGGGGCGTGCCAAGGCTGCGAGCGCGATTGAGTTGGCCGCGGTGCCGTTGGCCAGGAAGCGGACGTCGGCGTCGGCGTCGAGCAGCTCGCGGACCAGATCGGCGGCGCGGGCGGTGACGTGGTCGGTCCCGTAGCCGGAGGCGAAGCCCTCGTTGGCGGCCGTCAGCGACTGCATCGCCTCGGGCGCGGCGCCGGCGGTGTTGTCGGAGGCGAAGTCGTAGCGGGCCATCCGGCGGGACTAGCCAGCCGGGGCGGGGGGAGCAAGCGGCTCGGCGGTCCTAGGTCTGGCGGAAGCCGATGACCTTGGGCTGCGGCGGCTCGTGGTTCTCCAGCGGCGCGGTCAGGAAGCCGGCGAACACCCTCGCGCGGTCTACGATCTCCTGCGTGCTCAGCTGCGGCTGGATGGCCATCTGCAGCGCCTTCTCGTAGGCGACCATCTTCGCCTCGGTACTCTTTTCCATCTCACGTTCCCCGACCTGCGGCCGCGTCCCGCGTATTCGCGATTTGTGACGCGGTCGGATGACCACGCCAGCATGATTCCACCATGGTTAACGAGTGCTAACGGCCGCCTTCATCTATGAAGCGGCCGTTGCGACCGGACGCCTCAGCCCGGCCGGGGCGTCGGTTTCGGCCCCTGCAGCTGCTCGATCGTGACGGTGGAGGGGCCCCGCGTGCGCTGCAGGCGGGCGGCCGTCGCCTCCACGCCGCGCATGACGCGCAGCATGTTCTCGCCAGCGAGCTTCTTGATGTCGGCCTCGCTCCAGCCTCGCCGCATCAGCTCGGCGAGGAGGGCGGGGTAACCCTCCACGCCGGTGAGGCCGACGGGGAGACTGGTGGTGCCGTCGAAGTCGCCGCCGATGCCGACGTGGTCGATCCCGGCCACCCGGCGGATGTGGTCGATGTGGTCGGCGACGTCCTTGATCGTCGCCTGCGGCTGCGGGTTGGCCGTACGCCAGGCGTCGAACTCGCGGGTCACGAGCACCGGGTCGCCGGGATTGAGGTACTTCAGCCGCGCCTCCAGCGCCGCGAGGTCCGAGCCCCAGCGGCGGGCCGCCTCGGACACGAACACGCCCACGAAGGTGACCATGACGATCCCGCCGTCTTGCGGCAGGGCGCGGAGCACCTCGTCCGGGACGTTGCGCGGATGGCCGGTGACGCCGCGCGCCGACGAGTGGGAGAAGATCACCGGCGCCTCGGAGACGCGCATGGCGTCGACCATGGTCTCCGCCGAGACGTGGCTGAGGTCGACCATCATCCCGAGCCGGTTCATCTCGCGGACCACCTCCTCGCCGAACGGGGAGAGGCCGCCGTGCTTCGGCGCGTCGGTGGCGGAGTCGGCCCAGTCGATCGTCTTCGAGTGGGTGAGCGTCATGTAGCGAACGCCGGCCCGGTGGAGCTGGCGCAGCACGCCGAGGTCGTTGTCGATGGCGTAGCCGCCCTCCGACCCCATCAGCGAGGCGATCTTGCCCGCGCGGTGGATGCGGACGATGTCGTCGGCCGTGGAGGCCAGCTCGAACACCTGCGGATAGCGGCCGACGATCTGGTGGACCATGTCGATCTGCTCGAGCACCGCCTTGGTCGCCTGCGGTCCGGCGAGGTCGGCCGGCACGTAGACGGACCACAGCTGGGCCTCCACGCCGCCCTGGCGCAGGCGCGGGATGTCGGTCTGCAACGGCGGGGTCTCATTGCGCGTGTCGCTCATCAGTTCGACGCTGGTCAGCTGCTCGCCGTGATCGTCGCGGATGGCCCAGGGCAGGTCGTTGTGGCCGTCGATCAGGGGCGTGGTGCGCAGGATGCGCCGGACGCGCTCCAGCTCCTGCGGGGTGGCCGTCTGCGCCGCAGCCTGCGTCGCGAGCACCGCCGCCAGCGCGGCCGCCGCCGCCGAAATCCGTCCGATCATGCCGACTCCCTTCGCAGACGCCGGAGCCTAGGCGGGGAGGGCGGGGTTGTCTCGTTTCGAGACTTTGCGGATTTCCCCTTGCCACGGCCGAGCTCCGGCCCCAGATGCCTCGGGCGGGCCGGGCCCCTCTGACGATCGACGGCGATCGTGATGTCGGACCGCATCGAGTGCGCTCGATGCCGGGTCCGGAGGCCTCCCTCCACCATGCAGCGGATCGGGCGCGCTCTCAGAGGAGAGAGCGATGGATTTCCTGACCGCCGAGTTCCTCGGCAAACCAGCCGTGCTGTGGCTGGGCTTCATGGCGCTGGTGGGGGGCCTGCTCTGGCTCGACCTCGGCGTGCTCAACAAGAAGGACCACGTGATCGGGCCGAAGGAGTCGTTCCTCCAGGCCGGGTTCTACGTGGCCGTGGGCCTGCTGTTCGGCGGGTACGTGCTCTGGGACCTCGGGCGGCAGCCGGCGCTCGAGTACTACACCGGCTACTTGGTCGAGCTGACGCTGGCGATGGACAACGTGTTCGTCATCTCGCTGATCCTGGCCTTCTTCGCGGTGCCGCGGGAGCTGCAGCACCGGGTGCTGTTCTGGGGGATCGTCGGGGTCATCGCGCTGCGTGCGCTGATGATCGGCCTGGGCGCCGCGCTGGTGACCAACTTCAGCTGGGTGCTCTACATCTTCGGCGCCTTCCTGCTGTTCACCGGCGTGAAGATGCTGAAGGACGCGCTGTCGGGTAAGGAGGCGCAGAAGGACCTCTCGGGCAACCCGGCCCTGAAGTGGCTGCAGGGTCACCTGCGGCTGACCGACGGGTTCCGCGGCAACCGCTTCTTCGTGAAGCAGCCGCATCCGGTCACCGGAAAGCTGGCGCTGTTCGCCACGCCCCTGTTCCTGGCGCTGGCGCTGGTGGAGGTGGCGGACCTGGTGTTCGCGATCGACTCCGTGCCGGCGATCTTCGCCATCACCCAGGACCCGTACATCGTCTACACGTCGAACATCTTCGCGATCATCGGCCTCAGGGCGCTGTACTTCGCGCTCGAGAACGCCGTGCACCGGTTCAAGTACCTGAAGCACGCGCTGTCGGCGGTGCTGATCTTCATCGGCGCGAAGATCTTCCTCGGCGACCTCGTGTTCGGCGGCAAGTTCCCGGCGCTTTGGTCGCTCGCGATCACCTTCGGCATCCTGGCCTCGGGCGTCCTGTTCTCCCTGTGGCGGCTGCGGCATGAAGACGCCCGGGCGGCGCTCGAGCGGGGAGGCGCCTGATGGACGGCCTGCTGGAGGGATACCGCCGGTTCCGGGCCGAGGTCTGGCCGCGCGAGCGCGAACGGTTCGAGAAGCTGGCCGACGGGCAGCAGCCCGAGACGCTGGTGATCGCCTGCTCCGACAGCCGGGTGGATCCTGCGATGGTGTTCGGCGCCGCGCCCGGCGAGCTGTTCGTGGTGCGCAACGTGGCCGCGCTGGTGCCGCCCTACGAGCCGGACGGCGGGCGGCACGGCGTCAGCGCCGCGCTGGAGTTCGGCGTCCGCATGCTCGGCGTGAAGCGGATCGTGGTGATGGGCCACGCCCGCTGCGGCGGCGTGCAGGCCCTGCTGCTCGGCGCGCCCAAGCAGTGCCGCGACTTCGTCGAGCCGTGGATGTCGATCGCCGAGCCGGCGCTCTGGCGTTCGGAGCCGCGGCGGGACGAGGGCTCGGCTTAGGAGCGAGGGGAGAAGGACGTCGTCCGGCTGTCGCTCGACAACCTGAAGACCTTCCCGTGGATCGCCGACCGCGTGGCCGCCGGGTCGCTGACACTGGTGGGCGCTCGCTTCGACATCAGCACCGGCGTGCTGTCGATCACCGACGCGGGCGGAGCCTTCGTGCCGGTGGACGCGTAGCGATGGAAGAGGCGGCCGAGGGCCCGCGCCCTCGGCCGCCTCACCACTTCATGTCCCGGGCGCCCTCGGTCTTCGGGTCGTAGCTCTTGGCCCAGATGTTGTCGCGCACGTAGGGGAACAGCGAGTCGCTCGGGCTCATGCCGCCGGCGAACCAGTGGCGGACGATCTGCGCCTGCTGCTCGGGATTGTACGCGTTCCAGGGCTTGCCCTCGGTGTACACGTACGCCTCGGCCTTGCCGTGCACGACCTGCGCGGCGATGGAGCCCACCAGGTAGACGGCGCCGTTCACCCCGTGCTCGTGCTGCCAGACGTGGGTCAGCTCGTGGACCAGGTCGCTGACGCCGCCCTGCACCTGGTCCATGCCCTTGGTGAAGTATTCCGGACCCACGTGCACGGTGCGCCCCATCACGTAGAGGCTGCGGCCGGCGCCCTCGCGGTCGGTCAGCGTGATGTGCCCCCAGGGCAGCGAGTCCTTGAACACGGGGTAGGCGCCCTGGACCTCCCCCCGCCTGAGCTTGCGCGACGCCATGATCAGTCCTCCCGAACGTCCTTCGGGAGCCCCGGCCTGGCCGCGCCGCGCTTCACGCGCCCGGCGCGCACGCGGCGCTAAGCACTATTTCGGAAACCCCCGACCGGAATTTTGCCTCCGGCGGCGCGGGGAGTCCATACGGCCGAGCTCAGACCAGCGCCCTAGACCAGGGCGCCGTGGCAGTGCTTGAACTTCTTGCCCGAGCCGCAGGGGCAGACGGCGTTGCGCGAGGTGGCCTGCCAGCCTTCCGGTAGCAGCTCCGAGGGGAGCCGCGCGCGCTGCTCGGCCGAGCCCTGGCTTTCGGGGAGCTGCGCCTCGGGGTGCGCCATCTCGTTCTCGCCGGTCAGCGGGGAGATGTGGATCTCCTGCAGCTGCTCGGGGCTGAAGAACGGGTCGGGCTCGGGCTGCTCGAAGCGGAACTCCACCGTCATCAGCCAGCGGGTCACGTTCTGGCGGAGGTCGCCCAGCAGCTTCTCGAACAGCGAGAAGGCCTCGGTCTTGTACTCGTTCAGCGGATCGCGCTGGCCGTAGCCGCGCAGGCCGATCACCTGGCGCAGGTGGTCGAGGTGGGTGAGGTGCTCGCGCCACTGCAGATCGATCATCTGGAGCAGGAAGTTCTTCTCCAGGTCGCGCATCTGCTCCGGGCCGATCTGGCCCCCGCGCTCCTCGGCGCGGGCGTCGGCGGCGGCGTTGATCCGCTCCTCCATCTCCTCGTTGGCGATGCCTTCCTCGGCCGCCCACTCGGCCAGCGGGAGCTCCATGCCGAAGATGTTGCGCACGCGCTCGTCGAGGCCCTGGATGTCCCACTGCTCGGCGTAGGCCTTGGGCGGCAGGTGGCGCGCGACCAGGTCGGCGACCGTGTCGCGGCGCATCTCGGTGACGATCTCGCTGAGGTCGTCGGCCTCCATGAACTCCTGGCGCTGCTCGAACACGGCCTTGCGCTGGTCGTTCACGACGTCGTCGTACTTCAGCAGGTTCTTGCGGATCTCGTAGTTGCGCTGCTCGACGCGCTTCTGCGCGGTGGCGATGGCGCTGTTCAGCCAGCGGTGGGTGATCGCCTCGCCTTCCGCGACTCCGAACGTGCGCATCACCGCGTCCAGCCGCTCGCCGGCGAAGATGCGCAGCAGGTCGTCCTCGGTCGACAGGAAGAACTTCGACTGGCCGGGGTCGCCCTGCCGGCCCGTGCGGCCGCGCAGCTGGTTGTCGATGCGGCGGCTCTCGTGGCGCTCGGTGCCGAGCACGTACAGGCCGCCGGCGGCGAGCGCCTGCTGCTTCGCCGCCTCGATCTCGGCGGCGAACTTGCGCTGCGTCGCGTCGATCATCTCCGGCGTCACCTCGACGCCGGCGGCGCGCTGCTCCTGGCGCCAGCGCAGCATGCGCATCTCGAGGTTGCCGCCGAGCTGGATGTCGGTGCCGCGCCCGGCCATGTTGGTGGCGATGGTCACCGCGCCCGGCACGCCGGCGTCGGCCACGATCAGGGCTTCCTGCTCGTGGTAGCGGGCGTTGAGCACCTGGTGCGGGATGCCCTTCTTGATCTTGCCGTCGTGCGCGTGCTCGTGCTGGTTCAGCAGCTCCGAGAGCTGCTCCGACTTCTCGATCGAGACGGTGCCCACCAGGATGGGCTGCCCGCGCGTGTAGCAGTCGGTGATCTGCTTCAGGATTGCGTCGTTCTTCTCGCGCGCGGTGCGGTAGACCTCGTCGTCGTCATCGATCCGCAGCACCGGCTTGTTGGTGGGGATCTCGGCCACTTCCATCTTGTAGATGTCGTGGAACTCGGCCTCTTCGGTCTTGGCCGTGCCGGTCATGCCCGACAGCTTCGAGTAGAGCCGGAAGTAGTTCTGGATGGTGACCGACGCGAGCGTCTGGTTCTCCGGCTGGACCTTGGCGTCTTCCTTGGCCTCGATGGCTTGGTGCAGGCCTTCCGACAGGCGGCGGCCGTGCATCATGCGCCCGGTGAACTCGTCGATCAGGATCACCTCGCCGTCCTTGACGATGTAGTCCTTGTCGCGCTGGTACAGCTTGTTGGCGCGCAGCGCCTGGTTCACGTGGTGAACCACGGTGATGTTGGCGGGGTCGTAGAGGCCGGCCGAATCTTCGGCGAGGTGGCCCGCCTCCTCCATGATCTCCTCGATCCGCTCCGAGCCGTACTCGGTGAGCAGGACCTGGCGGTGCTTCTCGTCGAGGTCGAAGGTCGAGGGGTCCTGGATCAGCTCCTTCACCAGCAGGTCGACGACCTTGTAGAACTCCGAGCGGTCCTCGGTCGGGCCCGAGATGATCAGCGGCGTGCGCGCCTCGTCGATCAGGATCGAGTCCACTTCGTCGACAATCGCGAAGTTGTGGCCGCGCTGGACCATCTCCCTGACGTCGTAGACCAGGTTGTCGCGCAGGTAGTCGAAGCCGAACTCGTTGTTCGTGCCGTAGGTGATGTCCGACTGGTAGGAGGCCTGCCGCTGCGGCTGGCTGAGGCCGTGGACGATCACGCCCACGCTCATGCCGAGGAAGCGGTAGATCTGACCCATCCACTCGGCGTCGCGGCGGGCGAGATAGTCGTTCACGGTGATGACGTGGACGCCCTTGCCCTCGAGCGCGTTCAGGTAGACCGGCAGGGTGGCCACCAGCGTCTTGCCTTCGCCGGTCCGCATCTCGGCGATGCCGCCCTTGTGCAGCACCATCCCGCCCACGAGCTGCACGTCGTAGTGGCGCTGGCCGAGCGTGCGGCGCGCGGCCTCGCGCACGACCGCGAACGCCTCCGGCAGCAGCTCGTCGACCGTCTCGCCGGCCTCCAGGCGCTGGCGGAAGGCAGCCGTCATGCCGCGCAGTTCCTCGTCCGACAGCTGGGCGACCGTGGGCTCGAGCGCGTTGATCGCGCCGACCCGGCTGTGCATGGCCTTGACCGTGCGGTCGTTCGAAGTGCCGAGAAACTTGCGTGCGAGGCCGAGCATGGACCGTCCGGATAAGTGTCAGTCGAGCGCCGAAAGGGGCGGCCGTCTCCACATGGGAATTCGGGCCGCGTCGCGCTCGAAAAACCGCTCGACTTGTGCGCGGGCGAGACTTAAGCAGCGCCCGGAAGCCTGTCAACGACGGGCCGATCCCCGTTTCCGGAGCCGCGTGATGCGCCTCGGCCGCCCTCGCCGGGCCGACGCCCGGACCGGCTTCGCCCTCCCTGCGCTGGCGCTTTGCCTGATGCTGGCCGCCTGCGGCCGGGGCGGCGGCGACGCCCCTCTTGGGCGCGGCGACCGGGCCGCCGCCAAGGTGGGCGACGACACCGTCTACGTCTCCGACGTCCGGCGCGAGGCGATCGCCCAGGACCTGCTCCGCGAGGGCGAGCCGCTCGACCCGACTTCCGACCTGTTCAAGCGTGTTCTGGACGAGGTGGTCGACCAGAAGCTGCTGGCCCGCGAGGCGGAGCGGCGGGGCCTGGCGAACTCGGCGGCGGCCAAGCGGCGGCTGCAGGCGGCGCGCGAGCGCATCCTGGGCGACATGCTGGTGGAGAACGTCGTCGAGGGCGCCGTGAACGAGGACGCGGTGAAGGCCCTCTACAAGGACCAGCAGCGGCTCTCGAAGCAGTCGGAGGAGGTCCGCGCCCGCCAGATCGTCAGCGCTACGCCGGAGCAGGCGCAGGCGGTGATGCGGCTGCTCGGCGCCGGCGGCGACTTCGCCCAGCTGGCGATGGACCGCTCCACCGACCAGGCCACGCGCTTCAACGGCGGCGACCTCGGCTACTTCACCTTCGACGTCATGCCCGACGCCTACGAGGCGGCGCTGAAGACGGCGCGCGCGGGGCAGGTGGTCGGGCCGTTCCGCACCGAGGCCGGCTGGGTGATCGTCCGCGTCGAGGACCGTCGGCCGGAGCAGCCGCTGACCCTGGACGAGGCGCGGCCGCAGATCGTGCGCTTCCTCACCTACGACCGCATCCGCCAGCTGCTGGAGGACCTGCGCGCGCGCGCCGAGGTCGATTACCTGATCGGCCGCGGCGACGCCCCGTCGCGTCCGCAGGAGCCCGCCTCCGCGCCGCTCACCACCCCGCCGCCGGTCCGCCGATGAGCCGGGGCCCCCGCGTGATTCCGACCAAGGCGCTGGAGGCGGCCGACAAGGCCCTCGTCGCCGCCGAAAAGGCGCTCGACCCGCTGGCGTCGGCCTGGAAGCGTGCCGCGCTCCGCCGCGCCGACCGCGACCGCCGCCAGTTCTCCGAGCCGACGGGACCGGACGTGTCGCCGCTGGCCGTGCCCTTCCCGGACATCGGCGAGGTCGGGGGCGTTGAGCTCGCGACCGGCCGCGCCGGCTTCTACAAGACCGAGCGCGAGGACCTGCTGGTCATGCGCTTCGCCGAAGGCACCACGGCGGCGGGCGTGTTCACGCGCAACCAGGTCGGGGCCGCGCCTGTCGACTGGTGCCGGCGGCAGCTCGACGCCGGCGGCGGGGAGGACGTTCGGGCCCTGCTCGTCAACGCCGGGTGCGCCAACGCCTTCACGGGCAAGCCGGGCGCGGACGCAGCCCGACGCACCGCGGCGGCCGTGGCCAAGCGTTTCGACTGCCGCCAGCGCGACGTGATGCTGGCGTCCACCGGCGTCATCGGCGTCGTGCTGGACGACGCGAAGATCGCGCCGCAGGTCGCCGGGCTTGAGGAGCGCCTGCGGCCGGACGGCTGGGCCGGCGCGGCGCGCGCGATCATGACGACGGACACCTTCCCGAAGGGGGCGACCGCCGTCAGCGAGATCGACGGCGTCCCCGTTCGCATCGCCGGGATCGCCAAGGGGTCCGGCATGATCGCGCCGGACATGGCGACCATGCTGGGCTTCATCGCCACCGACGCGGCGCTGTCGCCGCACGTCCTGCAGACGCTGCTGAGCCTCTACGTGCGCAACACCTTCAACAGCGTGACGGTGGACGGCGACACCTCGACCAACGACTGCGTGCTGCTGTTCGCCACCGGCGCGTCGGGCGCGCCGAAGATCAGCCGGCCCGGCGACCGGCGCCTGGCCGACTTCCGCGACAAGCTCGAAGCCGTGATGCTCGACCTCGCCCACCAGCTCGTCCGCGACGGCGAGGGCGCGCGCAAGTTCGTGAAGATCACCGTCAACGGCGCCGACTCGGCCGCCAACGCACGCACGATCGCCCGCACCATCGCCGACAGCCCGCTGGTGAAGACGGCCATCGCGGGCGAAGACGCCAACTGGGGCCGCATCGTCATGGCGGTCGGCAAGACCGAGGCGCCGATCGACCGCGACCGCATCTCCGTGCGCTTCGGCGACCTCGTCGCGGCGCAGGAAGGGGCGGTCTCCCCGACCTACGACGAGGCGGCGATGTCGGCCTACATGCAGCGCGCGGAGTTGGAGATCGCCGTGGACGTCGGCGTCGGCCGCGCCTCGGCGGTGGTTTGGACCTGCGACCTGACCAAGCGCTACGTCGAGATCAACGGAGACTACCGCTCGTGAACGACGCTTCGCCGCTCGTCGCGGCCGCGAACGCGCTGGAGGTCCGCGGCCTCTACAAGCATTTCGGCGGCTTCCCGGCGGTGGACGGCCTGGACCTCACCATCCGGCCGGGCGAGCTCTACGCGCTGCTGGGGCCGAACGGCGCGGGCAAGACCACCACGCTGCGCATGGTCACGGGCCTGCTGAAGCCGAACGAGGGCCAGATCCGTATCTTCGGCGCCGACCTTGGCACGGACCCGGCGGCCGCCAAGCGGATGACGGCGTGGGTGCCCGACGATCCCATGCTCTACGACAAGCTGACGCCGCTCGAGTACCTCGAGTTCGTCGCGGGCCTCTGGGGCGTGGAGTCGAAGGCGGCCGCGGCGAAGGCCGAGGAGCTGCTCCGGTGGCTCGGCCTCTGGGACAACCGCGACCAGCGGACGGAGAGCTTCTCCCGCGGCATGAAGCAGAAGGCGGCGCTGGCGGGCGCGCTGATCCACGACCCGCGCCTGCTCATCCTCGACGAGCCGCTGACCGGGCTCGACGCGGGCGCGGCGCGCCAGGTGAAGGACGTGCTGCAGGAGCGGGTGGACGCCGGCTCCACCGTCATCCTGACGACCCACATCCTGGAGGTCGCCGAGCGCATGGCCGACCGCATCGGCATCATCGCCAAGGGCAAGCTGCTGGCCGAAGGCACGCTCGACGAGATGCGCGAGCGCGCCGGCGCCGCGGGGCAGACGCTCGAGGACGTGTTCCTGCGGCTGGTGGGCGCGACGTGACGAGGCTCGCGCCGGGCTCGACGCTCTGGCTGATGGCGCATGAGCTCCGGCTGACCTGGCGCGGCACGGGCAAGCGCAACCGCACCCTGATGATCGCGCTGCTGATCGGCGCTTCCGTGCTGCTGGCGGTGGGGATCGGCGCGCCGCTGGCGCTCGTGCTCCGGCGGGTCGCGGTGGAGATGACGCCGACGGTGATCTTCGTCGCCGACGCGGTGCTGCTGCTCTTCGCCAGCCTCAGCCTGTCGTACACGCTGAACCAGGCGGTGCAGGTGTTCTACGCCCGGGGCGACCTCGACCTGCTGCTGTCGTCCCCGGTGCCGGCGCGGCGGGTGCTGGCGGTGCGCTGCCTGGCCATGGCCGTCTCCAGCATCGCGCTCTACCTGCTGATCGCCACGCCGGTGCTGGCGGTGGTGGTGGGCTTCGGCCACTGGCGCTGGCTCAACGTCTATCCGGTGCTGATTTCCATCGGGCTGCTCTCGACGGCCCTCGGTCTCGTGCTGGCGATGGCGCTGTTCGCGATGCTCGGCCCCCAGCGCACGCGGACCGTCAGCCAGGTGCTCGCCGCCTTCCTGGGCGCCGGCTTCTTCCTGGCCACCCAGACCGCGAACTTCATGGACGACGACGAGGGCGACCGCGGCGAGCGCTGGGTGCAGTCCGCCCGCGCCTGGATCGACTCGGGGAACTTCACCGCGGACTCGCCGCTGGCGTGGCCCGCCCGGGCGGTGCTCGGCGAGACCGGACCGGCCCTGGCGATGCTTGCGATCTCGGCGCTGGTGTTCGGGGGGATCGTCTCCGCGCTGGGCCGGCGCTTCGGCGACAACGCCGCCGCCGCCGCCGGACGCGAGGTGGGCCGCCGCAAGGCCCGCGCCGACGGCAAGGTGGGCGGCTTCGCCGGCGGGGCCTTCGCGGCCACCGTGCGCAAGGAGCTTCGGCTGCTGATGCGCGATCCGGCGCTGCTCTCGCAGGTGCTGCTGCGGGTGCTCTACCTCGCGCCGCTCGCCTTTCTCCTGTGGCGCAGGGCGGGGGAGGGGGAGTTCGCCCTCGCCGGCGTGGCGTCGGCCGTGGTGCTGGTCACCAGCCAGCTGGCCTCCAGCCTCACCTGGATCACCGTCTCCACGGAGGAGGCGCCCGACCTGCTCGCCTCCTCGCCTGCCCGGGTCGAGCTGATCCGCCGCGGCAAGATCGCCGCCGCGCTGCTGCCGGTGGCGGTGCTGCTCGCGATACCCCTGGGCGGGCTGGCGTACCTGTCGCCGTGGGCCGGTCTGGCGACCGTCCTGACCTGTGCCGGCGCGGCGCTGTCGGGCGCGCTGGTGATGCTGTGGCACGGCAAGCCGGGGAAACGGCAGGAGTTCAACAAGAAGCAGTCCGGCGGCGGCTGGGTGGCCGGACTGGCCGAGCTGGCCGTGGGCGCCGCCTGGACAGGGACCGCCTTCCTGGCCGTGCTGGGGACGCCGTGGGCCCTCGCCCCGTTGGCCTTCGTAGCGCTGCTGATGCTCGTGCTCCGTCGCTCGACGCCCGCCTACGCCCGGCTGGAGACCGCGTGACGTGAAGCTGCTGCTGGTCGCCGCCGCCGCGCTGGTCGACACCGACGGCCGCGTGCTGATCGCGCAGCGGCCGGAGGGCAAGCAGCTCGCCGGCCTGTGGGAGTTCCCCGGGGGCAAGGTGGAGGCGGGCGAGACGCCGGAGGCGGCGCTCATCCGCGAGCTGCGCGAGGAGCTCGGCATCGAGGTGACGGTGGCGTGCCTGGCGCCCTTCGTGTTCGCCTCGCATGGCTACGAGACGTTCCACCTGCTGATGCCGCTCTACCTGATCCGGCGCTGGAGCGGCGTGGTCGTGCCGCACGAGCATGCCGCAGTGAAGTGGGTGAAGCCCGCGAAGCTCGCCGAGTATCCGATGCCGCCCGCCGACGAGCCGCTCGTCGCCTACCTGCGGGATTTCCTCTAGGCCTCGCCGGGCTTCACACCGGTCGGCACCTCGACGGTCCCGAGCGCGTCGGCCAGCCGCATCTTCGCCGAGCCCGGCCGCAGCGGTTTCTGCTGGCTCTCGTGCGGCGCCCAGCCGGTTACCGTTACGATCTCGAAGGTGGCGGGGACGCGCCCGTCCTCCAGGCCGTAGCGCTCCTGGTAGACCTCGAACGCGCGCGCCAGCACGGCCCGCGAGAGCGGCCGCCGGTCCCGGTTCAGCAGCACGTTGGTCTCGCCCATGCGGCGGAGGTCGCGCAGCAGTTCAAGCGGGTGGCGGTAACGGACGGTGACCCGGTCCACGTCCGTCACCGGGATGGCGAAGCCCGCCCGCTGCAGCAGCGCCGCGCCGTCGGATCCTTCCGCGAACGGCGAGACCCGCAGCCCCGCGCCGCCGGTCAGCTCCGCCTCCGCCTGCAGCAGCGCGTGGCGGAGCTCCGTCAGCGTCTCGCCGCCGAACAGGGCGCCGACGAAGAGCCCGTCCGGCTTCAGCGCGCGCCGGATCTGGATCAGCGCGCCGGGCAGGTCGTTGGTCCAGTGCAGCGCGAGCAGCGACACCACGAGGTCGACGCTCGCCGGCGCGAAGGGCAGGCGCTCCTCGTCGGCCACCACGCCGGCCCGCCCCAGCAGCATCCGCTCCGAGAAGTCGGTCTCCAGCAGCAGGCCGATGCGCCGGTCGGCGGCGCTGCCCGCCAGCGCCTCGCCGAACGCGCCGCTGCGGGCGCCCAGATCGACGGCCACGGGAAAGTCGCGCAGGATGGCCTCGAGGCGGAAGACCGCGTCCTCCGCCGCCCGCCGCTTGAGGAAGTCGGCCGCCGCGAACTGCGGCGCCGCGCGGTCCAGCCGGCGGCGGTGCAGGGCGCGGTCGAACAGGACGGGAGCGCTCATGAGCCCAGCAGATGGCGCCGCGGGAGCCGCTTGGAAACCGGCTCTGCGCGCGCTGGGCCGCGGGCTGGTCGACTTCGCCTTCCCGCCGCACGCGCTGGACGGCGGCGCGGCGCCGCAGGCCAGCGGCCTCTCCCCCGCCGCGTGGGCGCGCGTGACCTTCCTCGACGCGCCCTGGTGCGACGCTTGCGGAACGCCGTTCCCGCATCCGATGGGAGAGGGCGCCCTCTGCGCCGCCTGCGACGGCGGCAAGCGCCCGATCGCCCGCACCCGCGCCGCCTGCGTCTACGACGCCGACTCCCGCGACCTGATCCTGTCGTTCAAGCACGCCGACCGCACCGAACTCGGCAAGCTGTTCGGCCTGTGGCTCGGCCGCGCGGCGGCTGAGCTGCTGGCGGACGCCGACGCCGTGGCCCCCGTGCCGCTGCACCCCACGCGCCTGCTCGGGCGTCGCTACAACCAGGCGGCGGAGATCGCGCGGCCGCTGGCGAAGCGAGCTGGCGTCCCGTACCTCGCCGATGCGCTCCGCCGCACCCGGCAGGGGACCCAGGCGGGCCGCTCCGCCTCCGGCCGCCGGCGCGGCGTGCAGGGCGCCTTCGCCGTTCCCGACGCCCGCCGCCGCGAGGTCGAGGGTCGCCGCATCCTGCTCGTGGACGACGTGATGACGACGGGCGCGACCGCCGAATCCTGCGCTCGCGCGTTGTTGAAGGCAGGAGCGCGCGCAGTGGACGTGGCGGTGGTCGCCAGGGTGCGCGAGCGCTAGAGACCGTCAGTCGTCGGAGAAGCCCGTGCCGTCCGTAACCCTCTACACCAAGCCGTTCTGCCCCTACTGCGCCCGCGCCATGGCGCGCCTGCGCGAAAAGGGCGTCGAGTTCACCGAGATCGAGGCGGCGTTCGACCCGGAGAAGAAGAAGGAGATGGTCCAGCGCTCGGGCGGCCGGATGACCTTCCCGCAGATCTTCATCGGCGACCGGCACATCGGCGGCTGCGACGACATGCTGGACCTCGACGACCGCGGCGAGCTGGACCGGCTGCTCGAGGCGGCATGATCCTCAACGCGGCCCTGCTCCAGCTCCGCACGCCGGACACGCACGAGGCCGCCATCGCCCACCTGGAGCCGCTGGTCCGCGAAGCGGCGGCCACCGGCGCCAAGTTCCTGCTCACCCCCGAGGCGTCCAACATCCTCCAGCGTCGGCGCGACCCGCTGTTCGAGGCCATGCGCCCGTTCGAGGACGACCCGCTGGTCCGCCGCGGCCGCGAGCTGGCCGCCGAGCTGAACGTCTGGCTGCTGCTGGGCTCGGTGCTGGTGCGGCGCGAGGACGGCTCCGCCGCCAACCGCTCCACGCTGATCGACGACCGCGGCGCGGTCCGCGCGACCTACGACAAGATCCACATGTTCGACGTGGACCTGCCCACGGGCGAACGGCACCGCGAATCCGAGGCCTACCGCCCGGGCAACGCCGCCGTGGTGGCGCAGACGCCGTGGGGCGGCCTCGGGATGACCGTCTGCTACGACCTTCGCTTCCCGAAGCTGTTCCGCGCGCTCAGCAAGGCGGGCGCGGCGATGCTCACCGTGCCCTCCGCCTTCACCCGCCCCACCGGCGAGGCGCACTGGGAGAGCCTGCTGCGCGCGCGCGCCATCGAGAACGGCGCCTACGTGCTGGCCCCCGCCCAGGGCGGCGAGCACGCCGACGGTCGGGAGACCTGGGGCCGGTCGATGGTCGTCGATCCGTGGGGCGCGATCGTCGCGCAATCTTCCGGTGACGATCCCGGGTTCATATTTGCCCGTCTCGACCTCGACGCCGTGGAGCGCGCCCGCCGGGCCATTCCCGCCATCGAGCACGAGCGGGAGTTCGCCGGGCCTTGATCAAGTACGCTCTACTCTGCGAGCACGAGCACCCCTTCGAAGGGTGGTTCGGCTCCTCGTCCGACTACGACGACCAGTCCGCGCGCGGGCTGGTCGAATGCCCGCTGTGCGCGTCCAAGCGTGTGGCCAAGCAGATCATGGCCCCCGCCGTCGCCGGCACGAAGCGGACGAAGCCGGCGGACGTCACGCCCCAGATGCACTCCATGTTCATGGAAGCCGCCGGCAAGGTCCGGAAGCACGTCCAGGACAACTTCGACTACGTCGGCGACCAGTTCGCGAAAGAGGCTCGGGACATCCACGAGGGCAAGTCCGAAGACCGAGGCATCTATGGCGAGGCCAGCCCCGCGCAGGTGAAGGAACTCGTCGAGGACGGCGTCCGCGTGGCGCCGCTGCCTCCGAAGCCGCCCTCCCCGGAAGAGCTGAACTAGGCCGGTCGCTCCACGCTCCAGCGCCAGACGTCGCCCTCGTCGGGGTCGCTGACGACGCCGTCGAAGCGCATGCCGAGCTTCTCCAGCAGGTGGTTGGACCGGTTCGGCTCGGGCAGCGTGTGGGCGATCACCCGCTCCACCCGCTCGTCCGCGAAGGCGTAGTCGCGCAGCCCCGTCGCGGCCTCCAGCGCGAGGCCCCGGCCCCTGTACGCCGGCGCCAGCGCGTACCCGATCTCGGCCGCGCCCTCCTTCGGCGCGCCCTTGCAGCCGCCGACGCCGATCAGGGTTTGGTCGGGCTTGTGGACGAACAGGTAGGTCCACCAGCCGACCGCGTCCGGGTGCTCCTCCAGGAACTTGCCGCCGCCGGCGATGGCGTCGCGGAACTCGGCGACGCCCTCCCACTCCTGCGCCACGCGAACGCCCAGCAGGGCGCCCAAGGCCGCGTCGCCCTCGCGCATGGCGGCGAAGTGCTCGTGCCCGGCGGGGATCAGCCGCAGCCGCTCGGTCTCGATCACGCGGCGGGCTCCGGCAGGCGGAGCACGGTCATCATGTAGTTCACGCCCGCGTCGGCCGACCGCGACCAGCGGTCCGCCAGCGGGTTGTAGGCGACGCCGAACGGCCCCTCGACCGCGACGGGCTCGGAGCTGAGGAAGGCGCGGATCTCCTCCGGGGTGAGGAACTTGTTCCAGTCGTGCGTGCCGCGCGGCAGCCAGCGCAGCACGTACTCCGCGCCCACCACGGCCAGCGCGAACGCCTTCGCCGTCCGGTTCAGCGTCGCCACGATCATCAGCCCGTCCGGCGCCAGCAGCCGCGCGCAATCGCGCAGGTACGCCCCGGGATCGGCCACGTGCTCGACCACCTCCATGTTCAGGATCACGTCGAACGGACCGGCGCCCTCCGCCAGCAGCGCCTCGGCGGTCGCGTGCCGATAGTCGATCTCCAGCCCCTGCTGCTCGGCGTGAAGCCGCGCGGTCAGGATGTTCTTCTCCGCCGCGTCCACGCCTGTGACGTCGAACCCCAGCCGCCGCATCGGCTCGCTGAGCAGCCCGCCGCCGCAGCCGACGTCGAGCAGGCGCAGCCCCTCGAACGGCTTCAGGCTCTTCTCGTCCCGTCCGAACCGCCGCGCCGCCCGCTCCCGGATGAAGGCCAGCCGGACGGGATTGAACTTGTGCAGCGGGGCCATGGGCCCGCGCGGGTCCCACCAGGTCTCCGCCAGGCGGGAGAAGCGCTCGACCTCGCCGGGGTCGATGCTGGAGGCGTGCGGCTCGGCGCTCATGGGCCTCATCTAGTCCGAACCCGCGGGCGCCGCTATGACCGCCCCGAAGCGCGGAGGGGCGATGTCCCGGCTGGTGATGAAGTTCGGGGGCACGTCGGTCGCCGACGTGGAGCGCATCCGGCGCGTGGCGACGCTCGTCGCCGCCGAGGCCGCCGCCGGCAAGCAGGTCGCCGTCGTCGTCTCCGCGATGGCGGGCCACACCAACCAGCTCGTCGCCTGGACCGACGCCGCCGGCCGCCCCGCCCAGGGCATCCCCGAGAGCGACGACGAGTACGACGCGGTGGTCTCCTCCGGCGAGCAGGTGACCGCCGGGCTGCTGGCGCTGGTTCTGCGCAACCAGGGCCTGCGCGCCCGCTCCTGGACCGGGTGGCAGATCCCGCTGTCCACGGACGCGGCGCACGGCAAGGCGCGCATCAGCGACATCGGCGGCGAGAACCTGGCGCGCTCCATGGACGAGGGTATCGTCGCGGTGATCGCCGGCTTCCAGGGCATGGGCCCGGACGGCCGCATCACCACGCTCGGCCGCGGCGGCTCGGACACCAGCGCGGTGGCTGTGGCCGCGGCCATCGGCGCGCATTGCGACATCTACACGGACGTGGACGGCGTCTACACGACCGACCCGCGCATCGAGCAGCGCGCCCGCAAGCTCGACCGGATCTCCTACGAGGAGATGCTCGAGATGGCCTCGCTCGGCGCCAAGGTGCTGATGACCCGCTCCGTCGAGCTCGCCATGGCGCACCGCGTGCCGCTGCGCGTGCTGTCGAGCGCCTGTGAACCCGGCCGGTCCGAAGGACGCGGCACCATCGTCTGTGACGAGGAGGAGATCGTGGAGCAACGCATCGTGAGCGGCGTGGCCTACAGCCGCGACGAGGCCAAGATCACCCTGCTCGGCCTGCCGGCGAAGCCCGGCGGCGCGGCGGCCGTGTTCCGGCCGCTGACCGAAGCCAACGTCAACGTGGACATGATCGTGCAGTCGCGCGCCCGCTCCGGCGACGCCGTCAACATGGAGTTCACCGTCGGCAAGCGGGACGCGGAGCGGACGGTCGAGCTGATGCGAGCGCGCCAGGCCGAGATCGGTTTCGAGGAGGTCCGCCGCGACGACGAGGTGGCCAAGATCTCCGTCGTCGGCGTCGGCATGCGCAGCCACGCGGGCGTGGCCGACACGATGTTCAGCTCGCTGGCCGAGAAGGGCGTGAACATCCAGGTGATCTCCACCTCGGAGATCAAGATCAGCGTGCTGATCGACGCCGCCTACACGGAGCTCGCGGTCCGCACGCTCCACGCCGCCTACGGGTTGGACGCGGTCTAGTCGGGCTTCGTCGGGAGCGACTCTTCCGCCTTCAGCCGCGCCTGCACCCAGCGCCAGGCGGCCGCGGCTGCGAAGGTCGCGGCCACAGCGGCGGCGAGGATCAGGCCGATGGTGTGCATGTCAAGGCCGTGCAGGCTCGCCATGCCCTTGGCGCTCAGGTAGCCCGGCGCCAGCATCACGGGCACCCAGATCAGCGCCGATCCCAGGTTGGCGAGCTGGAAGCGCCGGTGCGGCATCGCCGTGATCCCCGCGATCAGCGGCACGAAAGCGCGCACGGGGCCCATGAACCGGCACAGGTAGATCGAGACGACGCCGTACTTGCGGAAGAACAGCCGCGCCCGCGCGATCGCCGTGCGGCGGGGCTTCAGCAGCGGGTGGCGCCACGCGGCGGGCCCCACGCGGCGGCCGATCCAGTAGCTCACCGCGTCGCCCAGCACCGCGCCCGCGACGCACCAGCCGATCACCGGCAGGGGGTGCAGCACGCCGGCGCCCGCCAGTCCGCCCGCCACCACCATGAGCGCGGTGGCCGGGAAGAAGGCGCCGATGATCACCATCGACTCGCCGAACGTGATCAGCCCGAGGATGGGGCCGGCCCAGAAAGCGTGGCGCTCGATCAGGCCGGCCAGGTCGGCCATGAAGTCTTCCAAGCTCAGTGCTCCCGATGGCGCGAGGCGGCGATCCACATCAGGACCGCGGAGAGCGCCAGCCAGAAGAGGGCGGCGGGCAGCCAGCGCTCGAAGCTCGGCAGGCGATACCAGAGCACGAGCACGCTGGCGTTGGAACCTCGAATGGGCGGCGAGCCCGCGACCTCGTCGGCGATCCCCGTCCCCATGGCCGGCCCCATGCCGACGCGGC
>DASVVG010000138.1:0-16837 GCA_036386655.1 Caulobacteraceae bacterium | reverse complement strand
GGAATGCGTCGATTATCTGGAGGTCACGGGCACGCGGACGACCGACATGAAGATGCAGATCGGTCAGGCGTTCGTCACCGGCGACCTGTTCTCGTTGCCGGCGGGCACCGTGCAGGCCGTGCTGGGGGCGGAGTACCGCGGCTTCGAATACATCTTCGACCCGGGCACCGGTGCCGGGCCCGTTTCCGGCTTTACGTCGCAGGATCCGGAAGCCGGCAACAACAGCTTCCGTGACTTCTTCGGCGAGCTTCTGGTCCCCCTCGTCCGCGACGTTCCCTTCGCTCAATCGATCGATCTGAGCCTCGGCTACCGCCGCTCGTCGAGCGAGTTCGCGAACGAGCTCACCGGCTTCGAGAGCAGCGGCGAGGTCAGCCACGCGTACAAGGCGGAGATCGACTGGCGGGTCATGGACCCGCTGCGGATCCGCGCCTCGTACCAACGGGCCGTCCGCGCTCCGAACTTCAACGAGCTGTTCGCCGGCGGCGGCTCGTCGCCGCAGTACTTCGATCCCTGCTCGGTCGGCACCGCGGCCCGCACCGGCGCCAACGGGGCCCAGGTCACGGCGCTGTGCGCCACGGCCGGAGCGTTCGGCGGGGTCGGAGACACGGCCACGTTCGTGCAGACGCCGGGCAACCAGCTCGCCATCGTTCTGGCCGGCAACGAGGACCTGGAACCGGAAATCGGCACCACGTTGACGCTCGGCGCGGTGTGGAGCTCGCCGTGGGAAAGCCAGTGGTTGCAGCGTCTCCGCGGCTCGATCGACTACTACAACATCAAGGTCGAGGACGCGATCCTGGGCCGGTCGCCGAACCAGATCGTGGCGTCCTGCTACAACTACTACGGCACCAACCCGACGTACGACCCGAACAACCCGAACTGCCAGGCGATCGTGCGGCTCGGCGGCGACATCCTGGTGCTCTACAACCCGGACGACCCCGTGAACGGTGAATTCGACACCAGCAACGGCGGCGAGATCGAAACCAGCGGCGTCGATTTCCAGGTGGACTACGGCTTCGACATGGAATGGCTGGGGCTCCCGAACTGGGGTTCGATGCGCCTGAACGCGGTGGTCACCTACCTCATCGAGTACATCGAGCAGCTGCCGGTGCTCGGCGCACCGCCGATCGACGTCGCCGGCGCGGCCAACTACGCCGGCGGCGGCGACGGCCGCTTCAGCACGAGCTTCCCGCGGTGGAGGGCCAACCTCAACGCGCGGTGGGACCTCGGGAACGTGAACCTGAACACCCGCATCCGGTACCTCGCCGGCATGGACAACCGCCTCAACCGGGAATTCCCGGGGGAGACGGAGTTCACCGGCCCCGACTCGGTCGTCTACGTCGACGCGGTGGCGGGCTACAAACTGAGCCAGAGCGTCGAGCTGCGACTGGGCGTGAACAACCTGTTCGACAAGCAGCCGCCCGAATACAATCCGAACGTCCAGTCGGGGACTGATCCCTCGCTGTACGACGTCATAGGGCGGCGGGTGATCATGGGCGTGAACCTGCGCTTCTGATCCTCTCCAACCAGCGCGAGTGAAGCGGCGGGCCCAAAGGCCCGCCGCTGTTCGTCGTACGCCGGGGAGTCGCTCAGCACGCGATCGCGCGGGAAATGGACGCATTGGGAGGACAGGCCTTGACGGCCCTACCCGCTCGACGAGCGGCGCTCCTGCTCATCGACGACCAGCGAGGTTTCGACGACCCCCTGCGACCCCGCAACAATCGTCACCCCAAGAGCAACGCCGCACCCCCTCGCCGGCGAGCTGGAGCGTCAGGCGCCCCTCCAGCGCACGGCACGGCGGACCTACGCGGGAGGTCGCGAGCGCCGATCGTCGCCTTCAACCGCATCGCACTTCCGCCTCCAACGTGTACCCGCGACGGAACACTGTCCTGATTAGATGCCCTCCTCCGCCGCCCCTCTCCAGGCTGGCCCGGAGGCGGCCGACCCGCGAGTCGATGGTGCGCACTTCTTCGCCGTCACCCTGGCCGACCACGGTTCGCAAGTGTTCGCGAGAGAGCACCTGACCGGGGTGCTGGACGAAGGTCTGAAGGAGCGCCAGATCCGTCGCCGACAAGTGGAGCGCTTTCCCGTGGGGGGTCGTGAGGACGCGCGTCCAGAGGTCGAGGCGCCATCCCGCGAACGTGAATCGGGCGGAGGCTCGGGCTACGCCCCCTTCGCGCTCGGCCGACGCCCGCCTGATCAGCGCGCGCGTCTGCGCAAGAAGCTCCCTCGGACTGCAGTCGCCGGGAAGGCAGGCGTCGGCGCCGAGTTCGAGCGCGACGATCCGATCCGTTTCGTCGGCGCCGTGCGTGAGCAGTAGGATCGGAGGGGTGCGTACGTGAGCCAGCCGGCGGCAGAGGTCGAGCCCCTCGCCTCCGGGGGCCAGCACGTCGATCAGGACGACGTCGCCGGTACCGCCCGCGATCGCCTCGCGGAGCTGTTCTTCATCGTCGATCGCCAGCACCGAGACGCCCCGTTCGGTGAAGCTCGCGGCCAACGCGCTCCGGCGCGCTTCATGCATGGAAGCCAGAAGGATTGAAGGCGCGGCGTCGATCGACGGCGGCTCCGCCCGGCGGACGTTCGCTCGCCGCTCCCCGCCGGTCTGGCGGAACATCGGAGCAGGTGGGGCGTCCTCACGACGCACCTCCATCCGGCGGCTCAAGCCGGCCTCCCGACGACCGCCCGCCGGTCCGGAACGCGTTCCGGCCCGGGCCATGGTCGCGGGGCATGCGGCTCGAACGTCCGCCGCATGATCGTGGTGGCTCCGTCGAACGCTGAAACTCTTCCCACACCGCACCGTGACCCGCCCCGCACGAAGACGCTGTCAGCTTCTTTCGCGGCGGAGACTCGCGTCGGCGGACCGTCGGACGCGCGGGGGCCTGGGCGGGCGCGGGGGCGGACGCACGACCAGTATTTTCAGGGACCGCTAGCTCGCCAGCGCTAGGGGACCGGAGCCGACGGCGACGCCGCGACGCTGCACCGGCCGCGTGCTCTCCCGGTATGTGGACGGGGTGACGCCGAACACCGACTTGAAAACAGCTGTGAAGTGACTGTGGCTGGAGAAGCCCAGATCGAGGGCTAGACCAGTGATGTCGTCGACCTCCGGCAGCCGGCGCAGCGCCATCGCCAGTCTCAGCCGCAACTGGTAGCGGTACACCGGCATGCCCTCGGCGCGCCGGAACAGGTCCGTCAGATACGCGGGCGACGCTCCGACCCGGCTTGCGATCTGCGTGAGGCTCAGCGAGCCAGGCGACGTCGCGAGCAGCTCTTTCACGCAGAGCACGAGCTTGAGCGACTTCCCGCCGAGTCGGACGGGCGGTCTGGTCGCATCGCACACCGCCCGCCGGGCCACGCCCAGCAGCATCTCTTCCCGGGCGTTTGGGGGATCCACCAAGTCGGTCCGGGCCGGATAAGAGGCGATCGATGCTGCGTACTGGGTGATGGCGGGGGCGGTTCGAGTGCAGAAGCCACGCGCCGCCAGGCTCTCTGGAGTCGTGCCGGTGCCGTGCCAGATCTCGTCGAGCGTGCAGCGGGAAGGCGTGATCACCAGGCAGGCGGTGTCGCCGACGGAGGGGTGGCGGTCCCGCGTCAGAACGTCGGCGGATATCAGCCCGATCTGGTTCAGGTCGACCAGCACCTCTGTCCGGCCGGCGGACAGATAGTGCGCCCCCTCGAGAGGAACGACGATCTGCACGTCCGGCGTGTACGCGTCGTAGGTGAGGTCGTTGGTGAGTCCGCGCAGATTGAGAACCTCCGCCCGGAGGGACGGCGAAGCCACCACCGCCGCCCGTGCGGCCACCAGTTGTCCCGTCCTGGTCATTCGGCCGCCGCCGTCGAAAGCGCCTGATAGCCGAGCCGGGGGAAGGTCAGATAACGATCCGGGTACGTCGACCCTCCCCCCGGAGGTCGGCCAGCCCCCGGTCGCATTCCTCCAAGAGCGCCGGGGGCTCCCCCCTCTGGCCCTGGGTGGGGGGACCTATCCCGAAGGCCGAGCACCGCCAGTTCGGATTCCAGCATCAGCCCACCTCCTCCGGGAACACCGCGCGCGCACGGCGGCGTTTTCAGCGCGTGGCCCGCAGTCGCTTCCGGTCCGACCACCTCATATCCCCGCATCGTCTCTGCATCTCGCCGCCGCAGCCAGCGGAAACGACACGTTCCGGTCCCCGCTTACGAAGGACGCATCGAGCCGCAGTGGCCCGACAGGCGCCGGTGAAAAATCTTCGCCCGGACATGCCCGCGAGCCCATCCCCATCCTGCAACAGCAGATCCGGTGCACCAACCTCGCCTGAGCCCTGACGCGCCGGAAGCGCCTCGGCCCGGGGTCGGGCCTGATGATCGGGCTCACGTCGAGCCTCGCGGACGTCGTCGTCGCCATCTTCGAGAAGGAAGACAGGCTGCCGGCGCGCTTTCGCGAGAAGCGGCGGCGGCGCCTCTCGCCGCTCCCGAACGCGCGCTCGGCAAGGGTATCGATCCCGCCAGCTCGGCGCCCGAGTACCGTCGCCGATTTTCGCGCACGCCGCTGCAGGAGACCTCCGATGAGGCGACCTGCGGGCCCGCGCACGAGCGTGCGGGCGCTGACGGCCCTCAGTCGGCCCGTTCGTCGGCCTGACGCGGCTCCTCGCGGCCATCTTCGGCCATCAGAAGGATCAGCGCGCGCAGCTTTCGGCGCACGCCCGGCGAGCGGATCGCGCCGACGGCGCGCGCGATCTCCACGGCGCCGGAGTCCAGTCGACGTCACTGGCCTGCGTCCCGGGCGCCTCGCCGAGCAGCTCGCTCATCGGCGCGCCGATATGGCGCGAAATCCGCTGCAGCATCGACGCCGAGATGCGGTTGGTCCCGCGCTCGTACTTTTGGACCTGCTGAAAGGTGATGCCCGCGGCGCCGGCGAGGTCGCTCTGCGATATGCCCCTAGCCTTGCGTACGGTGCGCACCCGCGCGCCCACCTGCACGTCGAAGGGATCGGGGCGGCGGTCGCTGGCGATGTTCATCCCTGCAGCCTAGTGCAGCCGAGGCCGCGGCTCAAAGCCGGACGAATCCCGCGGCGTGGCGCGCGCACCGCCCGCTCAACCCGGATGACCGAAAGCTAACGTACGTGAACGGCGGCCACGAGACGCGTTCAGAGGGGCCTCAGCGATGGCGCTCCATAACCTCCACGACGGAAGAGGCAGCCGGACGGTCCGGCTCACCCGCTCCCGCAGGAGACAGATGATGAAGACCCTTCTCATCGCTGGCGTGGCCCTTTCCCTGCTCGGGGGCACGGCCGCCGGCGCCCAGAGCCGCGGCCAGTGGGAACCGATCAACCAGCGCCAGGCCAACCTCGAACGCCGGATCGACCAAGGGGTGCGCAACGGCGCGCTCACCCGTCCGGAAGCCAAGCGCCTTCGCGCCGACTTCCGCTCGCTCGCCCAGCTGGAGACGCGCTACCGCCGGTCCAGCGGACTCGACACGCGCGAGCGTTCGGATCTGCAGCGCCGCTTCGACGCGCTCAGCGCCCGCATCCGCTTCGAGCGGCACGACCGCCAGGACCGCGGCGGCTCGCGACGCTGACCCCCGGACCGCCGGCTTCCACCGGAAGCCGGCGGGGGCCGGGCCCCCTAGAAGCGCCGCGAGCGGCCGGCGCCGATTGCCGCCTCGCGAAGCCCGTGAACGTTCCGGCTCTACCGGCGATCATCCAGGCTTCTGTCGCCGAGGATGGTGCCGGAGGTGGGAAGCTTCTCCCGAAACCACCCTGCACCCCGGGCGCGGCTCTCCTCAGCCGAGGCAGTAGGCGGACCAAGCCTCGAGGACAGCCCTCCGCTTCTTCAGCGCGTCGCCGCGGCGATAGGCGCGCTCCGTCTCATCCCCCACCGTGTGCGCGAGGCACTCCTCGATGGTTTCGCGCGCGAAGTAGGTCTCGTCGCCAGCCCAGTCTCGAAACGCAGAGCGCATCCCATGCGGCGTGTAGGGTGGGGCGAGCTCCCTTAAGAGCATGTCCATTGCCATGTCGGAGAGCACGCCGCCTTTCTGGCTGGGGAAGATGAGCCCGTTGGGGGTGGGGCCTGTGGGCTTCACCTTGCGGAGGACCTCCATAGCGCCGGCGGAGAGCGGCTGGCGAAACGCCCGCTCCTTCATCCGGCTCGCATGCAGTTCCCAAACGTTGCCCTCGATCTCGCTCCAGCTGGCCTCCAGGGTCATCGTTTCGCGGGCGACCGTGAGGATGGTGAATTCCAACGCCCGCGCCGACACTCCCTCCCGTCCGGCGAGCCTCTGCATCAGCGCCGGCAGCTCTTGGTAGGGGACGGCCCGCATGTGCCCCCGCTGCAGCTTCGGCCGGGGCGGCAGCAGGTGCACCAAATGACCTTTCCAGGTCGCAGGGTTGTCCCCCGACCGGTGCTTGCGAACCCGGGCGTAGTCCAGCACCTGCTCCAGTCGCTCGCGCAGCTTCCCGGCGGACTCCGCCTTCTCCGTCCAGAGCGGCTTCAGCACCCGCAGCACGTCGTCGGTGTCGATGTCAGCGACGGGTTTGTTCTTGATGGCCGCCGCATGCTGTTCAATGGACCGCATCCATCCCGCCCTCGTCTTGCGCCCGCGCCAACCCGGCTCCCGCGCATCGACGTACTCCGTCCAGCACTGCAGAAGAGTGGGCGCCGGTTCGCCTGCCGGGCACGACAAGCGAGCCGGCCGCACCGCGGTGGGACGGCGGTCCTTGAGAGGGTCGCTTCCGGCCGTGATCGCCTGTCTGGCTTGGTTGCGCGCCGCTCGGGCCTCCACGAGGGACACGTCGCTCAGCGAGCCCAGACCCATGTCGCGGCGTCTCCCGCCGAACCTGTACCGGTAGATCCAGCTGCGGGAGCCGGAGGCCGTCACCTGAAGGTAGAGGCCGTCCCCATCCGGATGATACCCGGGAGCCTTCAAGCTCCGGGTCGCCCGGTCGGTCAGCCTGTTCGTCAGCCGCGCCAGAACTTCGGCTCCTCGCCGGGGAGCCAAAGGGCTCTACCCCTCCTTTTACCCATCCAGGAGGCACGCGCTAGGCTGAAAGTCGGTGAAAACGGTTGAACACCACTTTTCTGTGAAGTGGCTGACTCAGCTCAGTTTCCGGACTCAAGTGCACTCGGCTGCAACAGCCTGAAAATGACCCCGGCCAATACCCGCGGAGCCACGCCGGCCCTCCCCTTCCAGATCGCGCGGTCGCCGTTGCGACGTCGCGCCGCGAAGCTCGACGGCACGGATACGCCGCTGCCGCGTTATGGGCCCCGAGGGCTCATCTGAAGGTGTTCCGTATGATCCGACCCGTCGCTGTCGCCGTGTTCTCGCTCGCCGTGGCCGCTCCCGCCCTCGCGCAGGACAAGGGCCTCCTGGAACCGGCGTTCAAGAACACGATCGTTTCGACTTACCCCGACGGCCGCACGGCCAAGCTGTGGCTGAACTCCGACGGGACCTATCGCGCGCAGGGCCGCCGCGGGAAGCCGTCCAGCGGCCGGTGGACGCTGAAGGGCGAGCGTATCTGCCTGAAGCAGAGCAAGCCCATGGCCGGGCCGTTCTCCTACTGCACGAACGTGAAGCGTGGCGGCGTCGGCACCAGCTGGTCCGCCAAGGCGGTCACCGGCGAGCCCATCCGGGTCAAGGTGGTGGCCGGCCGGTAGGTCAGCTCTCGCGGATCTGCTTGCGCCAGAGCGCGGCGTAGTCGCCGTCCAGCGCCAACAGATCCGCGTGGCGGCCGCGCTCGACGATCCGCCCCGCACGCAGCACCAGGATCTCGTCGGCATCGGCGACGGTGGACAGCCGGTGCGCCACCACGAGCGTGGTGCGCCCTCGCCTCGCCTTGCGCAGCGTGGCCTGGATCGCCGCCTCGGTGCGACTGTCGAGAGCGCTGGTGGCCTCGTCCAGGATGAGCAGGCGGGGGTTCGCCAGCAGGGCGCGCGCAATGCCCACGCGCTGGCGCTCGCCCCCCGAGAGCTTCAGGCCGCGCTCCCCCACCCGTGTATCGAAGCCGTCCGGCAGAGCATCGACGAAGCCGCCGAGCTCGGCCGCCTCAGCGGCGGAGCGGACCTGCGCTCGCGTCGCCTCGGGGTCACCGAACGCGATGTTGGCGTAGAGGGTGTCGTTGAACAGCGCCACGTCCTGCGGAACCAAGGCGACGGCGCGCCGGAGCGAGGCCTGCCTCACGTTGCGGAGATCGAGGCTGTCCAAGCTGACATGGCCCGCCTGCGGCTCGATCAGACGCAGGGCCAGCCGGGCCACCGTCGACTTGCCCGCTCCGGACGGGCCCACGAGCGCGACGGTGGAGCCGGGTACGGCGCGGAAGCTCACGTCGGCCAGACCCTCGGCGCGCCCTGTGTGGCGGTAGGAGACGCCTTCGAACACGAGGTCGCCCCCCTCGCCCGAGCCTGCCGGGAGGTCGCGCGCGTCGGCGCTATCGGCGATGTCGGGGTTCTGCCGGCCCAGCTCGACCATCGCCTCCATGTCGATGAAGGACTGGCGGATCTCGCGGTAGGCGAAACCGAGGATGTTGAGCGGCTGGTAGAGCGAGATCAGGATCAGCACCGCCGCCGTCACGTCGCCCGGCCCCAGTCTGCCGGCCGCGGCCTCCAGCCCGGCGAGGACGGCCATGGTGGCGAGTCCCACGCTCATGACGAGGGCCTGCACCACGTTCAGCAGCACGAGCGAGGCGTTCGCCTTCACCGCTGCGTCGCCGTAGGCGGTGAGCGCCCGCTCGTAGTCGGCGGCGGCGCGGGTCTCGGCGCCGAAAGTCTTGACCGTTTCGTAGTTCAGCAGCGCGTCGACGGCGCGACCGGCGGCCTCGTTCTCCGCCTCGTTCAGCACACGCCGATGGCCGATCCGCCAGTCGGAGATGGCGAAGGTGAGCCAGCCGTAGACGACCACCGTGGCGATGGCCGTCGCCGCGAAGCGCCAGTCGTAGGCTCCGGCGAGCACGGCCGCCGCAAGCACGAGCTCGAGGGCCGTCGGGGCGAGGTTGAAGACCAGACCCCGCAGCAGGAAATCGACCGCCCGTGCGCCGCGCTCGATGGTTCGGGAGAGTGAGCCGGTGCGCTTGGTCTGGTGGAAGTCGAGCGACAGCTGGAGGGCGTGGCTGAAGCTCTCGGCGGCCGCCCGGCGCTGGGCCGCCTGTGCCACGGCGGTGAAGACGAGGTCGCGCAGCTGGGGCGCCGCGGCCGCCAAGAAGCGGATCAACGCCCAGCCGACGGCGAAAGCGGCGAAGGCGTAGCTCACGGCGACGGCGGTGCTCTGGCCGGCGCTCAGGCGGTTCACGGCCGCGCCGAGGAGCAGCGGAGCCACCACGCCCAGCGCTTTCCCCACCAGGGTCAGCAACAGGGCCGCGGTCAGCCGCCAGCGAAGGCCCGGCGCCTTGGATCGGAGCACCAGCTGCACGAGGTCGAGCATCGCCCGGCCGGCGCCGGGCCCCTGCTCGGTGGGGACTGCACCCGCCGTAGCGCGGCGCGTGGGCAGCGTAAGGTTCATGAGGCCGCCGACGGGGCGAGCACGTACGTTGTCTGCACCGCGGAGCCGGGCGCGCGCCACGCCACCCGCCAGCCGGACGCGTCGCGCGTGGCGACGAACGGCAATGTACCGGGATCGGCCGGCGAGACGCCCACCTGGGCCCGAGCCAGGCCGGACGGCGTGTTCACCTCAATGAGGTGGCTGCCCGGACCGAGCGGCCGCGCCAGGATGATCGAGAAGCGGCCGGCGGCGTCGGTGGCGCCGCTGCCCACTGCGGTCCCATCCCCCGGAGCGACGCCGTCGATCCGGGTTACGGCGGGAGCCGATGGCGGGCCGACCCCGGAGACGGCGGCCGCGCCGTCCGCGGCCACGTCGATGCTGAGGATCCTCGGCCGGCCGGCGGGGGTGCTCGCCACCGGCAGGGCTCCGTGACCGGGGCGGAGCAGCAGCGCGGGAGCATCCGGAAGCACCAGGAGTCGCCCCTCGGCCTCGAGCACGCGCGCGTCGCGCTCCGCGCTCAGGGTGAACAGCCGCGGCCCAGGCGCTGCCGGGGCGTCGACCCGCCAGCGGCCCTGGGCGTCCGCGGTGCCGCCGTATGCGCCCGCCGCGTCGGTGATCCGGATCCTGGCGCCGGGATGGCTCGTGCCCTGCACCACCAGGCCGGTGCGGGCGGACTCCACGCGCTCGACCCGCGGCGGCGCAACGTAGCCCGCCTGCGCCGCCTCCGCGGCGGCCACGTCCGGTCGGGCGGCGGGGGGACGCTCGCCGCAGGCCGTCAGCGCGGCGCCGGCGGCGACGCCCGCCGCGACTGACCGCCAGGCCGCCGTCTCCCTGCTCACGCGCGCACTCCCCCTCACCGACGGCTGTGTGCTAGATCATAGCGGGACGGCGGCGCCGCAAGCGCCGCCTTTTTCATGCGAGGTGCGTCGATGGCGAGCGAAGTGAAGTCGGTGTGTCTGTTCTGCGGCTCCTCGAACGCCGCCGATCCCGACTTCCTGCAGGCGGCGGCGGACTTCGGCCGGCTCCTCGCCCGCGAAAACGTGCGGCTGGTCTACGGCGGCGGAGGCGTCGGCCTGATGGGCGCGGCGGCCAAGGCCTGCCACGAGGCGGGAGGCCGCGTGCTCGGGATCATGCCGGACTTCCTGCGCACGCGGGAGGTGCTCTACGACGACGTGGAGACCGTCGTCGTGCAGAACATGCACCAGCGGAAAGCGCTGTTCCTGCAGGAGAGCGACGCCTTCATCGTGATGCCCGGCGGCGTGGGCACGCTGGAGGAGATCGTCGAGGTGCTGTCGTGGCGGCGGCTCGACCTGCACCGCAAGCCGATCGTGTTCGTGAACCTGAAGGGCTTCTGGAACCGCTACTTCGAGCTGATGGCTCAGACGGTCGAGCAGCGCTTCACGCCGTCGTGGGTGCCCGACACCTGGCGCAGCGTGGACCGGGTCCAGGATGTGCTCGAAGCGGTCCGGCAGCCGATGGCGGAGCCTGTCTAGGCCGCCTCGCCCGCCAGCCGGCGGAGGATCCGCTCGCGGCCGATCAGCGGCAGCAGCGGCGCAAGTTCCGGTCCGTGGTCCTGGCCGGTTAGCGCCCGGCGCAGAGGCATGAACAGCGCCTTGCCCTTGGCGCCGGTGGCGGCCTTCACGGCGTCCGTCCAGGCCTTCCAGTCAAGCGTCTCGGGCAGCAGGTCGGCGGCCTCACGGGCGAAGGCGGGATCGTCGATCGCAGGCTGCACCGGCCCTCGGACCACCGCCGCCCATTCCACGACATCGCTGAAGCGCCGGAGGTTGGCGCGGACGGCGTCCCAGAACTCGGGGCCGAGGTCGGCCCCGGCTTCTTCGAGCCGCGGGCGCGCGGCCTCGTAGGGGGTGGCGTGCAGCACCTGAGCGTTCAGGCGGTCGAGGTCGGCCGGATCGTAACGGGCCGAGCGGCCGCCCATCTTGTCAAAGCTGAAGCCCTGCACGAGCGATTCCAGCGACGACGCGGCTTCCAGGCCTTCCGTGGTGCCGATGCGGCCGAGGTGGCTCGTGATGGCGAGTGGCTCGTAGCCCTGCTGGCGCAGCTCGGAGATCGACAGCGAGCCCAGGCGCTTGGACAGCGCCTCTCCGTCGGCGCCGACCAGCAGCGGCATGTGCGCAAACTCTGGCGGGCGGGCGCCGAGCGCCTCGAACACCTCGATCTGCGCGCCGGTGTTGGTGACATGGTCCTCGCCCCGGATGACGTGGGTGATCGCCATGTCGATGTCGTCGGCCACGGAGGGGAGCGTGTAGAGGAAGGCGCCGTCCTCGCGGATGAGCACCGGGTCGGACATCGACGCCGTGTCCACCTCGATCTCGCCGCGCACGAGGTCGGTCCAGCGGACGCGCTTGCCGTCGAGGCGGAAGCGCCAGTGCGGGCGGCGGCCCTCGGCCTCGAGCGCCTCGCGCTCGTCGCGCGTGAGCTTCAGCGCCGCGCGGTCGTAGATCGGCGGCCTGCCCTGGCTCAGCGCGACCTTCCGGCGGCGGTCCAGTTCCTCGGACGTCTCGTAGGCCGGGTAGAGCCGGCCCTGCGCCTTCAGGCGCTCCACCGCCAGCTGGTAGATGGGGAAGCGGGCGGACTGGTTGTCCTTATCGTCCCAACGGAGGCCGAGCCAGGCGAGGTCGCCCTGGATGCCCTGCTCGTACTCCTTGGTGGAGCGCTCCAGGTCGGTGTCGTCGATGCGCAGCACGAAGGCGCCGCCCTGGGTGCGGGCGTACAGCCAGTTGACCAGCGCGGTGCGGACGTTGCCCACGTGCAAGCGGCCCGTCGGCGACGGGGCGAAACGAACCTTGACGGCCATGGAGCCTCTGCTGTCGAGCCGGCGTCACTCCGCCGGAGCGCCCCGCGTGTCAAGGCGGCGGGGCGGCGTGCTCCACCTGCAGGGCCAGCTTCAGGGCGCGGGCGGCCTCCTCGCCGGTGACCAGCGGGCGGGGCGCCTCGCCGCGCACGGCGGCGACGAAGGCGGCGACGCTGGCGCCGAGGGGGTCCCGGCCCTGCTCGGTCTCGGCGAAATCGGCGTTGAGCGGGAAGCCGGCGCCGTTGCTGAAGGTGCGCGCGAGGAAGTCGATCTCCAGCGTGCCCGAGGGGTAGACCAGGCGCATGGTGCGGTGCCGCTCGCCGGCGTCGCGGTCGGCCTCGATGCTGGCGATCGTGCCGCCGGCGAACGCGATCTCCGCGCTGGCACGGTCGGGGAATGGGCCGTGGGAAACCTCGGAGCCGCCGTCGACCTGCACGGGGTCGCCCTCGGCGAGGCTAAGGGCCAGGTCGAGGTCGTGGATCATCAGGTCGAGCACCACCGAGACGTCGGCGTTGCGCCCGCTCCAAGTGCCGCGGCGGACGGCTTCCACGCGCAGGGGGCGCTCGGGCGCGGTGAACAGGCCCATGGCGTCGAACACCGCGCGCTCCTGATGGCCGCAGGCGAGGACCACGCCGGCTTCGGCGGCCTTGGCGGTGAGGGCGCGGGCGCCCTGCACCGTCGAGGCGAGCGGCTTCTCCACGTAGACGTGGACGCCGGCGTCGAGCGCGGCCCAGGCGAGCTCCATGTGGGTGACGCCGGGGGCGGCGATGGTGACCACGTCCAGACCGTCGAGGAAGGCTTCCAGGTCGTGGAAGCTCGGGGCTCCGAGCTCCTGGGCCAGCGCGACGGCGCGGCCGGTGCCGCGGTCGTAGACCCCGCAGAGCTCGACGTCGGGGAGGCTGGCGTACTTGCGGGCGTGGTGGCCGCCGAACACGCCGGCGCCGGCGACGCCGGCTCTCAGGGGCTTTCGCATGGCGCCTTATTGCGCGCCCGCCCCTCGGTCGCCAAGGTGCGCGCCGCCGGAAGGAGACCTGCATGACCCTGCGCTCGCGCGAGGTGCGCCTGAAGCGCCGTCCCGTGGGCACGCCCGTGCTCGAGGACTTCGAGCTGGCGGAGGCGGAGGTCCCCTCCCCGGCCGCGGGCCATGTGCAGGTGCGCAACGCCTGGATGTCCGTGGACCCGTACATGCGCGGGCGGATGAGCGACCGCCCGAGCTACGTGCCGCCGTTCGAGCTCGGCAAGGCCATGCAGGGCGGCGCGGTGGGCGAGGTCGTGGCGTCGCAGGCGGACGGGTTCGCACCCGGCGACCTGGTGCTGTCGATGTACGGCTGGCGCGAGGCCTACGTGGCGCCTTCCGACCAGCTGCAGAAGCTGCAGACGTTCGGGCTGCCGCCGCAGGCGTTCCTGGGCGTCGCCGGAATGCCGGGGCTCACCGCCTGGGTCGGGCTGCTGCGGATCGCCGAGCTGAAGGGCGGGGAGACGGTGTTCGTTTCCGCTGCGGCGGGGGCGGTGGGCTCCGTAGCCTGCCAGATCGCGAAAGCGATGGGCTGCACGGTCATCGGCTCCGCGGGCGGGCCGGAGAAGGTCGCCTTCCTGCGGGAAATCGGGGTCGATGAGGCGATCGACTACAAGGCGGAAGCCGACCTGAGAGCGGCGCTTTCGCGCACGGCCCCGAAGGGGATCGACGTCTACTTCGACAACGTCGGCGGCGACCATCTCGAGGCGGCCATGGCGGCGGCGCGACCGTACGCGCGGCTGGCGCTGTGCGGGATGATCTCTCAGTACAACGAGACGGAAGCCGCGGCGGGACCGTCGAACATGATGCTCATCGTCGGCAAGCGACTGCGGCTGCAGGGCTTCATCGTATCGGACCACATGAAGGAGACCCCCGCTTTCCTGCAGGACATGGCGCGGTGGGTGCAGGAGGGGCGGGTCCGCTCCCGGGAGACGGTCGAAGAGGGCATCGAGAACGCCCCTGCCGCGTTTCTGAAGCTCTTCACCGGCGAGAACATCGGCAAGATGCTCGTCAAGCTCAGCTGAGGACGGCCATGGCTCGCCTGTTCGGCGCCTACGTGATGGCGGACTGGAGCGCGGCGTCGAAGCCGAAGACGGGGAAGGACTCCGTCTGGATCGGCGTGCTGAAGCGTGACGTGCGGTTCCGACTGACCTTCGAGGGGTTCAACCCCCCGACAAGGAGCGCGGCGGAAGCACAGCTGCGGACGATCCTCGCGGACCTGAAGCGGCGCGGGGACAAGGCGCTGATCGGGTTCGACTTCCCGCTGGGCTACCCGGAAGGCACGGCCGCCAAGCTGAAGCTCAAGAGCGATCCGCCGTGGCGGGCGATGTGGGACTTCCTGGGCAAGGAGGTCCGCGACAAGGCGGACAACACCAACAACCGCTTCCAGGTCGCGGCCAAGATGAACCGCCTGATGACCGACGAGGCGCGGCCGTTCTGGGGCGCCCCGGCCAACGACGCGCAGCGCTGGCTGTCGAGCACCAAGCCGGCGAGCCACGGGGCCGACCTCCCGCCCCTTCTGCGGCGGACCGAGCAGGCGACCAAGGGCGGCGGCAAGGCGGGCGCGAAGAGCGTCTGGCAGATCTTCGGGAACGGCACCGTGGGCAGCCAGGCGATCGTCGGCATCCCGGCGGCGAAGCGGCTGGCCGACGAGCTCGGGGAGCGCGCGGGCGTGTGGCCGTTCACGACGGGATGGCGCGCGATCACGGCCGAGGACGTGCGGCCGCTGGATGCCCTGCTGGTGGAAATCTACCCGAGCACGTTCGCGGCGAAACCCGAGGCCGGCGAGGTGCTGGACCAGGCGCAGGTGCGGGCGGCGGCGGAACATTTCGCGAAGCTCGACGAGGCGGGGAAGCTCGGCGCGACGTTCGCGGCGCCGAAAGGGGCGGATGAGGCCGTCGTCGCAGCGGTCGAGCGTGAGGAAGGCTGGATTTTGGGGACCTGAGGCCCCTCGTTGGCCGATCCAGGGAAAAAGTTGGCCGATCGGCCAAATCGGCCACTTCGGCCAGACCCTCACGCCCGCAAGCCGCATCGCGCAGAAGCCGGGACGGACCTGTCAAAGAACCTAAGGATTATATTCCTTTCCCCTCGCGCTGTCAAGACTCAGCGCAGCGGGCGGCGCGCCAGCCAGGCGAAGCGGCCGCAGAGGAAGCCCGCGGAGACGAGGCTGGCGATGATCACCGACCAGACGATGCCGTTGAGGCCCAGCCCCACGGGGTGAGCGAGCGCCCAGCCGAGCGGCAGCATCACGACGGCGTAGCTGGTGACGTGCATGGCGGTGGGCACCCACACGTCGCCGCGGGCGCGTAGCGCGTTGGCGGCCACCACCTGCAGCCCGTCGGCGACGAAGAACAGCGTCGCCAGCACGAGCCCCGAGGCGGCCAGCGTGACGAGGGCGGGATCGGTCGCGTAGAGCCCGGCGATGAAGCCCGCGCCCGGCCACACCACCAGCGCGATGACGAGCGTCAGCACGGCGGCCGCGGCGAGGCCGAGGAAGCCGGCGCGGACCACGCCCCGTCCGTCGCGCGCGCCGTACGCGCGCCCGACCAGCACCGCGGTGGCGGTGCCGAGCCCGAGCGGGCCCATGAACACGATGGCCGATACGTTGAGCACGACGGTCCAGGCGGCGACAGCGAGGCCGCCCAGCCAGCCGGCGACGACGCTCATCCCGGCGAACGCCGCCACCTCCACGAAGTAGGAGGCGCCCGCGCCGAAGCCGATCTTTCGCTGCTCGTGCGCGGCGGCGGGATCCCTCGGGAAGCGGCGGAAGACGCCGAGCGCCCGCGCCTCGGGCATCGTCAGGATGTAGACGAGGAGCATCAGCATCAGGGCGGTGCGGGCGCCGAAGGTGGCCCATGCCGAGCCCACGGCGCCGCCGGGCACGCCGAACTCACCCGGCACGAACAGCAGGTTCAGCGCCAGGTTCACGCCGTTGGCCAACCACATGAAGATCATGCTGGGGGTGGCCTTCGACAGCGCCTCCAGGAAGAGGCTGCACGCGACCGCCACGAGGTAGGTGGGGAGCGACAGCGCGAAGACCTGCAGCGCGCGCGAGGCCCCGTCCGCCAGGTCCTCCTCCAGGCGCACGGAATGGAGCAGCGACGGGCCCGCGAGGAACAGCAGCGCGCCGGAGCCGATGCCGAGCAGCAGCGCATAGGCGAGACCGCGATGCAGGACGGCGCCGGCCTGGTCGCGGCGCCCCTCCCCCACCCGGCGCGCCGTGAGCACCTGGGTGCCGAAGAGCAGGCCCACGGCGGTGGTGAGCACCACCATGGTCGGCGCCCAGCCGAGCGCATGGTAGCCGAGCTCGCGCGCCGAATGCCGGCCGACCACGATCGCGTCCGTGAGGCCCATGACCATGATCCCGAGACGGGACAGGATCACCGGCCCGGCGAGGCGCAACAGCTCCCCCAGCCCGTGTGCGGGCGCGTGTCCGTGCGAGGATGACATGAGGCGCGCCTCATGCCCGAGGCGCGGCCCCGCTTCAACCGGCGATCAGCTCAGGCGGCTTCGGCCTGCGAGCGACCTGCGCTCTTCAGCTTCTCGGCGACGAGGAAGGCCAGTTCCAGGGACTG
>DASVVG010000137.1:0-2305 GCA_036386655.1 Caulobacteraceae bacterium | reverse complement strand
GGTGTGCCCGACCATGCGCAGGAAGGCGTCGTTGGCCTCAACGACGCCGCCGGCCATGTCGAACGAGATGATGCCGACCGTCGCGATCTCCAGCATCGTGCGCAGGCGCAGTTCGCTGGCGCGCAGCGCCTCGTCGGCGCGCTTGCGATCCGTGACGTCTCGGTAGAACACCGCCAGCCCGTCTCCGACCGGGTAGGCGCGCATGTCGATCCAAGTGTCGCGCCCGTCCGGCCACACGTAGCGGTGCTCGAGGCCGGCCGGCGCGCGCCGCCGCATGGCGTCGCGGTAGAGCTCGCCGAGTTCCGATGCTGCCCCGGGGTGCGCCTCCCAGTGGGTCTTGCCGAGGATGGCGCTCCGGGGCCGCTGCTCGAGGCGCATGGCCTCTGCGTTCAGGTCGACGAAACGGAGGTCGCGATCGAGCAGGGCGAAGGCCTCTCCCATGTTGTCGAGCACGCCCTGCGCCCGGTCGCGCTCGGCGCGCAGGGCCGCTTCCGCCTCTTGGCGGCGCCGCTCGGCGGCGACACGCTCCGTCGTCTCAATGACGACGGCGAACACGCCCGCCGGGCGGCCGCTCTCGTCGAGCACGGGCGAATAGTCCAGGTCCATGAAGACCTGCTCGGGCCGGCCGTGACGGTGAAGAGTCATTTCCTGGTGACGGTAGGCGAGCGTCCCTCCGGCCAGTCCGACCCGCATGACGTTGTCATTGAAGTCGGCCACCTCCGGCCAGCCCTCCCGGACCTTCGAGCCCAGCAGTTCCGGGTGGCGGCCACCGGCGAACACGGAGTAGGCGTCGTTGTAGAGCATCACGCCGTGCTCCCCCCAGAGCATGACCATGGGGACGGGCGAAAGCAGCACCAGGCTGAGGGCGGTCGTGAGGCTCGAGCCCCACGCATGGAGCGGCCCGAGCGGCGTACCCGACCAGTCACGGCCGGCGATCAGGCGTCCGGTTTCACCACCCGCATCGAGCAGGGTCTCGGCAAAACCTCTCGCCCGCACCGGGACCACGTTTTGATCTTCCTTGTTGCGTGGCCCGCAGCCGCAGGCGGGTCCTGTTGTACGGCGCGGGCGGATCGGCGTCATCCTCCGCTGGCCGCGACCCGCTCGATGGGGAAGTGCTACGGCCGAACAGCTGACGCCGGGCTCAGGCGCGCGCGTCGGCCATGACGGCGTCGAGGTCCCGCGCCGTGAACGGTTTGTCCAGGAGCGGCCACTGCGTCGGGTTCGGGTGCGCATATCCGGATACCAGGACGATCCGGATGTCCGGCCATCGGCGCGACACCACCGCGGCCAGGTCGGAACCGCCCATCTGCGGCATCCGGCAGTCGGAGAACAGCAGCGAGACGTCGTCGCGCGCTTCGAGTCTCGCGAGCGCGTCCACTCCGTCCTCCGCCTCCAGCACCTCGTAGCCGAGATCCTCGAACAGCTCGGCGGCATACATGCGGACCAGGGGCTCGTCGTCGACGACCAGCACCACGGGCTTAGGCCCGGAAAGGGATTCGTCCGGCAAACTGCACCTTTTGTCGGGGACCGACCGCGCTTGTGGTCGGCACGCCGACATATCGCCGCACCGTCCGGAAGGCAAAGCAGGCGAAAACCGAGGCGTGAGCACCGCCCGAAAGACGGCCGCGTCCCTCCGAAACATCGGCGCTCGCAGCCCGCCCGAAGAAAAAAGGAATCCCCAGCCGGGGCAGAATCCCGCGGCGGGAGACATCATGCAGCGCTGCGCGAGAACTCCCAAGGGTGCGCGGCGCGCGGCCCCCGTGCTCGCTGAAGGAAACGGCACTTTCCCGTGCCTCCGCCCGAAACCAACATTCCGACGGAGGGATGCGCGGGTCGCAGGGACTTCTCCGCAAGTCACGACAACGGCGGGTTCCGCCCTGTGGGTCGATCTCGCGCGAGCCGCGCCGCCACGGCCCGAGATCGGCGTCGCCGCCTACGGTTCGCCTCCGCCTGTCCGTAGTCGGTGATCAGCCCGCCGCCTTCCGCCGCCCCGGAGCGAGCTCCCACTCGGACGCGCCCGCGGCGGAGGCGAGGTGTGTCGCCGGGCTGTGGACAGGAACGATCCGGGTCTCTGCTCCGTTAGCGCGACGCTGGCGACTCCCCACGCCCGCTCTGTGCCCCCTTTTCGTAGAAGGCGCCCCGGTGCCGGGGCCGTTTGCTTGATGCGCATGGCCGAGTACCGGAAGAACGCCGAGACCAACGAAAAGCTGGCGCGGGAGGCCGACAGCCCCGACGTCCGCGACGAATACCTGCGGCTGGCCGCCGGCTGGCGGGCGCTCGCGGACAGCGCCGAGCGCCAGCACGG
>DASVVG010000136.1:0-12719 GCA_036386655.1 Caulobacteraceae bacterium | reverse complement strand
GCGAGAATAAGTTCCTCCGCACCCTCCGCCGCGGCCGCATGATGGTGGCTGCCCCGCCTCTCCGGCCGGTCTTTGACATCGTGGATCCGCAGCCCGCCCGCCGGAGCACCCTCGCGACCCCGCTCCCGCCGGTTGGCCGATTTGGCCGATTTGGCCGATCGGCCAACTTTTTCGCTGGATCGGCCAGATCGGCCATGCGCCTCACGCCAGGGCCGGCTCTTCCTCCCGCCCGCGCCGCAGCTCGATCAGCCGCACGCACCAGATCGAGATTTCGTAGAGCAGCACCACCGGCACCGCGAGCATCAGCTGGCTGATCGGATCGGGCGGGGTCACCACCGCCGCCACCACCACCACGCCCACGATGGCGTAGCGCCGCCCCGCCGCCAGCGTCTTCGCCGACACCACGCCCGCCAGCCCCAGCAGCGTCACCACCACCGGCAGCTGAAAACAGAGCCCGAAGGCCAGCAGCAGCGTGGTCACCAGCGTCAGGTAGTCGGAGACCTTCGGCAGCAGCTGCACCGAAACGTCCGCCACGCCGACGATCTGCTGCGACAGGCTGAACCACAGCACGAAGGGCAGCATGACGTAGTAGACGAGCGCCGCGCCAAGCAGGAACAGCACCGGCGCCGCCAGCAGGAACGGCAGGAACGCCTTGCGCTCGCGCCGGTACAGCCCCGGCGCCACGAAGCGGTAGAGCTGCCAGGCCAGGATCGGGAAGGTGATCACCACCGCTCCGAAGCCCGCCAGCTTCAGCTGCGTGAAGAAGAACTCCAGCGGCTGCGTGAAGATCAGCTGTAGCTCCTTCCCCGACCCGCCCGCCGGCGCGTCGCGGAAGCCGGTCAGGGTCAGCAGCAGGTCGAACGGCCCGCTCGCATGGGCGTGCCCGCCAGGCCCGCTCGCGTCGAACAGCTGCGCCGCCACCACGAACGGTTCGAGCAGGAACAGGTACAGCGGCTTGGCGAAATAGAAGCAGACGGCGAAGGCGATCGCGAGCGCCGCCACGCAGACGATCAGCCGGCTCCTGAGCTCCGTCAGGTGATCGAGCAACGGCGCCCGGGTGGCCTCGAGCTCCGCGTCCTCGTCGGAGGGGATCACGCCCGCTCCTCCGGCCGGATCTCGACCGGCGGGTTCTGGGACTCAGGGGCGTCCAGGTCCTGCACCGCCTCCTCGGCGGCCTCGTCCGCGTGGCCCGTCTCCGACGCCATCGCGCCCAGCCCAGGCATCGCCAGGTCCTGCTCGATCGCGCCGAAGGTGCCCTCCACGTCCGCCCGCGCCGTCTCGACGATCCGCCCGGCCCGGAGCTGCTCGACCTCCTTGCGCAGCTCGTCGAGCTCCGCCTGCCGCGCCATCTCGTCGAAGCTCGCCCGGAACTCTGAGGCGAGGCCCCGCATCTTGGTCATGAACGCGCCGATCTTGCGCATCAGCACCGGCAGGTCCTTGGGACCCACGACGATCAGCGCCACGGCCGCGATCACGATCAGTTCGGCCGTGCCGATGCCCAGGTCCATGCGGCGTAAGCCCGCCCGCGGATCAGCGGCGCAGATCGTCCTTCTCGGCTTCCGAGCGCGGCAGCGTGCCGGCGGGCCGCTCCGGCGTCTCGTCCTCGCCCTTCAGGCCCTTCTGGAAGGCCCGGATGCCCTTGGCCGCGTCGCCCATCAGCGACGACAGCTTCCCGCGGCCGCCGAACAGCACCACGACGACCACCAGCACGATCAGCCAGTGCCAGATGCTGAAGCTGCCCATCGAGATACTCCCGCCGCCGGTCCGCGGCTGATTCGGGGTGAGATATAGGCCGCGGCGCGGCCCGACGCCAATCCGGCTCAGCTCTGGTCGTCGGTCAGGAAGTCCCGGTGGAACTCGGCGTCGTCCCCCGGCTCCAGCGGATCCTCGTCCGCCTCGGTCCGGCTCGGGTCCGGCACCGTGAAGTCCGCCGGCAGGTCGAGGTCGAGCAGCCCGGCCGTCCGCATGTCCGCGGCTCCCGGGAGGTCGGCCAGCCCCGCCAGCCCGTAGTGCTCCAGGAAGGCGTCGGTCGTGCCGTAGGTCACCGGCCGCCCCGGCGTCCGCCGCCGCCCGCGCATCCGCACGAACCCGATCTCCAGCAGCAGGTCGAGCGTCCCCCGCGAGAGCTGCACGCCCCGCACGCTCTCGACCTCCGCCCGCGTCACCGGCTGGTGGTAGGCGATCACCGCCAGCGTCTCGAGCGCCGCCCTGGAGAGCCGCCGCGGCTCCTCCCGCTCCTCGATCATCAGGTAGCCGAGGTCCGCGGCCGTCTGGAACCGCCAGCGGTCCGCCACGCACTCCAGCTCGACGCCGCGCCCGGCGTACCGTGCCCGCAGCCCTGCGAGCGCGCGACCGACGTCCGCGCCCTCGGGCAGCCGCCGCTGTAGCTCCTGCGCGCTGAGCGGCTCGGCCGCCGCGAACAGCAGCGCCTCGACCATGCGCTCGACCTCGCCCGGTCCTGTCATGTCGTCGCCCTCTGCCGCCGCGCCCGCAGGTACACGTCCTCGAAGGCGTCGAGCTGGCGGGCCTCCAGGCCCCCCTCCTTCACCAGCTCCAGGCTGGCGGAGAAGGTCGAGGCCAGCAGCGACGCGCGCGGCGGCCCCGAGGGGCGCCCCTGCGGCGCCACGCCCCGCAGCGGCGTCCAGCTCTCCAACTCCGGCAGCAGGCTCCGCAGCCGCTCCCGCGCGTCGTCCAGCGCATAGGCCTCCACCGGCGCCGGCTGGTAGCGCCGCCCGCTCTCGCGCCGCCGCTCACCCACGTACGCCTGCAGCAGCTCGTGCAACGTGGACCGCACCTGGTTGGAGGGCACCACCGTCACCGCCTCAGGGTCGCCCCGGCCGAACACCTCCAGCCCGAAGCGCGCCCGCGACTGCAGCGCCTCGACGGCGTTCCGCATGGCGTCGAGCTTCTTCAGCCGGAACGCCAGCGCCGCGGCCATGACCTCCGCCGGCGGCTCGTCCTTGGCGTCCTTCTCCGGCTTCGGGAGCAGCAGCCGCGATTTCAGGTAGGCCAGCCAGGACGCCATAACGAGGTAGTCCGCCGCCAGTGAGAACCGCTCCCGCCGCGCCGCATGCACGAACCCCAGGTACTGCTCAGCCAGCTTCAGGATCGAGATTCGCAGCAGGTCCACCTTCTGCGTGCGCGCCAGCGCCAGCAGCACGTGCAGCGGCCCCTCGTAGCCGTCCACGTCCACCACCAGCGCGTCGCCCGTCTCGGCCGCCTCGTCCGCGGCCTCGAAGTCGAGCACGGGCTGGAAGCCGCTCACGCCGCCGCCTCGAACGCCTGGGCGAACCGCCGCCGCCCCTCCTCGACGTCGAACGGCTCCGGCGTCTTCGCCAGCCGCCCCGTCACCGCCTCCGCCCGGCGCTTCGACCTGCCCGCGAGCTTCGGAACGGCGCGGGCCACCGCCTGCATTTCGTCCATCACCCCGTTGCAGTGCAGGACCACGTCGCAACCCGCCTTCAGCGCGTCCCTCGTGCGAGCCCCGAAGTCGCCCGACAGCGCCTTCATCGACAGGTCGTCGGTCATCAGCAGGCCGGAGAAGCCGATCTCCTTACGGATGACCTTGTGGATCACCTTGCGCGAGGTCGTGCCGGGGTGCTTCGCGTCGACCGAGGTGTAGACCACATGCGCGCTCATCCCCATCGGCATGTCCGAGAGCGCCCGGAACGGCGCGAAGTCCACCGCCTCGAGCTCGGCGTACGACGCGTCCACCACCGGCAGCGCCTCGTGGCTGTCCGCTCCCGCCCGGCCATGCCCCGGCATGTGCTTGATCACCGGCAGCACCCCGCCCGCGATCAGCCCCTCGGCCTGCGCCCGTCCTAGCAGGGCGATGCTATCCGCGTCGGTTCCGTACGCCCGGTCGCCCACGATCTCGTGGGCCCCCGGCTGCGGCACGTCCAGCATCGGGACGCAGTCCACGTTGATCCCGACGGCGTGCAAGTCATGGGCGATCAGCCTGGCTCCCAGCCGCGCGATCTCGCGCCGCGTCAGCGGGTCCGACCCCGCTTTTCCGTAGAGGCGCGCCGGCGGGTACTTGGGCCAGTGCGGCGGGCCCATGCGCTGCACGCGCCCCCCCTCTTGGTCGATCAGCACCGGCGCATCGGCGCGGCCCACCGTCTCTCGCAGGCCGTCGACCAACGCTCGTAGCTGCTCCGGCGTCTCGATGTTCCGCCTGAACACGATGAAGCCCCACGGCTTCGCGTCGCGGAAGAAGTCCCGCTCGTCGGCCGAGAGGGTCTGGCCCGCGCAGCCGAAGATGCAGGCGGAGGTCACCGGGCGATGCAGCTCGACCGGCCGGCGCAGAACGCCTGGGCGGCGGCGCGGTCGGCGAAGCCGGTGATCTGGGCGCGGTAGAGCGTCCGGCCGCCGACCTCGACTTCCTGGATGCGCGTCGAGCGGCCGCCCGCGGCGGCGCTAAGCGCAGTCTGCGCCTGCTCTCGCGTGTTGAACGCGCCGATCTGAACTACGCCCGCGCCGCCGCCGGCCGGCGGCGTCGCGGCGGGGGCCGGACGCGCAGGGGCAGGCGCCGGTGTCGTCGCAGGCGGAGCGGGGCGCGCCGGGGCCGGTGCGGGCGTGCTGGCCGGTGGGGTGGCGGGCCGCGGAACGGGCTGAGCGGCGGGTCGAGGCGCGGCGGGAGCGGGCGTCGCAGCTGGAGCCGGGGTCGTCGGGCGCGCGATCGGCTGCTCCGGCGGCGGCACGAAGGCCGGAGCCGCCGGCGTGCCCGGGCCCTCGTCCGTGTACACGTCCAGCGAGGCGGCCGGGTCGGCGGGCTGCGCCTCGGCAGGCGGCGCCTCGCGTATGGCGCCCACGGGCTCCCCCACCGGCTGCGGCGCGTCTCCCGCGCCGCGCACGCCCGAGCGGTAGATCAGGACCAGCGCCACAATGAGCGCCAGCAGGATCAGCACGCTGAGGATCAGCGTGATCGGCAGCGGCCGTCGGGCTCGCGGGGCGCGGGCGTCGAAGGCCAAGGGCTGGTCCGTCTGGGGCGTGTAGGCGCCGCGGTCGTGGTCGGTCATGGACGCAGGAAGCTCCGGCTACAGGTCGTTCGAATCGGCTGCGGAATCTCTGGAGGCTACCCGACCCCGGCCCGCCGGTCAGTTCCAGACGTCGAGCTGGAACAGCCGCCGGTGCTCCTCGATGGCGTACCGGTCGGTCATCCCGGCGATGTAGTCGCACACCACGCGCGCCCGCCCCGCCTCGTCGCGGTTCTCCGTCTGCATGCGCCAGTCGTCCGGCAGCACGTCGGCCTCCTGCAGGAACAGCTGGAACATCTCGCCCAGGATCCGGCGCGCCTGGCTCCGCGTGCGGTTCACCTTGAAGTGCCGGTACATGCGGGCGTGCAGGAAGGCGCGCAGCCGCGCCAGGTCCTCCACCATGTCGTCGGAGAAGGACACCAGCGGCCGCCCGAGGGTCCTCACCTCGTCGGCGCTCCCGAGGCCCTCCGCCCGGGCCCTCGTCTCGGCCATCACGTCCTCGACCATGACGCCGATCATCCGCCGCACCGCCTCCAGCCGCAGCATCCGGTCGTCCAGGCGAGGGTGATCGCGCCGCGCCGCCGCGATGACGGGCCCGATCAGCGGCACCTCGATGAGGTCCTCGATCCCGAACAGCCCCGCCTGCAGCCCGTCGTCCACGTCGTGGTTGTTGTAGGCGATGTCGTCCGCCAGCGCGGCCACCTGCGCCTCGGCCGAGGGGAAGGTGCCCAGCGCCAGGTCGTGGTGTTCCGTGTACTCTGCGAGGACGCGGTAGGCGGGGCGGTCCAGCCGGCTGGTGATCGGCCCGTTGTGCTTGACGACCCCCTCGAGCGTTTCCCACGCCAGGTTGAGGCCGTCGAACTCGGGGTAGCGCTTCTCCAGCTCGGTCACGATGCGGAAGGTCTGCACGTTGTGATCGAAGCCGCCGTAGGGCTCCATCTGCTTCTGCAGCTCGTCCTCGCCGGCGTGCCCGAAGGGCGGGTGGCCGAGGTCGTGCGCCAGCGCCACCCCCTCCGCCAGGTCGCTGTCGAGGCCCAGGGCGCCGGCGATCGAGCGGGCGATCTGCGCCACCTCGAGGCTGTGGGTCAGTCGCGTGCGGTAGTAATCGCCCTCGTGAGCCACGAAGACCTGCGTCTTCCCCTTCAGGCGACGGAAGGCCGTGCAGTGGATCACCCGGTCCCGGTCGCGCGCGAAGGGCGTGCGGGTGCGGCTCTCGCCTTCAGGATGACGACGCCCACGGGACTGGCCCGGGTTTTCGGCATAAGGCGCGCGCGGGGGCGGCGTGTAGCTCAAGGACGGCTCTCTGTACTCTTCACCGCCCGCGGCGGGCGCTCCATATAGACGAAAGGCCCCGCCGCCACGAGTTTCCACCCGATGAGCGCTCAACCCGTCGTTCTCACCCCCGCAGCCGCCCGACGGTTGCATGAACTCGCCGCCAGCGAAGGCCGCCCGGTGATGCTGCGTGTGGCCGTCGACGGCGGGGGCTGTTCGGGGTTCCAGTACCGCTTCGAGCTGGTCGACCATGCGGATCCGCAAGACCTGAGGGTCGAGCGTGACGGGGCGGCCGCCCTGGTGGATGACGTCTCCATGCCCTTCCTCGCCGGGTCCGAGATCGACTTCGTGGATGAGTTGGTCGGCGCTCAGTTCAGGGTGAAGAACCCCAACGCGCAGTCCAGCTGCGGCTGCGGGGTCAGCTTCTCGGTCTAGCCCCAGGCGCCGCTCTCCAGCGGGGCAGTCGCGGCCGAGGCGTCGCTGAAGACGTCCCGCCTCTGCTCCAGGAGCGGTCGCCCGAACATCAGCGCGTACACGAGCAGCAGCGGCAGCGGGACGAGGGCGAAGATCCAGGCCGTGCGGGTGTGGTTCAGGATGTAAGCCAGCCATCCGCCGGTCGCTCCCGCCAGGCAGACCACCGGCGTGGCGACCACGAGCGCGGCGGAGAGCCAGGGCAGCAGCAGCTGCTCGCTGCCCGCCGCGTCGAACAGCATCGGAACCATCGCGAGCGCCAGCAGCAGGATCGGGAAGGTACCGACGCAGAGCACCGTGCTGACCAGCAGCACCAGCGTCAGCTTCCAGCCGCGCCGCCTTGTGGGCTCCTGCTCGTCCACCTAGCTTCCCTTCCCCGCCGCGAGGGCATGGATGCGCATAGCCACCTGGAACGTCAATTCGATCAACGCACGGCAGGAGCTGGTGCTGGCCTGGTTCGCCGAGCAGCAGCCGGACGTCGCCTGCCTGCAGGAGCTCAAGACGGTCGAGGAGAAGTTCCCGCGCGAGCGTTTCGAGGACCTAGGCTACAACTGCGTGGTCCTCGGCCAGAAGAGCTACAACGGCGTCGCCCTGCTCTCCAAGACGCCGGTCGAGGACGTCCGGCGCGGGCTGCCGGGCGACGACGCCGACGACCACGCGCGCTATGTCGAGGCGGTGATTTCGGGGCCGCGGCCGGTCCGCGTGGGGTCGATCTACCTGCCCAACGGCAATCCGATCGGTTCTGACAAGTTCGCCTACAAGCTCCGCTGGTTCGAGCGCCTGCGGGCGCATGCGCAGGAGCTGCTGAAACTCGAGGAACTGCTCGTCCTCACTGGCGACTACAACGTCATCCCGGACGATCAGGACACGAAGAACCCGGCTGACTGGGTGACCGACGCACTGTTTACGCCGGAGGCCCGCGGGGCTTGGCGCGCGCTCAAGAACATCGGGCTGACCGACGCCTACGAGCAGGCGGACGGGCGGCCCGGCGGCTTCACCTTCTGGGACTACCAGCAGTTGGCCTGGCAGAAGAAGAACGGCATCCGCATCGACCACGCCCTGCTCTCCCCGCAGGCGGCCGATCGTTTGGTGGGCGTGCAGATCCACAAGGAGCAGCGCGCGAAGGAGAAGCCGTCGGATCACGTGCCGGTGGTGATCGAACTCGACCTCGAGCGATGAGCGGCGCGAAGAACGCACGCCTGACCGCGCGACCCGGCCGCTCCGCGAGCGCGCCCGCTCCCGGTCCGGCCACGCATCGGCTGGGGGTCGCTGGCGGACGCGACGCGCTGTTGCACGTGCCCGCCGGTCTCGAGCCCGCTCAGGGCACGCCCTTGATTGTCATGCTGCATGGAGCCGGCGGCTCTGCGGGCTCGTCCATTCCGCTGCTGGTCGCGCAGGCGGAGGCGCACGACTTCTTGGTCCTGGCTCCGGAGTCGCGGAAGGCGACATGGGACGTCATCTCGGATCGCGACTACGGGCCGGACGTCGACTACATCGACGCGGCGCTGGAACACGTGTTCAAGCGGTTCGCCGTCTCCAAGGTCGCGGTCGCAGGCTTTTCCGACGGCGCGAGTTACGCGCTGTCGCTCGGGCTCGCGAACGGGGATCTGTTCAGCGGCGTGCTCGCGTTCTCACCTGGGTTCACGGCGCCTGATCCCATCGTCGGGCGGCCGTCGGTGTTCATCAGTCATGGCGACGACGACCGGGTGCTGCCTATTGCGCGCTGCGGCCGGCCGATCGCCGAGCGGCTGCGCCGCGCCGGTTACGACGTGGACTACCGTGAGTTCGACGGCGGCCACACCGTCCCGAAGCCGCTGGTGGACGCGGCGGTGGCCCGCTTCCTCAGCTGACGGCTTCCAAGCGGGCGAGCGCCCCTTCGAGCTTCGCGCGCGCGGCTTCCGCGGCCGCGAGTTTCTCGCGGTTCTCCTCGACTACCGCTTCCGGAGCTCGGCCGACGAAGTCGGGATTGTCGAGCTTGCGGCGCGTGCGTTCGGCGTCGCTGGAGTGTCCGGCGATTTCCTTCGCCAGCCGCGCCCGCTCCGCCGCGACATCGATGAACTCTGCGATGCCGATGGCGCCCGTGGCTCGACCGATGACGAACTGCGCCGCGCCGGGCGGCGGCGCGTCCGCCTCCGTCACGTCGGCGAGGCGCGCCAGGGTGAGGATCAGGTCCCGCCTCGCCTCCAGGCGCTGCCGAGCGGCCGCATCGGCGCCCACGAGAGTGAGCACCGGCTTCGCCGAAGGCGGCACGTTCATCTCCGATCGGATCGAGCGCACCTCGGTGACTAGGCGGACCAGCCAGTCCATCTCCTCGGCCGCCGCGCCGTCCACCCACTCCGCCGGCAGCTCCGGCCACGGGGCGGCGATCAGCATCGTTTCCCGCCGGACGCCGGAGAACGCCGCCATCTGCGCCCACAGCTCTTCTGTCAGGTATGGCGAAACGGGGTGGAGCAGCTTCAGCGCCTGGTCGATCACCCACGCTGCGGTCGCCCGCGTCTCGGCCTTGGCGGCTTCGTCGGCGCCGTTCAGGACAGGCTTTGCGAGCTCCAGCCACCAGTCGCAGAAGTTGTTCCAGATGAAGCGGTAGAGCGCCTCGGCCGCGGCGTCGAAGGCGCAGTCCTCCAGCGCGCGCGTGACCGCGGCCGCGGTGTTCACCGTCTCGCCGCGGATCCAGCGATTGAGCGGCAGGGTCATCGCGCCGGGGTCGAAGCTCTCGACGATGCGGCACTCGTTCATCTGGCAGAAGCGGGCGGCGTTCCAGAGCTTGGTGCCGAAGTTGCGGTAGCCGGCGATGCGTTGCTCGGAGAGCTTGATGTCGCGGCCGCCGCTCGACATGGCGACCAACGTGAAGCGCAGGGCGTCGGTCCCGTACTGGTCCATGAGTACGAGGGGATCGATGACGTTCCCCTTGGACTTGCTCATCTTCTGGCCCTTCTCGTCGCGGACCAGGGCGGTGATGAACACGCGGTCGAAGGGGATGTCGCCGGCGAAGTGCAGGCCCATCATCATCATCCGGGCCACCCAGAAGAAGATGATGTCCGGCGCGGTGACGAGCGTGGAGGTCGGGTAGAACCGCCTCAGGTCCTCCGTGTCCTCGGGCCAGCCCATCGTCGAGAAGGGCCAGAGGCCTGACGAAAACCAGGTGTCGAGGACGTCCTCGTCCTGGGCCAGTTCGATATCGCGGCCGTGCCGCGCGCGGGCGGCGGCCCTCGCCTCCTCCTCGGTCTCCTCGACGTAGGTGAAGCCTTCGGGGTCGTACCAGGCCGGGATCCGGTGGCCCCACCAGAGCTGGCGCGAGACGCACCAAGGCTCGATGTTGCGCATCCACTCGAAGTAGGTCTTCGCCCAGTTGCGGGGTTCGAAAACCGTTCGCTCCTGCTCGACGGCGGCGATGGCGGGCTGCGCCAGGATGTCGGCGCGCACGTACCACTGGTCGGTGAGGTAGGGCTCGATGGGCACGCCGGAGCGGTCGCCGTGGGGCACGGCGTGGCGGGTCTTCTCCACGCCCCGCAGGAAGCCGAGCGCCTCCATCTGCGCGACGACAGCCTTGCGAGCCGCGAAGCGGTCGAGGCCGCGCAGATCCTCCGGCAGGTCGCCGAAGCCGGCGCGCTCGACCACCTCCGTGGAGCCGCGTGTGTCCGCGCGCTCGCCCATGACTTCCGCCGCGCGGTACTCGGTCTGCGGCGCCGCAATCTCGACCGAGGGGGCGTCGCCGGTGGCGGGGACCAGCGCGTCGACGACTTCGAACCGATCCAGCAACCGCGCCTGCGGGTCGAACATGTTGACCAGCGGCAGGTTGTGGCGCTTGCCGACCTGGAAGTCGTTGAAGTCGTGGGCCGGTGTGATCTTCACCGCGCCAGAGCCCTTCTCCGGGTCGGCGTAGCTGTCGGCCACGATCGGGATGCGCCGGCCGGCGATCGGAAGCACCACGAACCTGCCCACCAGATCGGCGTACCGCTCGTCGTCCGGATGCACCGCCACCGCGGTGTCGCCCAGCATCGTTTCGGGGCGGGTGGTGGCGACGACGATCTCGCCGGAGCCGTCCTCCAGCGGATAGGCGAAGTGCCAGTAGGCGCCGTCGACGTCCTTCTGCTCGACCTCGAGGTCGGAGATGGCGGTCTGGAAGTGGGGATCCCAGTTCACCAGCCGCTTGTCGCGATAGATCAGGCCATCCTTGTAGAGCCGGACGAACACCTTGCGGACGGCGGCGGAGAGGCCCTCGTCGAGGGTGAAGCGCTCGCGGCTCCAGTCGCACGAGGCACCGAGGCGCCGGAGCTGCTGCTGGATGGTGCCGGCGCTCTCAGCCTTCCAGCGCCAGACGCGCTCGACGAAGGCCTCGCGGCCCATGTCGCGGCGGCTGATGTTGCCCTCGGCGGCGAGCTGGCGCTCCACGACCATCTGGGTGGCGATGCCGGCGTGATCGGTGCCGGGCACCCACAGGGCCGCCTTGCCGCGCATCCGCTCAAACCGGGTGAGGACGTCCTGCAGCGTGTTGTTGAGGGCGTGGCCGATGTGCAGCGAGCCCGTCACGTTCGGCGGCGGGATCACGACGGTGAACGGCTCCGCGTCGGGGTTCCTCGCCAGCACGGCTTCCGGAGAGAACAGGCCGCTCTTCTCCCACGCCTCGTAGAGACGCGGTTCGGCGGATTTCGGATCGAAGGTCTTTTCAAGCATGGGTCATCGGGCGGTCGCCTAGGCCGGCGCCGCCTCTCTTAAACGAAGATCAGGTTCGGGCTAGCGGCTCAGGAGAAACGGCGGCGCGCGATGCGCTCTACCTCGGCCTGTACCGCCTGCTCGACGATGTCGGGCAGGTTGGTGTCGAGCCAGTGCTTCAGCATCGGGCGCAGCATCTCGCGCACGATGGCCTCGAGCGTGTTCGGCTGGCCCATCTCGACCGCGCGGCCGAGCTGGACGAAGGCGGACGAGGCGGTGGCGGCGATCGGCGGGCTGACCAGCGGCTCGTGATCGGAGACGTCGTCGTAGGCCGGGTCGAGGTCCGCCGCCGAGGCCGCCTGCGGGCGGCGGGCGTAGATGTCGAGGTCGCCGGAGGTCTCCAGCGCCGGCGACGGCGCGGGCTCGGGTTCGGGCTCGAAGATGCTGTCGGAGCCGGAGTCGGACTCTTCCTCCCCCGTGTCGACACGCTGCGTCAGCTCGAGGATGTCCTCGTGCTCGTCGCCGTGCGGGTTCGTGCCGGCGTCGTCGGCCGTGACCGGCGCCGGCGCCTCGTCCTCGGAGATGATCCGGCGGATGGAGGCCAGGATCTCCTCCATCGTCGGTTCTTGCGTGCTTTGATCGGACATCTGCGGGCCGCCGAGGGGAATCGCTGCGAGAGCGTAGTCAGCCTACCGGTCGCCGGTGATCCTGCAACCGCGTTCGGCGCCGCAGGTCAGGGTTTGGGCGCCACGGCTGTGGACGAAGCGACGGCGGCGGTCGCCGGCGCGTTGAGCACGGGCCGCGGCTCCTCGATCTCCGGGGCGCCCACCTGGTCCAGGATCTCGATGATTGGATCCCACGGCACGCCGCCCGTGCCCCGGATGCGGTTGAACGACGCCTCCGGATCATAGCGCACGACTTCCGGCGTGAGGTTGCCGGCCTCGAGCACGCCCATGGCGTTGAGGACGGCCGCGCCGGCGACGTAGGCGTCGCGGCGGGACTGGATCAGGGCCAGTTCGGCGTTGCGGAGCTCCTGCTGGGCGTTGAGCACGTCGAGCGTGGTGCGCAGGCCCACCTGCTGCTCGGCCTGCACGCCTTCGAAGGCGACGCGGGCGGCGCGGACCTGCTCCTGGTTCGAGACCAGGCCGGCCCGGGAAGCCTCCATCTGGTTCCAGGCCTGGGAGACGCGCTGCAGCACGCTCCGGCGCTGCGTCTCGATCTGGATGCGGGCGGCGTTGTTCCGCTCCCGCGCCTGACGAATTCGGGAGGTCGTCAGACCCCCTGTGAAGAGCGGATAGCTCAGGCCCAACGTGGCTCCGACGTCGGTGGCGTACTGGCCCAGGTCGG
>DASVVG010000135.1:0-3139 GCA_036386655.1 Caulobacteraceae bacterium | reverse complement strand
CTGCCGCCCTACCTGCCGCAGGCCTTCCTGGCCGCGGAGGACCGGCGCTTCTACGAGCATAACGGGGTGGACGGGCGGGCGATCTTCCGCGCGCTGGGGGCCAACTGGCGAGCGGGCGGCGTGGTGCAGGGCGGCTCCACGCTGACCCAGCAACTGGCGAAGACCATCTTCCTCACGCCCGAGCAGACCCTGCGCCGCAAGGCCCAGGAGGCCGTGCTGGCGGTGCGGCTGGAACACGTCCTCACCAAGGACGAGGTGCTGGAGCTCTACCTCGACCGCGTCTTCTTCGGGGAGAACGCCTACGGCGTGGAGGCGGCGGCGCAGACCTATTTCGGCAAGCCGGCGCGCGACGTGACGCTCTCGGAAGCCGCGCTGCTGGCGGCGCTGCCCAAGGCGCCGACGCGGCTGGACCCCACCAACGACCTGGACGCCGCCCTGGAGCGGTCGCGGCTGGTGCTGGCGCTGATGCGGGCCGAGGGCTGGATCTCGCCCGAGCAGCAGCAGGCGGCGCTAGCCACGCCGCCGCAGGTGATCCCGGAGGACCGACGCGAGGGCGACTTCGGTTGGGTGCTGGACATGGCGCAGGCGCAGGCGATGGAGATCACCCGCGGCGGTTCCCCCGACCTGATCGTGCGCCTGACCGTCGAGCCCGAGATGCAGGCGGCCGGGCAAGCCGCGGTGCGGGACGTGATCCGGGCGCGCGGGCGCGGCTCGCGGGCGCGGCAGGCGGCGCTGGTGGCGCTCGGGCCCGACGGGGCGGTGCGGGCGATGGTCGGCGGCGTGGACCACCGCGCCAGCCCGTTCAACCGGGCGGCGCAGGCGAAGCGCCAGCCGGGGTCGGCGTTCAAGCCGTTCATCTTCGCGGCGGCGCTGGAGCAGGGCGTGCGGCCGAACGAGACCCGCATCGACCGGCCGATCCGGATCGGGACCTGGACGCCGGAGAACTACGACGGGACCTACCGCGGCGCGATCACGGTGCAGGACGCGCTGATGCACTCGATCAACACGGTCGCCGTGCAGCTGCTGCGGGAGGTGGGGCGGCCGAAGGTGGGCGCGCTGGCGCGCCGCTTCGGTCTGTCGAGCATCCCCGCGCGGCCGGAGTGGTCGGTGGCGCTGGGCAGCCACGAGGTGAGCCTGATGGAGCTCACCGGCGGCTACCAGGTGTTCCAGCGGGGGGGCACCGCGAGCCGGCCGTACCTGATCGAGCAGATCACCAACGCGCGCGGCGACGTGCTGTACGCCCGGGTGCCGTCCGCGCCGATCCGCGTCTACGAGGCGCCGCTGAACGCCATGATGGTCGGCATGATGAAGCGCGTCATCGAGTCCGGCACCGGCCAGCGGGGCGCGATCGGGCGGCCGGCGGCCGGCAAGACCGGCACCAGCCAGAACTGGCGCGACGCGTGGTTCGTGGGCTTCACGCCGGACTGGACCGCCGGCGTCTGGGTCGGGAACGACAACAACCGGCCGATGGACCGGGTGGTGGGCGGGGACCTGCCGGCGCAGATCTGGCGCCGGTTCATGCTGCAGGCGCATCGGGGGCTGCCGGCCCGGGACTTCGCCGCGCTGGCCCCGCCGCGGGCGAGCGGCGGCGCGGCGCTGGTGGAGGCGCGTTCGGCCTTCTACGACACGCTCGCCGCCGAATTCGGGCGGGAGGAGGACGGAGGCGGCGATCCGTCTCCGCCGGCGGACGAGCCGGTGGAGGACGAGCCGCCGGAAGAGGGGTATTGAGCCCGGCCCTCCTCCCCTCCACTTCCCCGCGTTCATGGCCGCCCCCGCTCCCGTTCTCGCCCTCAAGGACGTCCGTCTCGCCGACGGGCCGGTGATGCTGTTCGAGGGCGTCGACCTGGCGCTGGAGCCGCGGGTGCGCGCCTGCCTGGTGGGGCGCAACGGGGCCGGCAAGACGACGCTGATGCGGATCATGACCGGGCTGGTCGAGCCGGACGGCGGCGAGCGCTTCGTGAACCCCGCCACGCGGATCGCGCTGGTGCCGCAGGAGCCGGAGATCGAGGGCGAGACGCTGCTCGACCACGTGACGGCGGGCGGGGCGGAGAAGCACGACGCGGAAGCGGCGCTCGACGTCTTCGGCATCGAGCCGGGGAAGTCGACGCAGGGGCTCTCGGGCGGCGAGCGGCGCCGGGCGGCGCTGGCGCGGGCGTTCGCGGAGCAGCCGGACGTGATCCTGCTGGACGAGCCGACCAACCACCTCGACATCTTCGCTATCGCGACGCTGGAGCAGGCGCTGGCGGACAGCCGCGCGGCGGCGCTGATCGTCAGCCACGACCGGGCCTTCCTGGAGCGCGTGACGCAGCGGTGCTTCTGGCTGGAGAGCCGGCGGGTGCGGCGGCTGGACAAGGGGTTCGCGCACTTCGAGGCGTGGTCGGACCAGCAGCTCGAGCAGGAGGCGGAGATCGCCCGACGCGCCGACAAGGCGCTTGAGCGCGAGACGCACTGGCTGCACCGCGGCGTCACCGCGCGGCGGGCCCGCAACGAGGGGCGGCGGCGGCGGCTGATGGAGATGCGCGAGGCCAAGGCCGGCCGGATGCGCGAGGGGCGGCGGTCGGTGACCGGCGCCGCGATCGACAGCGGCGGGACCTCCGGGAAGATTGTGGCCGACGCCGAGGCGGTGACCAAGCGGTACGGCGAGCGGGCGATCTTCGAGGGCTTCTCGACGCGGATCGTGCGCGGCGAGCGGGTCGGGATCGTGGGGCCGAACGGGGCGGGCAAGACCACGCTGGTGAAGCTGCTGCTGGGCGAAGTCGCGCCGGACGCCGGGCGGATCCGGCTGGGGACCGGGCTGGAGACGGCGTACGTGGACCAGGCTCGGGCGGACCTGAAGCCCGGCGTGACGCTGTGGGACGCGCTGGCCGACAGCGGGAGCGACCAGATCATGGTGCGCGGGCGGCCGCGGCACGTGGCGGGCTACGCCAAGGAGTTCCTGTTCCCCGAGAAGCAGCTGCGCCAGCCGGTCTCCAGCCTCTCGGGCGGGGAGCGCAACCGGCTGCTGCTGGGCGAGACGGCCCCGGACGCCGGGCGGATCAAGCTCGGCACCGGGCTGGAGGTCGCCTATGTCGACCAGGCGCGCGCCGACCTGAAGCCGGGCGTCACCCTGTGGGACGCGCTGGCCGACAGCGGCGGGGAC
>DASVVG010000134.1:0-4971 GCA_036386655.1 Caulobacteraceae bacterium | reverse complement strand
CTTCAACACGGTCTGGTAGACGGTCGCGCCTTTGGCGGCGCACCAGACCAGGCGGGCGCCCGGGAAGGCTTCCCGCACGGCTCCGATGACGGGGAGCTTGATCAGGCCGTCGCCGATCACCTCCTCCATGGAATAGACCATCACGGAGGAGACCGGGTCAGTCGGCATCCCAAGGCCCCGGTCCGAGGGCCGCGGCGGCAGGGACGCTGGCCCCCTTCTTCTTGGGCTTGCGGGCGCGCAGGGCGGCGTCCAGCCCGAGGCGGGCCCAGCGGAGCGCCTCGGCGGCATCGTCGGAAGCCCCGGCGGGCAGGCGCCAGTAGCCCGTGCTCTCGGTGCGCCCCTTCATCTCGATCATGAAGGGCTCCGATCCCGCGGCTTCGAAGAGGGGGCGGCTCTCCGCGTCCGCCTTCAGGTAGAGGTCGTCGCCCTCGATGAATGCGAACATGCGGTCGTCGCACCAGACGCCCGTGCCGCCGAACATCCGCTTGATCCGTATCGGGCCCAACGGGCCGAGCAGCTCGCGCACGTGTTCGGTGAAGCTCTGGCTGGCGGCCACGGCCTACTCGGCCGCGGAGGCCGGGACGATGGTGACGCTCTCGCCGCAGCCGCAGGCGTCGGTCTCGTTCGGGTTGCGGAACACGAACTTCGAGGCGAGCCTCGTGGTCTCGTAGTCGATGGTGGTGCCGATCAGGAACAGCACCGCCTTGGGGTCGATCAGGATGCGGACGCCCTGGTCCTCGACCACCTCGTCGAGCGGATTGGCGACCTCGGCGTACTCGAGCAGGTACTCCTGCCCCGCGCAGCCGCCGTTCTTCACCCCCACGCGGAGACCTGCGTAGGGCTTCTCGGCGCGATCCATGATGGCCTTCACGCGCTCGGCGGCGGGCTCGGTCAGCGTGACGACCTTGGGTCGGGGGCGGCGGGTGCGGACGATCGTTTCCATGGTCAGAACATGTTCAGGGCGAGCTTCGCCTCGTCGGACATCTTGGAAGGGTCCCACGGAGGTTCGAACACGAGGTTGACGGTGCACGAGTTCAGCCCCGGCACCTTCATCACGGCGTCGTGGACCCAGCCGGGCATCTCGCCCGCCACCGGGCAACCCGGGGCGGTGAGCGTCATGTCCACGACCACGTCCTTCTCGTCGGAAACGTCGACGCGGTAGATCAGCCCGAGTTCGTAGATGTCGACCGGAATCTCCGGGTCGAACACGGACTTGAACGCCTCGATCAGCTGGTCGGTCAGCTGGTCGAGCTCCGCCTGCGAGAGGGCCGTGGCCTTCTCCTCGGCGTCGTCCAGGAAATCGAAGGGTGCGTCGTCCATCAGGCGAAGAAACTGCGGGCTTTCTCGAGGGCGTCGACAAAGGCGTCGGCGTCTTCACGGGTGTTATATAGGGCGAAAGAGGCGCGTGCGGTGGAGGTGAGGCCGAAGCGCTTCATCAGGGGCTCGGCGCAGTGGGCGCCCGCCCGCACCGCCACCCCGTAGCGGTCGAGGATCTGGGCCACGTCGTGGGCGTGGGCGCCCTCCAGCGCGAAGGAGAGGATGGCGCCCTTTCCCGGCGCCTCGCCGACGACACGGATGTCGTTGCTGCCGTCGAGGCGCTCCAGCACGTGGTCGTAGAGGTCCGACTCGTGGCGGGCGATCGCATCGCGGTCGAGCTGCTCCAGCCAGCGGATGGCGGCCGCCAGGCCGACGGCCTCGATGATGGCGGGGGTGCCCGCCTCGAAGCGGTGCGGCGGATCGGCGTAGGTGACGCGGTCGAGCGCGACGCTCTCGATCATGTCGCCGCCGCCCTGCCAGGGCGGCAACTCGGCCAGGCGCTCGGCGCGTCCCCAGAGCACGCCCACGCCCGTCGGGCCGTACAGCTTGTGCCCGGAGAAGACGTAGAAGTCGCAGCCCAGCGCCTGCACGTCGACGCGGCCGTGAACGACGGCCTGGCAGCCGTCGAGCAGGGTCAGCGCTCCCGCCGCGCGGGCGTCGGCGACGATCTCCGCCACCGGATTGATCGTGCCCAGCACGTTGGACATGTGGGCCACCGAGACGAGGCGGGTCTTCGGGCCCAGCAGGGCGCGGTAGGCTTCGAGGTCGAGCGAGCCGTCGTCCAGCACGGGGACGAACTTCAGCACCACGCCCTTGCGCTCGCGCAGGAGGTGCCAGGGCACGATATTGGCGTGGTGCTCCATCTCCGTGAGCACCACCTCGTCGCCCGCCTGCAGACGCTCCCCCAAGGTGGCGGCGACCAGGTTGATGGCCTCGGTGGCGCCCTTGGTGAACACCACCTCGTCGGCGCTCTCGGCGTTGACGAAGCGGGCGATCGTCTCGCGCGCGGCCTCATAGGCCTCGGTGCTCTCGCTCGAGAGCGTGTGCACGCCGCGGTGCACGTTGGCGTAGGACCCCGTCATCATCCCGACCATCGCGTCGATCACCGGCACGGGCTTCTGCGCGGAGGCGGCGCTGTCGAGGTATACGAGAGGCCGGTCGTTCACCGTCCGCAGCAGGATGGGGAACTCGGCCCGAGCGGCGTAGGGGTCGAAGCTCACCGCGGCCCCCCGGATTTGGCCGATCTCGGCGAAAAAGTTGGCCGATCGGCCAAATCGGCCAACTCGCGGGGGCTGCGGGGGGACCAGGTCAGCAGCGCGCGGGAGCTCGGCACGCGCGGAACATAGCACGAACTCCGGTAGGAGTCCAGTCCTACGCCGCTCATCGCCCGAGCTCCTGCGACAGCCAAGCCCAGGCGGCTTCGCGGCCGCCTTCGTGGGCGATGCGGTCGACCACCTCGCCCAGGAAGGCTTCGGTCAGCAGGGCGCGGGCGACGGGTTCCGGCATGCCGCGGGAGCGGGCGTAGAACAGCGCGCTCTCGTCCAGCGAGCCGACGGTGTTCCCGTGCGCGCACTGCACGTCGTCGGCCCAGATCTCCAGCTCCGGCTTCGCGTCGACTTCGGCGCGGTCAGACAGCACCAGCGCGTGGTGACCCATGCGGGCGTCGGTCTGGTCGGCGCCCTCCAGCACGGTGATGCGGCCCTGGAAGACGCCGCGGCCCTCGTCCCGCGCCACGCCCTTGACCAGCTCGGTCGTCGTGCCGCCGGCGGCTTCGTGGACGACCGCGGAGGTGAGGTCCGCGTGCCGGTGGCCGCCGAGCACGTAGAGACCGTCCAGGCGTACCGCCGCGCCTTCGCCCGGATGGCGGACATGCGTCTCGTGGCGCTGGAGCTTCGCGCCGGTCGCGAGGACGGTCTGTCCGAAGGCCGCGCCGGGCGACAACGTCACCTCCGCCGTGGAGACAGACACGGCGCCCTCAGTCTCGTCCAGGCGAACGATCCGCTCCAGCCGCGCGCCGGCGCCGACGGCGATCTCCAGCAGGGTGTTGGCGAAGTAGGCGCCGTGGCCTTCGTAGCTCTCGAACAGGGTGACGGAGGCGCCGGCGGGGACCTCCAGCCGCGCGCGGGACTCGTGGCCGGTGCCCTGGGCGTCGGAGACGAAGCGGAGGACGAGGTCCCGATGGAGCGCGACCGGCGGCCCGGCAGGCCCCTCCCCCTGCTGGGGTGGAGCGCGTCGGCGGCCGTTCAGGAACACCAGCTCTTCTTCGGCGAGGCCGTGCCAGGGCCCCTGCCCCACCGTCACGGCGGCGGGCGGAGACTCCGGCGGGAGGGTGCGCAGGGCGCGCTGCAGGTCCGTCCACTTCCAGCCTTCCACGCGGCGCGAAGGGAGCGGCGCTCCCTGCGTGAGCGCGGCGGCGAACTCCAGCGGACGGACGTGGGCGGTCAGGGCCGGTACTCCACCAGCAGCCGGGCGATCTCGCGCTCCAGATCCTCGGTGGAGGCGATGCCCGGCACCTCGATCTCGCGGTACTCGTCGGGGCTCTTCACCTCGTAGAAGAGGCGGAACGTGCCGTCGGGCGCCACGCGCGTGGTGATCATGATCGGCCCCGGATCCACCATCAGTTCCTGGTCGGCGAACTCGACCTCGGTGTTCGTCTCCGGCAGGCCGTCCTGGAGGATCTGCTCGTAGAACCGGCGCAGGCGCTCGACGCCGTCCAGGCGGGCGGCGTGCTGGGCCAGCTCCGCCTCCTGCTTCTTCTGCAGCTGTTCCTCGTAGACCGACTTCAGGGACATCAGGCGGCTTCTCCCACGATGCGGTCGTAACCTTCGGCTTCGAGCTGGTGCGCCAGCTCCGGCCCGCCGGAGGCGACGATGCGGCCCGCGGCCAGGACGTGAACCCGGTCGGGCACGATGTGGTCCAGCAGGCGCTGGTAGTGGGTGATGACGAGCATGGCGCGGTCGGGCGAGCGGAGCGCGTTGACGCCGTCGGCGACGATGCGGAGCGCGTCGATGTCGAGGCCTGAGTCGGTCTCGTCGAGGATCAGCATGCGCGGCTGCAGCAGCAGCATCTGCAGCATCTCCATCCGCTTCTTCTCGCCCCCGGAGAAGCCGACGTTGAGCGGGCGCTTCAGCATCTCGAAGTCGATCTTCAGCTGCTGCGCCGCCGCGCGGGCGGAGCGCAGGAACTCGGGCGCGGAGGCCTCGGGCTCCCCGCGCGCGCGGCGCTGGGCGTTCAGCGCCGTGCGCACGAAGGTGAGCGCCGGCACGCCGGGAATTTCCAGCGGGTACTGGAAGGAGAGGAAGACGCCGCGCGCGGCGCGTTCGCTGGGATCGAGGGCGAGGAGGTCCTCGCCGTTCAGGGTGACCGCGCCCTCCGTGGGCTCGTAGCCTTCGCGGCCCGCGAGCGTGTAGCTGAGCGTCGATTTGCCGGCGCCGTTCGGCCCCATGACGGCGTGCACCTCGCCGGCGGGGATATCGAGGCTGAGGCCGCGCAGGATCGGCTTCTCGCCGACGGTGACGTGGAGGTTGTCGATCGAGAGCATCAGGAAGCGGGTCCGTTCGTGCGCTTGAAAGTGAGGGTGCGACCGTCGCCGGTCACCTTCAGGCGCGAGGCGCCGACCAGCCCCAGTCGGCCGCCGTTCAGGGTGACCGCGCC
>DASVVG010000133.1:0-10142 GCA_036386655.1 Caulobacteraceae bacterium | reverse complement strand
GTCATCGGTGGACAGCAGCCGGGCGCCGAGGTCCGAGCGCCCGATCCGCCCGCCGGCGTTGATCCGCGGCCCCAGGATGAAGCCGGCGTGGAAGGTGGACGCGACGGCGTCGCCCTTCAGCTGGGCCACCTCCATCAGCGCGCGCAGGCCGGTGTTGCGCCAGCCCGACATCACGCGCAGCCCCTGGGACGCGAGCGCCCGGTTGAAACCGGTGAGCGCCGTCACGTCGCAGACGGCACCGAGCGCCGCGAGATCGAGCCAGTCGAGGATGCGCGGCTCCGGCCGGTCGGCGAACAGGCCGCGTCGGCGGGCTTCGCGGTTCAGGGCGGCCAGCAGGACGAAGGTGACTCCGGCCGCGGCCAGCATCCCCTGCCCCGAGTTGCAGCCCGGTCGGTTCGGGTTGACCACGGCGGCCGCGCGGGGCGGCTCGTCGCGCATCAGATGGTGGTCGACGACAACCACCTCGAGCCCGAGCTCCGTCGCCGCGTCGATTGCGTCGTGCGCGGCCGCGCCGCAATCCACGGTGATGACCAGCTCGGCGCCCTGCTCGCGGATGCGCTTGAAGGCGGCCGGGCTCGGGCCGTAGCCCTCGTTAATCCGGTCCGGCACGTAGACCGGCAGTTCGGCGCCCATCGCCCGGAACCAGCGCACCAGCAGCGCGGCGCTGGTCGCCCCGTCCACGTCGTAGTCGGCGAACACCAGCGTGGGGCGCTCACGCACCAACGCCTCCACGACGATCTCCGCCGCCTTGTCCATGTCGAGGAAGCAGGACGGGTCGGGGAAGAGCGCCCGCAGCGTGGGGTTCAGGTAGAGGTCGGCCTCGTCCTCCCGCACGCCGCGCGAGGCCAGGGCGCGGGCGATGGGCTCGGAGAGCCCGGAGCGGCGCTGGTGCGCGGTGACCAGTTCGGGAGCTGCGGGGCGTGCGCGCCAGGTGCGGCCGCTCAACGAGCGCGCCACCCCGAGGAACGGTCCGTCCTGCGCGTGCGTGTTGGTCATCGGCTCCCGACTCGACTCAAGAGGCGAGTCTAGTCCTCGCCGGGTCGCGGCGGAACGCCGCCCCGGGCTGAGCGGCCGAACGTGGACGCACGCTGCGCCAGACGCGGACGTGCCCCCGGCCGCCGGTCGCTGTGCGCGTGGCGCTAGCTCACCGGGCGGCGCGCGCGGATTTCGGAAACCGTGCGCGTGGCGGAGTTCATCACCAGCGTGTGGGTGATCACGTGGCCCCGGTCGTAGCGCACGCCGTCAAGCCGGGCGCCCTTGGTGACGCCCGTCGCGGAGAAGATGGCGTCGGTGCGCACCAGGTCGTGCAGGTCGTACTTGCGGTTGAAGTCGGTGACGCCCATGCGTTCGGCGCGGGAGCGTTCGTCGTCGTTGCGGAAGACCAGCCGTCCCTGGAACTGGCCGCCCACGCACTTGAGCGCCGCGCAGGCGAGCACGCCCTCCGGCGCCGCCCCCTGCCCCAGGTAGATGTCGATGCCGGTCTCCGGCTCGGCGGTGTTGATGACGCCCGCGATGTCGCCGTCGCTGATCAGCCGCACGCGGCAGCCGACGGCGCGAAGCGCGGCCAGCAGCTCGGCGTGGCGCGGCCGATCGAGGATGAGCGCGGTGATCTCGGTCGGGTCCACGCCTTTGGCCTTGGCGAGCGCCCTGATGTTCTCCGCGGGCGGCGCGTCTAGGTCGACCAGCCCCTGCGGGTATCCCGGGCCGATCGCGATCTTGTCCATGTAGGTGTCGGGCGCGTGCAGCATCCCGCCCTGCGGTGAGAACGCCATAACCGCGAGCGCGTTGGGCATGTCCTTGGCGGTGAGCGTGGTGCCCTCGAGCGGGTCCAGCGCAATGTCCACCTTGGGCCCCGCGCCGGTCCCCACCTTCTCGCCGATGTAGAGCATCGGCGCCTCGTCTCGCTCGCCCTCGCCGATCACGACCGTGCCGTCGATATCGAGCGCGTTCAGCGCCGTGCGCATGGCGTCCACGGCGGCCTTGTCGGCCAGCTTCTCGTCGCCCCGGCCGACCATCTTCGCGGCGGCGATGGCGGCGAGCTCCGTCACCTGGGCGGCGGGCAGGGTCAGGTCGCGGTCGAACACGTCAGGCATGGAGGCTCCAGGGATCAGCGGTCGTCGATCTCGCGCCGGCGGCATGTGGCGGCCGCGCGGCAAGCTTACTGCGGGGGCGGAGGCGGAACGGCGGCCTGGCGCATCCGCTGCGCCCAAGCCTCCGTCTGGACCCGCTGGTCGGCGGACGGCGGGTCGCCGGCGTTGTCGAGCGCGGCACGGGCGCGGGCGAGATAGCCCGGCAGGTCAGTGTTCTCCGGCGGGTTGGCGGCCACCCAGCGGGCGAGCGCCGTCCCTTGCCCCTGCGTGGAGACCACGAACTCCCGCCACTGCTCCACGGTGCGGACGCCGGCCGGGGGCGCCGGGATTTCGGAGAATTCGGGGAAGTCGGTGCGCTCGCTCCGAACGGTCTCCAGGCGGCGGCTGATCTCGGCCGGCAGCGGCGCCTCGGCGCGCTGCGGCTCCCGGGAGCCGGTCTGGCACGCGGCGAGCAGGGCCAGCGGCAGGAACACGGCGGGAACGAACGGTCTTTGCTTCGCCTTCATGTGTTTCAGGCTTATGCGATCATCGGGTCTGGAGGAAGGCCGCCGGAAGAGCGGCCGCCGCCCGAGGAGACGGACATGACCGCGCAGGATACGGGCCCCAAGCCCGCGCAGGACGGGCTGGGCCTCGTCACCCCAGAGCAGCTGCAGATGATGGAGCGGCTCTCGAGCAACCTCGCGCGCGCCGCCTGGACTGCTCAGGGCGCCATCGCTGAGGCCGCGATGCAGCGTGTCCAAGACCCGGCGGCGGCGAACCCCGACCCCTTCCGCGTCGGGCCCGCGCTGGCGGAGGTGATGGGCAGCCTCGCCCAGCACCCGGACAAGCTGGTGCAGGCCCAGTCGGAGCTGCTGAACGGGTACATGGACCTGTGGAAGTCGGTCGCCCTGCGCGCGACCGGCCAAGAGGCGGAGCCGGCGGTGGAGCCCGCCAAGGGCGACAAGCGCTTCCGGGACCCGGCCTGGAGCGAGCAGCTCGCCTTCGACGTGATGAAGCAGAGCTATCTGCTGACCTCGAACTGGCTGAACTCGCTGGTCTCGAGCGCCGAAGACGTCGACCCGATGACCAAGCGCCGGGTCGAGTTCTTCATGCAGATGCTCACCGACGCGTTCGCGCCGTCGAACTTCCTTGTGTCGAACCCGGTGGCGCTGCGCGAGGCGATCCAGACCCACGGCGAGAGCCTGGTGAAGGGGGCGGAGAACTTCGCGAAGGACCTGGAGCGCGGGCGCGGCCAACTGGCCATCGCGCAGACGGACCTCGGGCGCTTCGAGGTGGGCGTGAACGTCGCCACCGCGCCCGGCAAGGTCGTGTTCCAGAACGAGCTGATCCAGCTGCTGCAGTTCGAGCCCGCCACCAAGACGGTGCACGACATCCCGCTGCTGATCTTCCCGCCCTGGATCAACAAGTTCTACATCCTCGACCTGCGCCCCGAAAACTCGATGATCCGCTGGCTCACCCAGCAGGGCCTGACGGTGTTCCTGGTGTCGTGGGTGAACCCTGGCCCGGAGCTCGCGACGAAGACCTTCCCCGACTACATGCGCGACGGCATCTACGCCGCCGTGGAGCAGGTGAAGCGCCAGGCCGGCGTGAAGAAGGTCAACACCGTCGGCTACTGCATCGGCGGGACCCTGCTCGGCTCCACGCTCGCGCACATGGCGGCGAAGGGGGACAAGTCGATCGCGGCGGCCACCTTCTTCGCCGCGCAGCAGGACTTCTCGGAAGCCGGCGACCTCCTCCTGTTCACGAATGAGGAGTGGCTGGGCGACCTCGAGCAGAAGATGGACAAGGCCGGCGGCGTGCTGCCCGGCTCGGCGATGGCCGACACGTTCAACGCGTTGCGCGCGAACGATCTCGTCTGGTCGTTCTTCGTGAACAACTACCTGATGGGCAAGGAGCCCGCGGCCTTCGACCTGCTGTTCTGGAACTCCGACCAGACGCGGATGCCGAAGGCGCTGCACATGTTCTACCTGCGCAACTTCTACAAGGAGAACCGGCTGGCCAAGGGCGAGCTGGAGCTCGACGGCGTGAAGCTGGACCTCGGAGCGGTGAAGATCCCGCTCTACCTGCAGAGCAGCCGCGAGGACCACATCGCGCCCTACCGCAGCGTCTACAAGAGCGCGCGCCTGTTCGGCGGGAACGACGTGACCTTCACGATGGCGGGCTCAGGCCACATCGCCGGCGTCGTCAACCATCCCGACGCGAAGAAGTACCAGCACTGGATCAACGACGACCTCCCCGCCACCGTCGAGGACTGGCAGGCGGGCGCCGAGGAGCATCCGGGCTCATGGTGGCCGCACTGGATGACCTGGCTGAAGCCGAAGTCCGGCAAGCAGGTGCCCGCCCGCGATCCGACCGAAGGACCGCTCGGAGTCATCGAGGACGCCCCGGGGAGCTACGTTAAGGTGCGTAGCTGAGGCGACGGCCCTGACGCTCGTCGTGCTCGGTTCCGCCCGCTCCGACGGGAACACCGCCGCGGCCGTCCGGCGCCTGGCGGCCGCCCTGCCCGACCACCAGCTGCTGGACCTGAGCGCGCTGCGCATCGCCGCCTTCGACTACGCCGCGCCCGCCCGCGCGGACGACTTCACGATCATCGTGGATGCGATGCTGGCGCACCGAGCGATCGTCTTCGCCACGCCGGTCTACTGGTACGCGATGAGCGGGCCGATGAAGATCCTGTTCGACCGGCTGACCGACCTGCTCCTGACGCCGGAGGGCCGCACGCGCGGGCGCGCCCTGGCCGGCCGTGGCGTCTGGGTGCTCGCCACCGGGACCGATCCGGAGGCGCCCGCCTGCTTCATCGAGCCCTTCCGGCTCACGGCGGCGTACTTCGACATGATCTACGGCGGCGACTGCTACGTCCGCTGCGCCGAAGATACGCTGCCCGACGACGTCGACATGGCGCGGGTAGACGCCTTCGCCGGGCGCGTGGCCGCGGCCTAGGCGGGCGCGAACTTCAGCGCCAGGCCGTTGTTGCACCAGCGCTTGCCGGTGGGCTTGGGGCCGTCGTTGAAGATATGGCCCTGGTGCCCGAGGCAGCGGGCGCAGTGGTACTCCGTGCGCGGGATCAGCAGCACGAGGTCGCGCTTGGTGCCCACGTTGCCGCGGATGGCGGTGTAGAAGCTGGGCCAGCCGGTGCCGCTCTCGAACTTCCATTCGGACTTGAACAGCGGCAGCTCGCAGCCGGCGCAGACATAGGTCCCGCGCCGCTTCTCCCTATTCAGCGCGCTCGAATTCGGCGCCTCGGTGTCCTCCTCCCGCAGCACCCGGTAGGCGGCGGGCGAAAGGCGCTTCTGCCAGTCTGCCTTTGTCAGCTTCCGCCACGGCGACGCGGCGAACGCCGCCTCGGACGGCGACGGCTTGGCGCGGGCGGCGGCGGGAGCTGCGAGGAGGGCGCAGACGCCGGTGAGCAGGGCGCGTCGGTCCATGGGCTGTGTCCTCATTGCTCGCATATCCGCACGCAGGTGGGTTTCGGCCGCATGCGGCCGATCACGAGCCCGTCAGCGGAGCCCCGTCCCCTCGTCCAAGCCTAGCACGAGGTTGAGGTTCTGCACCGCCGCGCCCGAAGCCCCCTTGCCCAGATTGTCGAGCAACGCGACCAGCCTCGCCTGCCCCGCCGCCTCGTCACCGAACACGAACAGCTTCAGGCGGTTGGTTCCGTTGAGCCCCTCAGGATCCAGCGCGCGGGTGGAGCGCGCCTCGTCCAGCGAGACCACCTCCACGAAGCGCTCGCCCTCGTAAGCTGCCGCGACGGCGGTGTGCACGGCCTCCAGCCCGGGGGCGCCGGGCAGCGCGCTCAGCTGCAGCGGGACCTCGACGATCATGCCCTGTGCGAAGCATCCGACCGCCGGAGCGAACAGCGGCGGCCGCGCGAGGCCGCCGTAGAGCTGGATCTCCGGCACGTGCTTGTGGCCCAGGCCCGTCGCGTAGATGCGGTACGCGTCGCTCGTGCCGCCCTCCTCGAACTCGGCGATCATCGCCTTGCCGCCGCCGGAGTAGCCAGAGACGGCGTTCACCGTGACCGGCCAATCCGCGGGCAGCAGTCCCGCGTCCACCAGCGGCCGGACGAGCGCGACCGCGCCGGTCGGGTAGCAACCGGGATTCGACACGCGCGCGGCTCCGCGGACCGCCTCGCGCTGCCCCGGCAGCTCGGGGAAGCCGTAGGTCCAGCCCTCGGCCATGCGGTGTGCGGTGGAGGCGTCGATCACCCGCGTGCGCTCGTTCACGATCAGCGACACGGCCTCCCGCGCTGCCTCGTCGGGCAGGCAGAGGACGACGGCGTCGGCGGCGTTCAGCGCCTCGGCCCGCGCAGCGGCGTCCTTGCGCCGTTCAGGAGGCAGGCTGATCAGCTCGACGTCTGGACGACCTTCCAGCCGGGCGCGGATCTGCAGCCCCGTCGTGCCCGCCTCGCCGTCGATGAAGACCGTGTGGGCCATACCGGCTCCTCACATACGGAAAGGGCGCTCCGGTGTCCCGGAGCGCCCCGATCGAAAGCACCGTGTCGTCAGGGAAGAGGACTTAGCGCTTCGAGAACTGGAAGCTGCGGCGGGCCTTCGCCTTCCCGTACTTCTTCCGCTCCACAACGCGGGGGTCGCGGGTCAGGAAGCCGTGCGGCTTCAGCGCGGCGCGCAGGCCGGGCTCGTAGTAAGTCAGGGCCTTGGAGATCGCATGGCGGATCGCGCCGGCCTGCCCGGAGAGGCCGGAGCCTTCAACGGTCGCCACCACGTCGAACTGCGTGGCGCGGTCGGTCACCACCAGCGGCTGGGCGATCATCATCCGAAGCACCGGCCGCGCGAAGTAGACCTCCTGGTCGCGGTCGTTGATCGTGATGTTGCCGGAGCCCGGCTTTATCCAGACGCGGGCGATGGCGTTCTTCCGCTTGCCGGTCGCGTAGGAGCGGCCCTGCGCGTCGATCTTCGGCTCGCGGACGATCGGGCCGTCCGCGGAGCCCACGCCGGCCAGCTCGCGCAGCGCGTCGAGGCCGGTCGGGGCCGGAGTTTGCACGTCGGTCATGCTTATTGGCTCCGGACGTTCTTGGCGTTCTTCTCGGCGAACGCGATCGTTTCAGGGGACTGCGCCGCGTGCGGGTGCTCGCCGGCGGTGTAGATGTGCAGGTGCGTCATCTGCTTGCGGGCGAGCGGGCTCTCCTTGGGCAGCATGCGCTCCACGGCCTTCTCCAGAATCCGCTCGGGGAAGCGGCCGTTCAGGATCTTGTCCGCGGTGCGTTCCTTGATCCCGCCCGGATAGCCGGTGTGCCAGTAGTAGGTCTTCTGCTGCAGCTTGCGGCCGGTGAACTTCACCTTGTCAGCGTTCAAGACGACGACATGGTCGCCGCAATCGACGTGGGGCGTGTAGTCGGGGCGGTGCTTGCCGCGAAGGCGCATCGCGATGAACGTGGCGAGGCGGCCGACCACGGCGTTCTCGGCGTCGATCACGATCCACTTCTTCTCGACGTCCGCGGGCTTCAGCGAAGCCGTGGTCCTGCTGTTCATCGAACTATCCCGAGAGAGATGGGGGAGCGGCGGAACGCCGCGAGCCGGCGCAGATACGCGGGGACGGCGCTTTGGTCAAGGCGTACATGCCATAAAGCGCGGGAATGTCGCAGTTTTTCCTTCGCGGTATTTCCATACCGCACCGCCGCCACCGTCACCCACGTGTGATGCAAGGCGGTTCGGCTTAGGGCATGTTCCGCCTCCGCCCGGAGTGCTCAGCGTCCATGCCCCTCTCCCGCCGCCTGTTCCTCTCCGGCGCCGCCACCACCCTCGCCTTCAGCGGCTTCGCCCGCCGCTCGGACGCGCAGGGGACGGCCGCTACCTACCGCAACGAGGTGTTCGGCTACGGCGAACTGGTGAAGGACCCGAACGGCGTGTTCGACCTGCCGCCGGGGTTCTCCTACGAGGTGGTCAGCCAGGCCGGCGAGACGATGAGCGACGGCTTCCTCGTGCCGTTCAAGGCCGACGGGATGGGCTGCTTCCAGTTCGAGCCCGACCGGGTGGTGCTGGTCCGCAACCACGAGCTCCACCACACGCGCGACATCAATCACGGCCCCTTCGGCGTGAAGCAGCGGCTGGCCAGCCGCTGGCGCAGCCCGGCCTACGACGCGAGCGACGAGGCGCCCCTTCCCGGCGGCACGACCACGATGGTCTATGACCTGAAGGCGAGGCGGCTGGTCAGCCAGCACCTCAGCCTGCTCGGCACGACAACGAACTGCGCGGGCGGAACCACGCCGTGGGGCACCTGGCTCTCCTGCGAGGAGCGGTTGGTGAGCGCGGGAAACGGCGCCGGCAAGGACCACGGTTGGGTGTTCGAGGTGCCGGCCACCCCGGGCCGCCTCTCCGAGGCCGTGCCGCTGAAGGCGATGGGCCGCTTCCTCCACGAGGCGGCGGCGGTGGATCCCGCTACCGGCGTCGTCTACCTCACCGAGGACCGCACGCCGGGCGGCTCCTTGTTCTACCGCCTGCTGCCCGAAGCGCGCGGGGAGCTCGCCCGCGGCGGCCGCCTTCAGGCGCTGGGCTTCCGCGACGCGCCGGAGGGCGGCGACAGCCGCAACTACGACTCCGCCACCTGGCGTCCGGGAGACTGGAAGGACGCGATCTGGATCGACTTAGAGGGCACCGACAACACCGCCGAGGACCTTCACGCCCGCGGCCACTCCAAGGGCGCGGCGTTGTTCGCCCGCGGCGAAGGCATCCACTTCGGGAAGGGCGAGCTCTACTTCACCTGCACCTCGGGCGGGGCGGCGAAGATCGGCCAGATCATGCGCTACGTCCCGAGCCGCTTCGAGGGGCGGCCGGAGGAGCGCGGGCAACCCGGCCGCATCCAGCTGTTCCTGGAAAGCGACGATCCGAAGCGGCTCGACTACGCCGACAACATTGCGATCGCGCCGTGGGGCCACCTGTTCACCTGCGAGGACAAGTACGTCGAGCGGCCCGTGAACCACCTGAAGGGGATCACGCCCAACGGGAAGGTCTACACGATCGGCCGCAACGCCTTCCGCGAGCAGTCGGAGCTGGCCGGGGTCTGCTTCTCCCCCGACGGCTCGACGATGTTCGTGAACATCTACTGGCCCGGCATCACGCTCGCGATCACCGGCCCCTGGGAGCGGTTCCGCGCCTAGGTCCGGCGCGCGCTCCAGACCACCACGGTGGCGGCCGCCAGCACCACCGCCGCCCCGGCCTGGTGCAGGACGCCCAAACCCAGCGGCACGGCATTGACCAGCGTCCCCACCCCCAGGGCGAACTGCACCGTCACCAGCGCGGCCACCAGGCCGGCGCCGGTACGCACCGCCCCGGGCGCCCCCCGCCGCCAGGCCCCGACAGCCAGAAGCCAAGCCGCGGCGAACACGAGGTAGGCGCCGAGGCGGTGATGCAGCTGCACCGAAGCGGCGTCGTGGGCGATCGTCCGCCACAGGCTCCCGCCTCCATAGCCATCCGGCACAATCTCGCCGCCCATCAGCGGGAAGTCGGTGAACACGCGCCCGGCGTCGTTGCCTGCGACGAAGCCGCCCAGCAGGATTTGCAGGAAGACGAGCGCCGCCAGCCCCGCGGCGGGCGCGAACCAGCGGCGGCGGACGCCGGGCGCAGCCGGCCCGCTCCACGCCTCCAGCGCCGTCCACACCAGAAGCGCGAGCAACGCGAGCGCCAGGGCCAGATGCGTCGTCAGCCGCTCCGGCGCCACGTCCACGCGTTCGGAGAGACCGCTCGACACCATCCACCAGCCGACGGCCCCCTGCAGCCCTCCCAGCGCCAGCAGCAGCCACGCGCGCGGGACCAACCGCCCCGGCATCCGCCGCGTCAGGAGGAAGAACAGGAACGGCAGCGCGAAGGCGAGGCCGATGATCCGGCCGAGGAATCGGTGGGCCCACTCCCACCAGTAGATCGTCTTGAACGCCTCCAGCGTCATGCCCGCGTTCACGTAGCGGTACTCGGGGATGCGCCGGTACTTCTCAAACTCGGCCGCCCACCCGGCCTCGCTGAGCGGCGGGATGGCGCCGGTGATCGGCCGCCACTCGGTGATCGACAGCCCGGAGTCGGTCAGGCGGGTCGCCCCGCCCAC
>DASVVG010000132.1:0-40065 GCA_036386655.1 Caulobacteraceae bacterium | reverse complement strand
CCGGCTGGCGTTCCGGGCGGGTGTTGGAGCGGATGAGGAGCAGCAGCGCCGCGCCGGCCGCGTAGAGCCCCACCGACACGCCGTAGGAGAGGGCGGAGGACCCGGCCACGAGGAGTCCGCCCAGGGCGGGTCCCATGATCGAGGCGGTCTGGAAGGCCAGCGTGTTGAAGGCGATGGCGCGCGGCAGCTCGGCGCGCGGGACGAGCATCGGCCCGAGCGAGGTGCTGGTCGGCATGATGAAGGCGCGGGCGGAGCCGAACACGGCCGCGACGGCGAAGACCACCGCGAGCGAGGGGCGGTCGAGCAGGGCGTTGGCGGCGAGCGCGGCGGCGCAGAGGGCCTCCACCAGCAGGGCGAGCGCCATGACGGTCTTGCGGTCGCGCCGGTCGGCGACCTCGCCCGCGGGCAGTGTGAGCAGGAAGAGCGGGAGGAACTGCGCCAGCCCGATCATGCCGACGAGGAAGGCGGCCTCGGGCACGGAGCGGGTCTCGCGGGCGATGGCGTAGACCTGCCAGCCCAGCGTCACGGCCTGGGCCTGCGCGCCGAGGATGGCGGTGAAGCGCGCGCCCCAGAACAAGCCGAAGTCTCGGTGCCGGAAGGGATTGAGGGGCTCGGGCCGCATCAGGCGGGCTGCATGGCCCAGACCGGGTCACAAGCACAACCGGCCTCTCGTTGACCGAACGCGCCGCGGCGCCGTACCGCGCCCGCTCCATGCAGTCCGCCCCGACCCTCCGCGCCGAAGGCCCGACCGACCGTGCGGCGGTGGACGCCCTCATCGACCGGGCGTTCGGCCCGGGCCGTTACGCCAAGGCGGCGGAGCGGCTGCGCGAAGGGCGCGCGTCTCGCGGCGATCTCTCGGTGACGGCGTGGGACGGCGAGGCGCTGGTGGGGGCCGTGCGGCTGTGGCCGGTGCGGATCGGCGAGACGCAGGCGCTGCTGCTCGGACCCATCGCGGTGGAGACGTCGCACCGCGGGCGCGGACTGGCGCAGGCGATGGCGGAGGAGGCCTGCCTTCGCGGCATCGCGGTAGGCGCGGGGCTGATCGTGCTGGTGGGCGAGGCGCGGCTGTTCGAGCCGCTCGGGTTCTTCGTCCCGGAGCCCGGCCGGGTGGTGATGCCGGGGCCGGTGGACGCGCGGCGGGTGTTCGTGCGCGAGCTGCGGCCGGGCGCATTCGACGGCGTGAGCGGGGCCGTACGGCCGGAGCCGCTTCCGTAAGCGTCGCAAGCGGCCTACCTCAATGAGGATGGGCGAGGGCGAAGGGCGCGGACTGGAGGGGGTGGCGAAGGCCGCGGGGCGCGCCAGGGGCCTGCCGCCGGTGCACCTGTGGAACCCGGCGCACTGCGGCGAGATCGACATCGTCATCCGGCGCGACGGCACCTGGTTCCACGAGGGCACGCCGATCGGGCGCGAGGCGCTGGTGCGGCTGTTCTCGACGGTGCTGCGGCTGGACCCAGACGGCTTCCACCTGGTGACGCCGGTGGAGAAGCTGAAGATCACGGTCGAGGACGCGCCGTTCCTGGCCGTGCGGGTGGACCGTGCCGGCGAGGCGCTGCGCTTCCTGACCAACGTCGGCGACGAGGTGGAGGCGGGGCCGGATAACCCCATCCGGGTCGAGACCGACTCTGAGACGGGCGAGCCCGCTCCTTACCTGCACGTGCGGCGGGGGCTGGAGGCGCGGATCGCGCGGCCGGTGTTCTACGAGCTGGTTGAGACGGCCGAGGAGCGGAAGACGGAGCAGGGGCGGCAGCTGGGCGTGAGCTCGAACGGGAGCTGGTTTCCGGTCGCGCCGGCGGGGAGTCACCTGACGTGAGCCCGGACGCGCCGTGGCCGGAGGTGAGAGCGCGGATCCAGCAGCGGCTGGCGCCGCCCGACGCCTGGGACCCGGCGGGCGGGACGTCGGCGTCGGACTACGACCTGAACCCCCGCTATCGGCCGCCGGAGGCGCGGACGAGACGCCCCGCGGCGGTGCTGGTGCCGATCGTCGAGCACGACGACGGGCCGACGATCCTGCTGACACGAAGGGCGGACGCGCTGGCGCGGCACGCGGGGCAGGTGGCCTTTCCCGGCGGGCGCGCCGACGACGGCGAGGCGCCGTGGGAGACGGCGCTGCGCGAGGCGCACGAGGAGGTCGGGCTCGAGCCGGAGCGGGTCACCGTCGCGGGGCTGGCGCGGCCGTACGAGACGGCCACCGGGTTCGTGGTGACGCCGGTCGTCGGCTTCGTGCGGCCGGGCTTCACGCCGAAGCCGGACCCGGCCGAGGTGGCGGAGGTGTTCGAGGCGCCGTTCGCTTTCCTGATGGATTCGAGCAGCTACGAGGAACGCTCTCAGGTGTTCGCGGGCGCGGAGCGGTTCTACTACGCCGTATCGCACGGGGATCAGCTGATCTGGGGCGCGACAGCGGGCATGCTGCGCGGACTGCGGGAGCAGCTGTTCGGGGAGGCCGCATGATCCGGATGATGCTGCTGCGCGGGCTGCTGGTGGCGCTGCCGTTCGCGGCCTGGTTCGCGTGGAGCTGGTGGGCGAAGCGGACCGGCCGGAGCGTGCCGCCGGCGCCGTACGCGTGGCTGTTCCTGGGCGGCATGGCCCTGATGGCGGCGTCGCTGTTCGCCACCGCGCTGATCGGCGACGACCACAAGGACGACGTCTACATCCCGGCCGAGGTGGTGGACGGGCGCGTGGTGCCGCAGCGATACGAGGACGCGCCGCCGCAGCCCGAGCCGCCGGAGCGGACCTACGAGCGGCTGCCGGACCAGCGCGACGAGCGGTGAACAGAATCGCCTGAGCTGTGGACGGCGGACCGCACGGTCCTTGCCGCGAATCGGTTGCTGAGGCGCAGTGGCTCGATGTCCGCCGTCGCCCTTCTCCAGCCCGCCGTTCGCGCCAGCGACGAGGAGCAGTACCTCGAGTTGCTGCGCGACCTGCTGACCAGCGGTGTGCGGCGCGACGACCGCACCGGCACGGGCACGCTCGGGCTGTTCGGGCGGCAGATGCGGTTCGACCTGTCGGCCGGCTTCCCGCTGCTGACGACTAAGAAGCTGCACCTGAAGTCGATCCTCTACGAACTGCTGTGGTTCCTGCGCGGCGAGACCAACGTGCGCTGGCTGCAGGAGCGCGGCGTCAGCATCTGGGACGAGTGGGCTGATCCGACGGGGGAATTGGGCCCGGTCTACGGCAAGCAGTGGCGCTCGTGGATAGCGCCGGACGGCCGCGTGGTCGACCAGATCAGCAACGTGGTCGAGCAGATCCGCACCAATCCGAACAGCCGCCGGCTGATCGTGTCGGCGTGGAACCCGGGCGAGGTGGAGAGCATGGCGCTGCCGCCGTGCCACTGCCTTTTCCAGTTCCACGTCGCGAACGGGCGGCTGTCGTGCCAGCTGTACCAGCGTTCGGCGGACGTCTTCCTGGGCGTCCCGTTCAACATCGCGAGCTACGCGCTGCTGACGCTGATGATCGCGCAGGCGACGGGGCTCGAGCCCGGCGACTTCGTGCACACCCTCGGCGACGCGCACCTGTACGTGAACCACGTCGAGCAGGCGAAGACGCAACTGGCGCGCACGCCGGGGCCGCTGCCGACGATGCGGCTGGCGCCGAAGACGGACCTGTTCGCGTTCGAGTTCGAGGACTTCGTGCTCGAGGGCTACCAGCCCCACCCGCCGATCAAGGCGCCGGTCGCCGTCTGACCGGATTCCGTCGCCGCGGCGCTGGACGCACCAGCGGGGCGCAGGCGATGAAGCGGGCATGAAGTCAGTCGCCGCGCTCGCCGCTATGCTGGCCGTCATGGCCGAAGCTCCCGCCCAGACGCCGTTTCCCACGCCCGAGCAGATCCTGCCGCCGGCGCCCGCGTGGCGCGGGGCGAGCGAGCGGCTGGTGGTCCCGGCGAACGACCCGTGGATCACGCCTTCTGAGCGGGCGGGGCTGACGGCCACGCCGACCTACGACGAGACCATCGCGTGGCTGCAGCGGCTGGACGCGGCCTCCCCGCTGATCCGCATGGCGCAGTTCGGGAAAACGGCGCAGGGGCGCGACCTCTGGGCCGTCACCGTCAGCAAGGAAGACCCCGCCGCGGTCATGCAGTCGGCGAAGCCGCTGGTGCTGGTGCAGGCGGGCATCCACTCGGGCGAGATCGACGGCAAGGACGCGGGGCTGATGCTGCTCCGCGACATCGCCTTCCGCGGCAAGGACGGGCTGCTCGACCGCGTGAACCTGGTGTTCGTGCCGGTGTTCAACGCCGACGGGCACGAGCGGACCTCGCCCTACAACCGGCCGAACCAGCGCGGGCCGGTGAGCCAGGGCTGGCGCACCACGGCCCAGAACCTGAACCTGAACCGCGATTACGCGAAGGCGGACTCGCCCGAGATGCGGGCGATGCTGATGCTGCTGCGGCTGTACCAGCCGGACCTCTACCTCGACCTCCACGTGACGGACGGGGTGGACTACCAGCACGACATCACCTTCGCTTTCGAGGGCTGGGGCGGCGGGCCGGCGCGCTCGGCGGGGATCTCGCGCTGGATGGACAAGCGGCTGCGACCGGAGCTGGAGGCGGCGCTCACCGCCGCCGGGCACTTCCCCGGCCCGTACATCGACCCCGTCGACCCGCGCGCGCCCGAGAAAGGGATCAACATGGCGCCGTCGCTGCCGCGCTTCTCCACCGGCTACGGCGACCTGACGCGCATTCCCACGGTGCTGGTGGAGACCCACTCGCTGAAGCCGTACCGGCAGCGGGTGCTGGGCACGTACGTGCTGGTGGAGCAGGCGCTGAGGTCGGTCGCCGCGCATGCGGACGACCTGCGGGGCGAACGGGCGCGGGACCGGGCCGTGAAGCCCGGCCAGGTGGTGCTGACGTGGAAGCCTCGGGCCCAGCCCACGAGCAGCTTCCGCTTCCTGCCGATCTCGCGCGAGACGTACGTGTCGCCCGCGTCCGGCCGGGAGGAGGTGCGCTGGACCGCCAGGGCGCTGGCGGCCGTGGATGCGCCGGTGTTCGGGTCGGAGCCGGACGTCGTTGCAGTCGCGCCGAAAGCCTATTGGGTGCCCGCGACGAAGCCGGAGGTGATCGAGCGGCTGCGGCTGCACGCGATCGAGATGGAGGTGCTGAAGGAGCCCCGCACGGTCACGGTCGAGCGCCTGAAGCTGCCGGAGGCGAAGCTCGCGGGCGTTCTGAACGAGGGCCATGCGCCGACGATCTCGGGCGCGCCGGTGCGGGAGCAGGCGTCGGAGACCTACCCGGTCGGATCGGTGCGGGTGCCGGTGGACCAGGCGCTGGGCGAGCTGGCGGTCATGCTGCTGGAGCCGCAGAGTCCGGACAGCTTCTTCGCCTGGGGCTTCTTCCCGGAGATCCTGCACCGCACCGAGTACATCGAGGGCTACGCCATCGCGCCGCTGGCGGAGCGGATGCTGGCCGCCGATCCGAAGCTGAAGGCCGAGTTCGAGGCGAAGCTGGCGGCGGACCCGAAGTTCGCGGCCGACGGGGACGCGCGGCTGAGCTGGTTCTACGAGCGCACGCCGTACTTCGACGCGCGCTACCGCGTGTATCCGGTCGGGCTGGAGCGCTAGCGGCGGTGCCGGTGCTGCTGACGATCGTGGTGGCGCGGGCGCGGAACGGCGTGATCGGCCGCGCGGGCGGGCTGCCGTGGCGGCTGAAGAGCGACATGGCGCTGTTCAAGGCGAACACGCTGGGCAAGCCGGTGATCATGGGCCGCAAAACCTGGGACAGCCTGCAGAAGCAGCCGCTGCCGGGACGCACGAACATCGTGCTTTCGCGCGACGGGGCGTTCGAGCCGAAGGGAGCGGTGGTCTGCGAGCGATTTGACGAGGCCGTGGCGATCGCGCGCGAGCAGGCCGCGGAGGACGGCGCCGAAGAGGCGGCCGTGATCGGCGGGCAGCAGGTGTTCGACCTCGCGTTGCCGAAGGCGCGCCGGCTCTACCTCACCGAGGTGGACGCGGAGCCCGAGGGCGACGCCTGGTTCACCTTCGACGAGGCGGGCTGGCGGGAGGTGCGGCGCGAGCCGCACCCCGCCGGCGAGGCCGACGACCACGCCTTCGTGTTCCGTGTGCTGGAGCGGGGGTGAGCTCTACTTCCTGGCCAGCGCGAAGTCCGCGCGGACTCTCACCTCGCGCGTGGTGACGCCGGGGCGCACCGGCGGCGCGTTACGGGCCATGACCGGCGGCGGAGCGGCTTCGGCGGCCGTGGCGTCCGTCGCCGCGCCGCCGTAGGCGTAGGGGATCGGCACCTCGGCGACGTTCCCGTCCTTGATGGCGAGCACGCGCGTGACCCGCAGGCCCGCCGCTTCTGCGTAGGCGTCGGCGCGGGCGCGGGCGGCCTTGTAGGCGGCGGCGTAGGCCGGGTTGTCGGCGGCCTCGGGGCTGGAGATGCGCAGGTCGGGGCCGGAGACCACGTTGCCGCCGGCCTCCGTGGCCGCCGCGACAGCTTCGCCGACGCGCTTCAGGTCGCGCATCTTCACTTCCACCATGTTGTCCGCGCGGAAGCGGCCACGCTCGGGGCCGTAGTCGATCCGGGAGAGCGTCAGGGAGCGCGTCTGCACGTCGTCCTCCTTCACGCCGAGGCGCGTCAGGGCTTCGGTGACACGCGCCATCGTGCGGTTGTTCTCGGTGCTGGCGGCGGCGGCGCTGGGCTGGTTGCTGGTGACGCCGACGGTGAAGCGCGCCTCGTCCGGGCGGACCTCGGCGCGGCCGGTGGCGGAGACCTGCAGCAGCACCTCGTTGCCGCGGACGCCGCGCGGGTCGGGTTCGGAGCGACCGCAGGCGGCGAGGCCGGCGAGACCGACGGTGAGGACGAGGGCGAGACGGCGCATTGGAAGGACCTCCGAGTACGAGGTCATCACGCTTTCGTGAGATCGCGGCTTTGTCGTGGCGTCAGAGCTGGAGCATCGCGCGCAGCGACCCGGCGGCGCGTGTGAACGCGGCGGCGGTGTCGCTGTCGGGCGCGGCGGCTGTGAGCGGGCGGCCCTCGTCGGCGCCGGTGCGGAGGGCGGGGTCGAGGGGAATTTCGGCGAGGAAGGGGACGTTGAGACGGGCGGCCTCGGCCTGCGCGCCGCCGCGGCCGAAGATCTCGATGGGGGCGCCGGTCGCGGGATCCGGGAAGAAGGCCATGTTCTCGACGACCCCGAGGATGGGCACGCCGGTCTTGGCGAACATGCTGGCGGCGCGGCGGGCGTCGATCAGCGCGATCTCCTGCGGCGTGGAGACGATGACGGCGCCGGAGAGCTTCACCTTCTGGACGATGGTGAGCTGCACGTCGCCGGTGCCGGGGGGGAGATCGAGGACGAGGACGTCGAGGGGCTCGGCCTCAGAGCCCCAGGCGGTGTCCTGCAGCATCTGCTTGACCGCCGAGGAGGCCATGGGACCGCGCCAGATCATCGGCGCGCCTTCGTCGACCATGAAGCCGATGGACATCGTCTTCAGGCCCCAGGCGGGGACCGGGACCAGCTTCTTGTCGGGACCGACGGCCGGATCGGCGTCGACGCCGAGCATCTTCGGGATGGACGGTCCGTAGACGTCGAGGTCGACGATGCCGACGCGCAGCCCCTGCGCGGCCAGCGCGCAGGCGAGGTTCACGGCGACCGTGGACTTGCCGACGCCGCCCTTGCCGCTGGCGATCGCTATCGTGTGGCGGACGAAGGGAAGGGGCTCGGCGGCGCTCCGCGGGGCGTCGGTCTGGGCCTGGGCTTCCGGCGAGAGGGTGGCGCCCTTGCGCACGCGGATGGTCTGCGGCGCGAGGATCACGTGGGCGCGGCGCACGCCGGGGACTTGAAGCAGCGCCTGCTCGGCGGCGCGCGTGATCTCGCCGTACAGCGGGAAGTCGGGGGCGGGCACCTCGAGCCGGGCGGCGGCGCGGCCGAAGCCGAGCTCCAGCTTCCGCACCACGCCGGACGCGTTCAGGCCCTGCCCCGATTTGGGATCAGAGACGCGGTCCAGGGCCGCGAGCGCCGCGGCCCGGTCGGGGACGGAGAGCGCGACCATGGCGTTTTCTTGAATTGTTCAGGCTGCGCCGTCATATCCGCGTCCGTAGGCCGGAAGACAAGGCGCCCCGCCGCCGGGGCGCGAACCTTGCAGGTCCGCCGCGCCGAAGGACGCGACGCCCAACTCCATGCCCTGGAACGATAATTCGAAGCCCGGCCCCTGGGGGGCCCCGCAGCCGGGCGGCGACGACCGGACGAAGGGCGAGGACTCCGGCCCGCGCAGCCCGTGGGGCGCGCCTCCGCCTCCCGGCGGTCGTGGGCCGAGCGGACCCGGCGGGCCGCGCCGGCCGCGCCGACCGAAAGGACCGTCAGGTCCGCGCCCCGGCCAGGACTTCGAGGCCCTGACACGTCACTGGCGCGAGCGCGCCGAGCGGTTCTTCCGCGGCCCCGACGGGCGCGGCGTGCGGCCGGGCGCGGTGGCGGTGGTCGCCGGCGCGGCGCTGGGCCTCTGGGCGCTGTCGGGCGTCTACATCGTGCAGCCGAACGAGCAGGCGGTGGTGACTCGCTTCGGCGCCTATGTGCGCTCGGCCGAGCCGGGCCTGCGGGTGCACCTGCCGTTCCCGTTCGAGGCGGTGGAGAAGGTCTCCGTCACCAACCTGCAGCGCACCGACATCGGCGGCGCCAGCAGCGCCGCGGACGTGGCCGAGGAGAGCCTCATGCTGACGGGCGACGAGAACATCGTCGACCTGGACTTCAGCGTGACCTGGCGCATCTCCGACGCCGACAACTTCCTGTTCCGCGTGGCCGACCCCGAGGCGACCGTGAAGGCGGTGGCCGAGAGCTCGATGCGCGAGATCGTGGGCCGCACGCCGTTCGAAAGCATTGTCTCAACCGGCCGCGCACGGGTGCAGCAGCAGGTCGAGCAGGTCATGCAGACGGTGCTGACGTCGTACGGCGCGGGCATCACGGTGGTGGAGGTGCAGATCCGCGCCGCCGAGCCGCCGCGCGAAGTCATCGACGCCTTCCGGGACGTTGCGCGCGCCGGCCAGAACGCCGAGGCCGCAATCAACGAGGCCAACACCTACCGCAACCGCGTGGTCAACGAGGCGGTCGGCGACGCCGCGGCCATCCGCCAGCAGGCTGAAGGTTATCGCGAGCGCGTGATCCGGCAGGCCGAGGGCGAGGCCGCGCGCTTCAATCAGGTCCACGCGCAGTACCGGCTCGCGCCGGGCGTCACGCGCGACCGGCTCTATCTCGAGACGATGGAGCGGGTGCTGAGGGAGTCGAACAAGATCATCCTCGACGGGAACGGCTCGACCAACGCTCCGATCATCCTGCCGCCGGACGCTTTCCAGCGCCGCACCGCGCCGGCGCCGCAAACGCCTGCGACCACGGGTGCGCCCGCGCAGGCGCCGACCACGGGAGCCGCCCGATGAACCGGCGTCTCGTCACATGGGGCTTGGCCGTCCTCGGCGTGCTGATCCTGCTCGCCAACACCCTGTTCGTTGTCGGCCAGACCGAGCAGGCCGTCGTCACCCGGCTCGGCGAGCCGGTGCGCGTGGTGAACATGGTCGGCCGCAACACCGACCCCGGGCTGAAGATCAAGGCGCCGTTCATCGAGAACGTCGCCAAGTTCGACAAGCGCAACCTCGCCCTGGAGACCGACGAGGAAGAGATCATCGCCGCCGACCAGGAACGGCTCGTGGTCGATGCCTTCGTCCGCTACCGCATCAACGACCCGCTGCAATTCTTCCGCACCCTGCGCGATCAGCGCACGGCGAACGACCGGCTGGAGCGGCTGTTCAACTCGAGCCTTCGCCAGGTGCTGGGCTCCGCGGCCTCGAACGACATCATCTCCGCACGGCGTGGCGAGCTGATGCGGCGCACGGCGGCGGTGATGGACCGGAGCGCGGCCAGTTCGCGGCTTGGCATCGACATCATCGACGTTCGGATCAAGCGCGCCGACCTGCCGCCGCAGAACCAGGAAGCCGTCTACCGGCGCATGGAGACCGCCCGCCAGCAGATGGCGGCGACCATCCGCGCCCGCGGCGAGCAGCAGAAGCGGGAGATCATCTCCGCGGCCGACCGCGACGTGGCGATCACCGTGGCGCAGGCCCAGCAGTACGCGGGGCAGGTGCAGGGCGAGGGCGACGCGCGGCGGGCGGAGATCTTCGCCCAGTCGTTCGGGCGCGATCCGTCGTTCGCCTCGTTCTACCGCTCGATGCAGGCGTACGAGAATGCGCTGGCGCGGGGCGACACGACGATGGTGATCTCTCCGGACAGCGCCTTCTTCCGCTACTACCAGCGCGGCGCCGGCGGCGGCTGAGGCCGCGGTGGCGGCCGAGCCCTGGATCACGCTGGTCGCGGGGCCGACGGCGAGCGGCAAGTCCGCGCTCGCGCTGCGCCTCGCGGAGGCGAGCGGGGCGGAGATCGTCAACGCTGACTCCATGCAGATCTACGCGGACCTGCGCGTGCTGACGGCGCGGCCTTCGGCGGCCGAGGAGGCGCGCGCGCCGCATCATCTCTACGGCGTCGAGGACGCGGGCGAGGCCTGGTCCGTGGGGCGGTGGCTCCGGGCGGCGCTGGAGGTGCTGGGGGGCGTCCGCGGGCGGGGACGTCCCGCGATCGTGGTCGGCGGCACAGGCCTCTACTTCAAGGCGCTGACGGAGGGCCTGGCCGACACGCCGGCGGTGCCCGAGGACGTGCGCGCCGAGGCGGGCGAGGCCTTCGACCGGCTCGGCGAGGCGGCGTTCCGGGCGGAGCTGGCGGCCGGTGATCCGGAGGCGGTCGCGGCGATCGCGCCGGGAGACCGGCAGCGGCTCGTCCGGGCGGCGGCGGTGCTGCGCGCGACGGGCCGGCCGCTGAGTGCATGGAAGGCCGGCACCCGGCCGCCACTGGAAGCGGGCGAGTGGCGCGCTCTGGTCATAGAGCCGCCGCGGGACGCGCTGTACGCGCGCTGTGACGCTCGGGTTGCCGCGATGCTGGAGCACGGGGCGCTGGAGGAGGTGCGCGCGCTGACGGCGCGGGAGCTGCCGCAGGACCTGCCCGCAATGAAGGCCGTGGGGGTGCGGGAGCTGGCGGCGAACCTGCGCGGCGAACTGACGCGAGAGGAGGCGGTGGAGCGGGTGCAGCGCGAGACCCGCCGCTACGCCAAGCGCCAGCTGACCTGGTTCCGCAACCAGACGCCGCAGTGGCCGCGGGTTGAAGGCTTCGGCGAGGCGGCCCACCTCGTGTGACGGGACATCTGTTCACCCGGGAGTCAGACCGGCTCCCCTAGAGGCGTCCGCATGTTTCGGTCTCTCGCCTGCGGCCTGATCGGCCTCTCCCTGCTGGCGCCGCCCGCGTCGGCGCAGATCTTCGGCCGGAGGCAGCCTCCGCCGCCGCCGCCCTCGTCCGCCGTCCCCGCGGCGATCCCGCCGGAGGAATGGTGGGCGAACGAGGAGGTGGTGCAGGAGGCCCGGTTCGATCCGCTCGCCAACCGCCGCTGGACGCAGAACGACGCGCGGGTGCGGGCGAAGTTCGACAACGGCGTGGACGCGTCGCTTTACCGGTTGTGGGGGCTGCAGCCGCTGCAGGTGCTCTCGCTGCGACGCGGCGAGGCGGTGTTCGAGACCTGGTACCGGCCGACCGACAGCAGCCGCCAGGCGGTGGTGCGGGTGATCGTGCGCAGCGACGGCCGCGCCTTCGTGCAGGCGCGGGCGGGGCGGGGCTGCTGCGCGCCGGACATCACGCGTCGGGTGGACATCAACGAGGAACTGGGGCCGGAGACCCGCAAGGCCTTCCTGGCGCTGATGGAGAGCCCGGTCTGGCGGCAGCCGCGCCACGTGGTGATCAGCGAGGGCGGCGACACGGTGGACCCGCTCTGCGTCGCCGGGGCCTCGTACGACCTGACGATGGTGGACATCCGCCGCGCGGTGCACCTGCGCCGCAGCTGCGACCCGGCCGAGGTGGGCTCCGTCGCGGAGGCCGCGCAGACGATCATCCGGGCGGCGATGGGCCGCGACGCTCGCTTCGACGCGGTGTTCGCGAAGGAGCGGTTCGACCGCTACCAGCAGGCCTACAGGGATCTCGTCGCCACCGGCGGCTCGGTCAAGGCGGCGAAGGGCTCCGCCGGCGTCGAGGGCGCGCAGGCGCAGGAGCAGGCGGAGATCGCCGCCGACGGAACCGAAGAAGTGCTGGCGGCCGACCGCGCGTTCGCGGCGCGGGCGCGAGCGGTGGGCTTGGCCAAGGCGGCGCAGGAGTTCATGGACCAGAACGACTCGCTGCTGGTGCGCCGCGACGGCGACCCGGTGCGAGGCGCGGACGCGATCTACCGGCACTTCCGGACCAGCCCCGCGGCGGCGGGAACGCTCAACTGGGCGCCGCTGGAGGCGTGGGTTTCGGAGACCGGGGACTTCGGCGCGAGCTTCGGCCGGGCGGAGTTCGTCCCGTCGGATGCGAGCCGGCCGCGGAGCTACCATCGCTACGTCACCGTCTGGCGGAAGAACCCGGCCGGGCAGTGGAAGGGCCTGATCGACATCGACACGCCGGCCGACGACGCGGCGACCGCTGCGACCGCGCCGCCGCCGCCGCCGCAGGCGCGGGCGGGGACGCGCTAGCCCGCGTCCAAGCTGGGCCGCGGACGCTCGCGGGTCTATGACGCGGCCGATGGACGTCTTCTACGAACGCGACGCCGACGTGTCGCTCATCCGGTCGCAGCGGGTGGCGGTGGTCGGCTACGGCAGCCAGGGACGGACGCACGCGCTGAACCTGCGGGATTCCGGGGTGGCGGCGATCCGGGTGGCGCTCAAGCCGGACTCGGCCACGATCCTGCAGGCGCGGGCGGACGGGTTCGAGGTGGTCGGGACGGCGGCGGCGGCGGCCTGGGCCGAGGTGCTGGTGCTGGCGGCGCCGGACGAGGTGCAGCCTTCGCTCTACGACAAGGAGATCGGTCCCCACCTGCGAGCCGGGGCCACGCTGGTGTTCATCCATGGACTGGCCATCAACTTCGGGCTGATCAGGCCGGCGGCGGGAATCGACGTGATCCTGGCCAATCCCAAGGGGGCCGGCGCGGTGATCCGGTCGATCTTCGAGCGCGGAGGCGGCGTGTTCGGGCTGTTCGCCGTGCATCAGGACGCGAGCGGACGGGCCTGGGACACGGCGCTGGCCTACGGCGCGGCGCTGGGCTGCGGGCGGACCGGGATGATCCGCACGACGTTCCGGGACGAGTGCGAGTGCGACCTGTTCGGCGAGCAGGCGGTGCTGTGCGGCGGGGTTCCGGAGCTCATCCGAGCCGCCTGGGAGACGCTGGTCGAGGCGGGGTACCCGCCGGAAGTGGCGTGGTTCGAGACGCTGCACGAGGCCAAGCTGGTCACCGACCTGATCTTCCAGCACGGGATCGCCGGCATGTACCGGAAGGTGTCGAACACCGCCGAGTTCGGGGCCTACCTGACCGGGCCCCGGGTGATCGGCGCGCCGGCGCGGGAGGCCATGCGCGAGGCCTTGGCGGCCGTGCGCGACGGCGGGTTCGTTGCGCGGCTCATGGCCGACGAGGCGAGGGGGCAGACGGAGCTTGCGCGCCTCCGCGCCGAGGCCGCAGCTCACCCCTCCGAGAGCGTGGACGCCCGGATGCATGCGGTCATGGAATCGTCCGAACGCTGACCTGAGGAACCGGGTCGGGGGCCAGCGCGTTTGCACCGAACGTGCTTTTCCGTGGGGGACCAGAAGGTCGGATGAAGCCGCGAGCGTTCAGCTATTCTGCAACCGTCAGCAGCGCCGGATGAACGCGGCGCTCGCGAAGGCGCCGGGGCCGCGCGTGCTCGTCGTGGAAGACGAGGCCATGGTCGCCATGATGCTCGAGGACATGCTCCTCGACCTCGGTTGCGAGATCGTGGGCCCGGCGGCGAGCCTGAGCGGCGGGCTGACGTTGGTGCGGGCCGGCGGGTTCGACGCGGCCGTGCTGGACGTCAACCTGGCCGGGGAGAAGGCCTTCCCCATCGCCGACGCGCTGGCGGAGCGGGGAATACCGTTCGTCTACGCGACCGGTTACGGCCGGGCGGGCCTGCGCGGCGAAGACGAGCAGCGGCTGGTGCTGCAGAAGCCGTACACAGTCCAGGAGCTGGCGCGGAACCTCCACGCAGCGGGAATCCTCGCCGAAGCTCCGCGGGAGGATGGCCCTCCGAAGGCGGCGAACAATCCCTGACGCGTCCTTGAGCGCTCACCCTAGCGCGCGCTAGTTGCGCCCGCTAAGGGGGGAGGTGGTCTCGATTCTCCTCCCGTTGCTGCTCGCCGCCGCCCAGGCGCCCCAAGCTGAGCCCGCCCCGGCCCTGCCCGGGCTGGTGGAGGAGGGCGCGGAAGTCGAGGGGGTCGTGATCACGATCGCCCGGCCCGATCGTTTGCTCTCGGTCTCAGTCGCCGGGGAGGCCGGTGTCGACACTCTGGTGGCGAGCGTGCCGCGGGGCGTCTACTGTGGCGCGCATCCCTATCGGTACACTCGCGGCCCCGTACGGCTTTGCTGGCTGCGCGCCCGACGCAAGACGGAGGTGCTGCTCAGGGCGCTGGCGCCGGGGACGTTCGGCCGCGACTGGACCACGGAGTGGTCCGGCTGCGAGCCGCTGGAGGATCGCAGCTGGTGCCGGGTGAGACTAGACCGGGACCAGCAGGTGTCGGCCGTTTTTCGACGCCTTCCCGGCTGAGTTCCGCCGGCTTGCCGGGCGCCGCTCGGCTGCGCGTATAACCGCGGCATGAACCGCCTCGTTCAGTTCCTGCTGACCATGGACGCGCGCACCTGGCGCGCGGTGGCGGTGACGGTCGGGCTGTTCGCCTCCATCGCGGCGGTGTTCCTGTTCGGCAAGACCAGCCTCGGGATCGAGACCGAACAGGAGGTCGAGCGGTGGCTCGGCGGCTTCGCCGACACGCCGTGGGGCCTGCCGGTGGTGATCGCGGTGTTCACGCTGACGGCCTTCGTGGGCGCGCCGCAGTTCCTGCTGATCGCCGCGTGCGTGGTGGCGTTCGGGCCGTGGCTCGGCTTCGCCTACTCCTGGGTCGCCACCGTGGTGTCGGCGGCGGTGACCTTCTACGTCGGCCGGCTGGTGGGGGCGCGGTCGCTGGAGCGCTTCGGCGGCGAGGGGTTGAACCGGCTGTCGCGGTTCGTGGGTCGGAATGCGTTCGTGGGCTCCTTCATCATCCGGAACGTGCCGTCCGCGCCGTTCATCGTGGTCAACATGGCCTTCGGGGTGTCGAAGGCGCGCTTCGTCAGCTTCCTCGCCGGCTGCGCGCTGGGGGTGCTGCCCAAGACCGCGGTGGTCGCCTTCTTCGGCGGCTCGTTCATGACGGCGGTGCGCGGCGATGGTGTCTGGAGCTCGGCGATCCTGGCGGGGATCGGCGCGGGCTGGCTGGTGCTGATGCTGGTGGCGCGCTGGTTCCTCGAGCGGCGCGGCGAGACCAAGGAGGAGGCGGGCTGATGCTGAAGCTGTTCTGGGCGCCGGGCGCCTGCTCGACCGCGCCGCACATCGTGCTGGAGGAGATCGGCGAGCCGTTCGAGCCGGTGAAGCTGAACCTGAGAGAGGGCGACCAACGCAAGCCTGAGTTCCTGGCGCTGAACCCGAAGGGGCGGGTGCCGGCGCTGGTGACGGAGCGCGGCGTGTTGACCGAGAACCCGGCGATCCTGGCCTACCTGGCGCACGCCTTTCCCGAATCAGCGCTGGCGCCGGTCGACGATCCCTGGGCGATGGGGCAGGTGAACAGCTTCAACAACTTCCTGTCGTCGGGCGTGCACGTCGCGTTCGCGCACGCCTTCCGTCCGGAGCGGTACGGCGAGGGAGCCGAGGCGGCCGAGGCGATGAAGCGGCGCGCGCCGCACGCCGTCGCGGAGCTGTTCGCCATTGTCGAGGAGAAGCTGACGGGCGAGTGGGTGCATGGCGACAGCTACACGATCTCAGATCCTTACCTGCTCGTGTTCACGCGCTGGGCGATGCGCGGGTTCATGGACATGGCCCTGTTTCCGGCGCTGACGGAGCACGCGCGGCGGGTCGCGGCGCGTCCGGCGGCTCAACGGGCGTTCGCGCGTGAGGAGATCACGCTCGAGTAAGCGTGGCCGTACCACCCGCCGCTTATCTGTTGATAACCTTGCAAATCGCGCGCGACGCATGCGAAAGCAGGTGGAACCCGCTCCCGTGGGCGTAGACTGCTCTTGCGAAGAGATTCGCGCGGCGGGCGACGTCTGACAGTCGCGGGACCCGCCGTTCCCGCCGCCGCCCAGGTCCGAGACCCACGCACATGTTCGCTTCGCTCTTCGGCATGATCTCCAACGACATCGCGATCGATCTGGGGACCGCCAACACGCTGATCTACATGAAGGGGAAGGGCATCGTGCTGAACGAGCCCTCCGTGGTGGCGCTGCGCAACATGGGCGGCCGCAAGGTCGTCCACGCGGTGGGCCTCGAGGCCAAGCAGATGCTGGGCCGCACGCCCGGGCACATGGAGGCGATCCGCCCAATGCGCGACGGCGTGATCGCGGACTTCGAAGTCGCCGAGGAGATGATCAAGCACTTCATCCGCAAGGTTCACAACCGCAAGGGCTTCGTGAACCCCAAGGTGATCGTGTGCGTGCCGTCCGGCGCCACCGCGGTCGAGCGCCGCGCCATCAACGACAGCTGCCTGAACGCCAGCGCCCGCCGGGTCGGCCTGATCGACGAGCCTATGGCCGCGGCCATCGGCGCCGGCCTGCCGATCCACGAGCCGACCGGCTCGATGGTGGTGGACATCGGCGGCGGCACCACCGAGGTGGCGGTGCTCAGCCTCTCCGGCATCGTCTACTCGCGCTCGGTGCGGGTCGGCGGCGACATGATGGACGACGCCATCGTCGCCTACATGCGCCGGCACCATAACCTGCTGATCGGCGAGACCACGGCCGAGCGGATCAAGAAGGAAATCGGCACCGCGCGGGCTCCGGTGGACGGCGAGGGCCTGTCCATCGAGGTGAAGGGCCGCGACCTCATGCAGGGCGTGCCGCGCGAAGTGCGCATCAGCGAGGCCCAGGCCGCGCAGGCGCTGGCCGAGCCGGTCAGCCAAATCGTGGAAGCCGTGAAGGTGGCGCTGGAAGCGACCCCGCCGGAACTCGCCGCCGACATCGCCGACAAGGGCATCATGCTGACCGGGGGCGGAGCGCTGCTGCGCGGGCTCGACTCGGTGATCGGCGAGGCGACGCGCCTGCCGGTGACGGTGGCGGACGATCCGCTGTCGTGCGTGGCGCTGGGCTGCGGGCGCGTGCTCGAGCATCCCAAGTGGATGAAGGGCGTGCTCGACGCCACCATCGCCTAGAATCAGTAGACCCTCAGCGGCGCCCCTGTACGCGTCGGAGACGTCCCCTTGCCTTTCCGGGAGAGTCCGCTCGAGGACCTGAAGGTCCCGCTGACCTGGACCGCTGGCGCGGCCGTGGGGGTCGCCATCCTGGTGGCTGCCTTCATGCTGCTGGGCGACCGCCGGGATTCGCTGGACGAGGAAGCTTGGGGCTCCATTCGCAACGGGTTCGACCGTGGCGCGGCGGCGGCTGGCAGCGTGCTGGCGGCCCCCGTGCGCGGCGTCGGCGACGGTTTTGAGTGGATCGGCGACTACTTCGGCGCGGTGAGCGAGAACCGGCGGCTGAAGCGTGAGCTGCGCGAGATGCGGCAGTGGCGTGACACGGCCGTGGCCCTGCGCGACGTCAACGACCGATACGGGACCATCCTGCGGCTGAAGACCTATCCCGAAGTGCCGATGGTGACCGCCCACGTGGTCACCGATGCGCGCGGCGCCTTCAACACGACGCGGCTGGCGAACGCGGGGACCGAGAAGGGGATCAAGGTCGGCCACCCGGTGCTGAGCGAGCACGGGCTGGTCGGACGCGTCGTGGGCGTCGCGCGCGGCGTCAGCCGGGTGATGCTCGTCACGGACCCGTCCAGCAAGACGCCGGTGCTGGTGGACCGCACCAACGCGCGCGCCATCCTGACCGGCGACGGCGGGCCGAACCCGCGGCTGGAATTCCTCCGGGGCGCCGATCCCGTGCGAAACGGGGACCCGATCCTCACCTCCGGCGACGGCGGCGTGTTCCCGCGGGGGATCCCGGTGGGCGTGGCGGTGAAGGGGCTGGACGGGGTCTGGCGCGCGCGCCTCTACTCCGACCGTTCGCCGATCGACTTCGTGCGCATCCTGCAGTTCCAGGACTTCAGCCAGTTGGCGAACCAGCCCGGATTGTCGGTGACGACGGTGCCGGCGCTTGCGGCTCCCGTGGCTGCGCCCGTGATCCCCGGCTCGGTCGTTCCCGGCGCGCCGGCGCCCGGGGCGGCGGGCGCGACGCCGCCCGGCGCGGTCGCGGTTCGCCCGGCGCCCACGGCGGCGGCCGTCCCGTCCAGACCGGTCGCGGCGACGCCCAGGCCTCGCCCTGCCGCCACCGCGCCGGCGCCGGTCCGTCGCGCCCCGCCCGCTACGCCGACGCCGACGCCTGCTCCCGTGACCCCGCCGCCCGCCGCGGCGCCCGCGGCGACGACCCCGCCGGCGACGCCCGGATGACGCTCAGCGGCAGTCGAGGCGGACGGGCGGCCCGCCCGCTGAACCCATTGACGTGGCTGCTGCTGCCGGCGCTGGCCTGCCTGTTGGCGACGTGGCTGCTGGCGGTGCCGCTGCGGGTCGCGGGGCTGCGCCTGCCCGAGCCGGTGTTCGCCGTGGTGCTGGCCTTCGCTTGGGCGTTGGTGCGGCCGTCGCTGCTGGCGCCGTTCGCGCTGCTGCTGGTGGGGATGGTGCTCGACCTGTTCTGGGGCGCGGCGATGGGCTTCTGGGCGCTGAGCCTGCTGATCGGCTACGCGGCCGTGCTGGTGACGCGGCCGCTGATCTCCGGCCAGGGCTATGTCGTGACCTGGGTCTGGTACGCCGGGACGGTGCTGCTGGTGCTGGGTGCCGCCTATCTGTTCACGATGATGGACGCGAGGGTGCGACCGAGCTTCTGGGCCGTTGCGTCGCAGGCCCTCGTTACCGGTTTGTTGTATCCTGTGGCGGGACGCTTGATCGATCAGTTCGAAGAGGCCGACGTCCGCTTCCGATGACCGACTCCGTCAACTTCAGCGACGTGAACGAACGCCAGGGCGCGTTCCACCGCCGGACCTTCGTGCTGGGCGGCCTGACCGGGCTCGGCATCGCCGTGCTGGGCGGGCGGCTGGCGCAGCTGCAGCTGCTGCAGACCGAAAAGTACCGGATGGCGTCGGCCGAGAACCAGTTCCAGGACCGGCTGATCCCGGCGCCGCGCGGGCGCATTCTGGACCGGTTCGGGATCGAGCTGGCGGCGTCGCGGCCGAACTTCCGGGTGACCGTCTCGCGTGACGACCTCGACGACGTGGAGAAGACGCTCGACGTCATCGGCGAGCTGCTGCCGGGCACGGTCGCGCGGCGCGAGCAGCTGCTGCGGCAGATCAAGACCAGCCCGCGCTCGATGCCGGTGTCGCTGGCGGACGACCTGACGTGGGACGAGTTCTCGCGGATCACCGTGCGGGCGCCCGAGTTGCCGGGCGTGATCGCCGACATGAACGAGGCGCGCGTCTATCCCTTCGGCGGGGCCTTCGCGCACTCGGTCGGCTACGTGGCCAAGGTGTCGGACCGCGACATCCAGAAGATCAAGGAAAAGACCGGCCAGGAGCCGGAGCGGATCTACCTCCACCCCGGCTTCCGCATCGGAAAGATGGGCGTCGAGAAGGCGCTCGACGAGGATCTCCGCGGCAAGGCGGGCGCCCAGAAGGCGGAGGTGACCGCCGAGGGCCGGGTCATCCGCATCAACCACGCGGCCTCGACCGAAGCCGTGCCCGGCAAGGACGTGGTGCTGACCCTGGACGCGGACGTGCAGCAGCGCGCCATCGAGGTGTTCGGGCCGGAGTCGGGCTCGGCCGTGGTGATGGACATCCGCAACGGCGACATCCTGTGCATGGCGTCGTCGCCGGCGTTCGACCCGAACAAGTTCGTGAGCGGCGTGCCGGGGCGCGAGTACCGGCTGCTGAACGAGTATGAGCGCAAGCCGCTGCTCGACAAGGCGATCACCGGGACCTACGCGCCGGGCTCGACCTTCAAGATGGTCACGGGCCTGGCGGGGCTCCGGAAGGGCATACCGCCCGAGCGGCGCTACACCTGCACGGGCGGCTTCTACTTCGGCCGGCGGTTCGCCTGCCACAGCACGCACGGGCCGCAGGATCTGCACGCCGCGATCAAGAACTCCTGCGACGTCTACTTCTACAACGTCGCGCTGGAGGTCGGCCCTGACGCCATCGCGGAGGTGGCGAAGGAACTCGGCTTCGGCCAGACCTTCGACATCGGCATCGACGGCCAGAAGCCCGGGATCGTGCCGAGCACCGCGTGGAAGCGCGAGTACTACAAGAACCACCCGCATCCCGACATGCGGAAGTGGTGGCCGGGCGAGAGCCCCAGCTACGGCATCGGGCAGGGGGCGCTCGCGGTGAACGCACTGCAGCTCGCCGTCTACACTTCCAGACTGGCCAACGGCCGCAAGAAGATCATGCCGCGGCTGATCCGCTCCGTGGGCGGCGTCGAGCGGCCGTCGGGCGCGGACGTTCCGGACCTGCCCTTCGCCAAGGACCACCTCGAGCGTGTCCGCGGCGGCATGGCGGCCGTGACCGACATCGGGGGCACGGGCTACCGCAACAGCCAGCTCGGCCTGGGGCCCCTGAAAATGGCCGGCAAGACCGGCACGGCCCAGGTGCGCAACTACGGCGCCGGCTCGCGCAAGAGCACCGGCGTGCAGTGGAGCCTGCGCGACCACGGGCTGTTCGTGGCGTTCGCCCCGCTCGACCAGCCGCGCTACGCCATCAGCGTCATCGTCCAGCACGGCCAGGGCGGGGGCCTCGCCGCCGCGCCGCGCGCCCGCGAAATCATGAAGGTGGTCCTGCTCAAGGACCCTGAGATGCGAAAGCGCATGATGGGTCCGCCCGAGATGCAGGTCGCCAGCACATGACCGCCACCAGCCTGACCCGGCCCGGCGAGCGCAACCGCATCGGCAGCAAGCTCGCCGAGATCGACTGGACCTTCATCGGCCTGCTCTGCGTGATCGCGGGCACCGGCGCGATCATGCTCTATTCGGTCGGCGGGGGCTCGTTCACGCCCTGGGCGGCCAATCACATCGTACGCTTCGGGGTCTTCCTGGCGATGACGCTGGTGCTGGCGATGGTCGACATCCGCGTGTGGTTCGCCATCTCCTACCCGACGTACGCGGTGGCGCTGCTGCTGCTGGTCGCCGTGGAGGTGGCGGGGGACACCCGCATGGGCGCGACGCGCTGGCTCGAGATCGGGCCGGTCAGCTTCCAGCCCTCCGAGATCATGAAGATCGGCCTCGTGCTGGCGCTGGCCCGCTTCTACCACGGCGCCACCGCGCAGGCGGCGAAGTGGTCGTGGCGGCTGCTGATCCCGGCGGCGCTGATCGCCGCGCCCGTCGGGCTGGTAGCGCACCAGCCGGACCTGGGGTCCTCGTTGCTGATCCTCGGCACCGGAATCGCCATCGTCTTCGTGGCGGGGATCACCTGGCGCGTGGTGGCGGCGGGCGCGGCCGCCGTGGCCGTGATCGCGCCGCTGATGTTCTTCTTCGTGCTGCACGAGTACCAGCGGCAGCGGGTCCTGACCTTTCTCAATCCGGAGGCGGACCCGTCCGGTGCGGGCTACCACACGCTGCAGGGCAAGATCGCGCTGGGCTCCGGCGGCTTCCTCGGCAAGGGCTTCGGGCTCGGCTCGCAGAGCCAGCTGAATTACCTGCCCGAGAAGCACACGGACTTCATCTACGCCTCGCTGGCGGAGGAGTTCGGGTTCATCGGCGCGCTGGGGCTGCTCATCGTCTACGGCATCGTCATCGGGCAGTCGCTGCGAGTGGCCACGATCAGCCACAGCCACTTCGGGCGGCTGGCGACGACCGGCGTCACGGCCACGTTCGCGCTCTACGTGCTGATCAACGCGGCGATGATCATGGGCCTGGCCCCGGTGGTGGGCATCCCCATGCCGATGCTGTCGTACGGCGGCACCGTGATGCTGACGGTGATGATCGGCTTCGGGCTGGTCATGAGCGTGCGGGTGCACCGCTACGCGGAGATCACCTCGGGCCGGGGAACCTTGCTTTAGAACCTCCCGCCGGGTCATGGGTTTCCTCCCGGAAGCAGGGAGCCCGCCATGGCCGATCCGACCGACGCGAAGCCCCCGGTGACCGGTGAGGCGCCGCTCACCGCCGCGTCCGCGCCCGTGCAGGCCCCGGTGTACGGCGAGTGGGACGGCTACGCCCCGCCGCTGCCGACCACCACCGGCAAGGCCGGCGCGAAGGTCGAGCAGGCCAAGTGCCCGCCGAACAAGGACAACCCCGCGGAGTGGATGTTCGACCGGCTGGTGCGTCTGATCGAGGACTTCGAGAAGAGCCTGTCGAACGAGGAGGAGATCGGCGGGCGGATGGTGGGAACGCCGGGCGAGGGGACCTTCCATATCGACGACATCGGGTTCTGGGGACCGGACCTGATTATGTTCTACGGCAAGAACAAGGATCAGCGGCCGGTGCGGCTGATCCAGCACTACACCCAGCTGTCGGTGCTGCTGACCTCGATGCCGAAGGAGAAGCCGGCGGAGGAGCCGCGGCGGATCGGCTTCGCGCTGCGCGAGCTGGTGGAGACCCGCCGGCCCGCGCCGGAGGCGAAGCCGGATGCGGAGCAGGAGGTCGAGGCGCACCCCTCCTAGTAGGCGGCGTCCGTGGCGCGCACGAGCGCGTCGATGATGCCGGGCTCCGTCGAGGCGTGGCCGGCGTCCCAGATCACCTCGAAGTTCGCCTCAGGCCAAGCCTTGTGCAGCAGCCAGGCGGACTCCATCGGGGTCACCACGTCGAAGCGGCCCTGAACGATCCAGGCCGGGATGCCGCGGATCTTGTCGACGTTCTCGAGCAGCCAGTTTTCGGTCGGGAAGAAGCCGCCGTTGGTGAAGTAGTGGGCCTCGATGCGGGCGAAGGCGACGGTGAAGTCGTCCTCCTCGAACTTCGGCGGGCGGCCCTCGGGGCCGCGCACGGAGAGGGTGTCGCCCTCCCACTGGCTCCAGGCGCGGGCGGCCTCGGTGCGGACCTCGCGGTCCTCGTCGGTGAGGCGGCGATAGTAGGCCGCCATCATGTCGGAGCGCTCCTCCGGCGGGATGGGGGCTACGAAGCGCTCCCAGGCGTCGGGGAACATCATCGAGGCGCCGTCCTGGTAGAACCACTCGAGCTCGCGCCGGCGCAGCAGGAAGACGCCGCGCAGGATCAGGCCCTCGACGCGCTCGGGGTGGGTGAGGGCGTAGGCCAGCGCCAGGGTGGACCCCCACGAGCCGCCGAAGACCGTCCACTTCTCGATACCCAGCATGTCCCTCAGCCGCTCGATGTCGGCGATCAGGTTCCAGGTGGTGTTCTCTTCGAGCAGGGCGTTGGGCCGGCTCTTGCCGCAGCCGCGCTGGTCGAACAGCACCGTCTGCCAGCGCGACGGGTCGAAGAACCGGCGCATGGTGGTGTTGATGGCGCCGCCGGGGCCGCCGTGCAGGACGACGGCGGGCTTGCCGTCGCGGGCGCCGCAGGCTTCCCAGTAGATCTCGTGCCGCGAGCCGGTGAGCATCCAGCCGCTCATGTGCGGCTCGACCTCGGGATAGAGTCCTCGGCGGGCGGGCGGGGCGATGAAGGAGGCCATCGGAGCGCCCGTTCCTATTGCGTCGCGCCGGAGGCGTCGAGCGGGAAGCGGCGGTCGAGCCAGTCCACGATGACGCGGGAGACCTCCTCCGGCTTCTCCTGCTGCGTCCAGTGGCCGGAGCCCTCGACCATGTGCCGGTCGAGGTTCGGAACGTAGGCCTCCATGCCGGCGGCGAGCCGTGGCGGCAGGAAGGGATCGTGCTCGGCGGTGATCATCAGGGCGGGGTGGGGGACGTGCTGGACCTGGTCCGCCGCTTCCTCCCAGTTGCGGGTGAGGTTGCGGTACCAGTTGATTCCGCCGCGGAAGCCGGTGCGTTGGAAGGCTTCGACGTAGACGTCGAGCTCGTCGGCCGCGAGCAGTTGCTGCTCGGGCTTCGGCGAGAACCAGTTGATCGCTTCCTGCAGCGCGAACAGCGAGCGGGTCCCCTCGCGTTTCGCCGCCGCCTGCGCGGCCTGCGCGTCGCCGGTGCGCATGAAGAACTGGAAGCTCCGGCGCACGTCGAGCTGGAACAGCGCCTCGGCCGCGCCGCGGGCCTGGAAGAAGACGATGTAGTGCCAGGGGCCGTAGAGCTGGCGCAGCATCTCTACCGGCTCGATGGGCGTGCGCGGCAGGAAGGGCGTGTTCAGGCCGATCACCCCGGCTGTGCGCCCGGGATGCCGGATCGGCATCTGCCAGCCGACCAGGCCGCCCCAGTCGTGGCCGCACCAGATCGCCTGATCGACCTGGAGCGCGTCGAGGAGGCCGACGAGGTCGCCGGTGAGCGCCTCCATGTCGTAGGCCTCGACCGCGTCCGGCGCGTCGGTGAGGCCGTAGCCGCGCTGGTCCGGCGCGATTGCCCAGCGGCCGGCGGCGGCGAGAGCCTGCAACTGGTGACGCCAGGAGAAGGCGAGCTCGGGGAAGCCGTGCAGGAAGACCACGGGCGGGCCGCGGCGCTCGCCGGCCTCGTAGATCGCCATGCGCACGCCGTTCGTGTCCACGTAGCGGACCGGCGGCATCGTGGTGGCCAGGGCGTCGCTCAGAACAGCTTGCCCTGGTCGGCGGCGAGCGGCTTGGCGCGGGCGGGGCGACCGCCGTCGATCACCGCGGAACGCTCGCCCTCCTTGAACTTCAGCTGGACCGTCTCGCCGGCCGCGAGTTCGTCGGCGGCGCGCGCCAGCGTGCCGGAGGCGCGGCGAACGAGGGCGAAGCCGAGATCCAGCGGACGCTCGGGGTTGAACGAGACGCGGAGTTTCTCCAGCGCGTCAAGCTGATCGGCTGCGCGCTTCAGGCGGCGCTCGAGTCCGCTCTTCAGTCGCGCCTCGAGGTCGGGGAGACGAGCGCGGCGGCCCGCCTGTTCGGCATAGCGGCCGACGGCGTCGTCCAGGCGGCGCGAGAGTTCGGTGAGGCGTTGCGCCTTGAGCTCGCCGGGACGCTGGAGCAGCGCGGGCGTGAAGCGGGCGGTGGTGCGGACGAGGTCGTGGGCGTGGACGGCCGTGTTCTTCTGCAGCGCGGCGTCCAGCCGGCTGGCGGCGAAGTCGAAGCGCTGCGTGGCGCCTTCCAGCGAGCGCGATTTCCAGCGGCCGAGACGGGCGTCGAGGTCGCGCACGGAGGCTCGGAGTTCGGCCAGCACCGGCGTCGCCAGCTCGGCCGCGCCCGTGGGCGTCGGCGCGCGCAGGTCGGAGACGAAGTCGATCAGAGTCGTGTCGGTCTCGTGCCCGACGGCGGAGATCAGCGGGATCGAGCCGGCGGAGACGGCGCGGGCCAGCGCCTCGTCGTTGAAGGGCCAGAGGTCCTCGACCGAGCCGCCGCCGCGCGCGACGATGATCACGTCCGGGCGCGGCACCGGACCCCCGGGCGCGAGCGCGTTGAAGCCCCGGATCGCCGTCACGACCTCGGCGGCGGCGCGGTCGCCCTGGACCACCACCGGCCAGACCACGACCCGGCAGGGCCAGCGGTCGCGGATGCGATGGAGGATGTCGCGGATCACCGCCCCCGTGGGGCTGGTGATGACGCCGACCACCGCGGGGGTGACGGGGACGCGCTGCTTGCGGGCGGCGTCGAATAGGCCCTCGCCGCGGAGCTGCGTCTTCAGGCGCTCGAGCTGGGCGAGCAGCGCGCCCACCCCGGCGTGCTCCATCGTCTCGATAACGATCTGGTAGCGGGAGCCGGCGGCGTAGGTGGTGATCCGGCCGGTGACGATGACCTCCAGCCCCTGCTGCGGCTGCGCCTTCAGCCCGCGCACGGTCATCTTCCAGACCACGCCGTCGATGCAGGCCTTCTCGTCCTTGAGCGTCAGGTAGACGTGGCCGGAGGCGTGGCGGGTGACCTTCGACACCTCGCCGCGCAGGCGGACGAAGCCGTAGGCGTCCTCCAGCGTCCGCTTCAACGCGCTGCTGAGTTCGGAGACCGAATAGGCCTTGGCGTTACCCTCGGGCGGGATCAGGTCGGCGACGGACATCAGGGCAACATAAGGCGCGGAGGGGAGTCGGGGCAGGGGCCGGGTGTTGTCTCCGGGTGCGGTGGAGGACAATCCGCGCGGCGCAGGGGGTGAATAGATGCGGGCGGGCGGCCTGCGGCGGAGGGCGGCGCGGATCGGCGCGGGAGGCGTGCGGCGGGCCTCTTGAGTAGGGAGGCGGCCACCGGAGCGCGGCTGAAGGGCGGTTGCATGCGCCTATTGTACGGCCGGCGCGGAGGAGGGGGACAAGGCGTGTCTCCGCCCTCCTGAATTGTCCTGCGTTGTCTCCGGTTGTCTTGTCTCGCGAGACAAACGCGGCGGGGGCGGGAGGACCCTTCATCCGCCTGCTTCGCGGCACCTTCTCCCGCAAGGGGGAAGGGAGAGAAGCTTCGATCTCTTGCTGGATGGGAGCCGGTCGGGACAGGTCACTCAAGGACGGCCTGCAAGGCCGCCGCGGAGCGGCCGCGCCGGAGGCGCGGTCCTTGACTGACCTGTCCCGACCGGCAGGCTCGCAGCCAAGAGATCAATGGCGCAGAGGGCGCGGCGCGCCTCTCTCCTGGCGGCGTGCAGCCCGGTGGTGACGCGGCGGGGCGCGGCGGCTACGCAGGACGGATGAACGTCCTTCTGGTGGGCTCGGGCGGGCGCGAGCATGCGCTGGCCTGGAAGATAGCGCAGTCGCCGCTGCTGACGCGGCTGGTGATCGCGCCGGGCAACCCGGGCATGGAGCGGCTTGGGGAACTGCGGCCGGTGAAGGCCGACAACGCCGGCGGGCTGGCGGCGCTGGCGCGCGACATCCGGGCGGACCTGGTGGTGGTGGGGCCGGAGGCGGCGCTGGAGAGGGGGCTGGCGGACAAGCTCTCCGAGATCGGGATCCCCTGCTTCGGGCCGACGGCGGCGGCGGCGCGGCTGGAGAGCTCCAAGGCGTTCACCAAGGACTTCGCGGCGCGGCACGGTCTGCCGACGGCCGCCTATGGCGTGTTCGACCAGGCGGAGCCGGCGCTGGCGTTCGTCGACCGGCTGCAGCCGCCGTACGTGATCAAGGCGGACGGGCTGGCGGCGGGGAAGGGCGTGGTCATCGCGATGGACCGCGCCGAAGCGGAAGGCGCGGTACGCGAGATGCTGTCCGGGCGCTTCGGCGCTGCGGGCGCGCGCGTGGTGGTCGAGGAGTTCATGGCCGGCGAGGAGGCGTCGCTGTTCGCGCTCTGCGACGGCAAGACGGCGATGCTGTTCGGCGGCGCGCAGGACCACAAGCGCGCCTACGACGGCGACGAGGGGCCGAACACCGGCGGGATGGGCACGTACAGCCCGGCGCCGGTGCTGACGCCGGAGGTCGTGGAGCAGGCGCGCGCGCGACTGATCGCGCCCACTGTGGCGGGAATGGCGGCGGAAGGGACGGCGTATCGGGGCGTGCTGTACGCGGGCCTGATGTTGACGGAGCAGGGGCCGAAGCTCGTGGAGTACAACGCGCGCTTCGGCGACCCGGAGTGCCAGGTGCTGATGCTGCGGCTGAAGAGCGACCTGCTGCCGTACCTGCATGCGGCGGCCACCGGTGACCTGCACAACATGCCGGCGCCGGAGTGGCGGGACGAGGCGGCGATCTGTGTGGTGATGGCGGCGAAGGGGTATCCCGAGGCGCCGGAGACGGGGTCGGCGATCCGGGGGGCGGAACTGCACTTCGGCAACGACATCGTGGTGTTCCACGCCGGGACCGCGCGCGACGAGAGCGGCGGCCTGCGCGCGGCGGGCGGACGGGTGCTGAACGTGTGCGCCGGCGGGCCCACCCTGGAGGCGGCGCGGGAGCGGGCCTACGCGGCGATCGACCGGATCGACTGGCCGGAGGGGTTCTGGCGGCGCGACATCGGCTGGCGGGCGCTGGGGGCTCCGGCGGAATGAGCGACGCGGGGGCGGCGTTCACGGGGACCAAGCCGGTGGAGGCGCGGCACGAGCTGGACGAGGCGCGGCTGCTGCCCTGGCTGCGGGAGCACGTCGACGGCTTCGAGGGGCCGCTGGAGGTGCGGCAGTTCCGGGGCGGGCAGTCGAACCCGACCTATGAGCTGATCACGCCGGGCGGGCGGTACGTGCTGAGGCGCAAGCCGCCGGGCAAGCTGCTGCCGTCGGCGCACGCGGTGGATCGGGAGTTCCGCGTGATCTCGGCGCTGTGGCCGACGGGCTTCCCCGTCGCGCGCCCGTATGCGCTCTGCGAGGACGACGCGGTGATCGGGACAGCGTTCTACGTGATGGAGAAGGTGGAGGGGCGGATCTTCTGGGACGGGCGGCTGCCGGAACTGGGGTTCGAAGAGCGGGGCGCCGTCTATCGGGCGGAGATCGAGACGCTGGCGCGGCTGCACGGGATCGACCCGCAAGGCGTGGGCCTGGGCGACTACGGCAAGGCGGGCAACTACTTCGCGCGGCAGGTGGACCGGTGGTCGAAGCAGTACCGCGCCTCCGAGACGCGTGCGCTGCCGGCGATGGACCGGCTGATCGAGTCGCTGCCGCAGAGCCTGCCGGAAGACGATGCGGTCTCGATCGTTCACGGGGACTATCGGCTCGACAACCTGATCATCGACGCGGAGGCGCCGCGGGTGGCGGCGGTGCTGGACTGGGAGCTGTCGACGCTGGGCAACCCGCTGGCGGACTTCAGCTACTTCCTGATGCAGTGGGTGATGCCGGCGGAGCAGCGCGGCGGGCTGGCGGGGATGGACGTGAAGGCGCACGGTCTGCCCACGATGAACGAGGCGGTGGAGCAGTATGCGGCCGCGACCGGGCGCGCGGGCGTGCCGGAGCTGGACTGGTACTTCGCGTACAACCTGTTCCGGCTGGCGGCGATCTGCCAGGGCATCGCGGGACGGGTGAGGGACGGCACGGCGGCCAGCGCGCACGCGCAGGCGATGGCCGAACGGGTGGAGCCGCTGGCCGAGGCGGCGTGGAGTTTCGCAAGGAAAGCAGGGGCTTGAGATGAAGAGCTTGTTCGCCGCCGCAGCGTTCGCGGGGCTCGCCGCGGTGGCTTCCGCGCAGACGACCACGACGGCCCGTCCGCAGGACACCTACTGCATCACGGCGGGACGGGTGCTCGCCGACCCGGCGACGGGGCGGGTGGAGACGGGCGTCACCATCAGCGTCGCCAACGGGCGGATCACCGGGATCGGCAAGGTCGCAGCGGACTGCACGGGCGAGACGATCGACCTCTCGGACAGCTTCGTGCTGCCGGGACTGATCGACAGCCACGTGCACCTCACCGGCCAGCAGAACCCGAACTCGCGACTGGAGGAGGTGACGCAGTCCTCGGCCGAGCAGGCGATGGTCGGCGCGGGCTATGCGCGCAAGACGCTGGAAGCGGGGTTCACCACGGTGGCGGACCTGGGCGCGGACAACGAAGCGATCTTCGCGCTGCGGGACGCGGTGAAGCGCGGCGACGTTGCGGGACCCCGGATCATCGCGTCGGGCGGGGCGGTGTCGGTGCACGGCGGGCACGGCGACGTGAACGGCTTCCGCGGCGACGTCATGCACGTGCTGCGGCCGACGTCCGTCTGCTCCGGCGCGGAGGACTGCCGGCGGGCCGTGCGCGAGCAGGTCTGGCGCGGAGCCGACATCATCAAGATCACGGCGACGGGGGGCGTGCTGTCGAACACCGCGGCGGGGCTGGGGCAGCAGTTCCTGGAGGACGAGCTGAAGGCGATCGTCGAGGCCGGGCACCGGATGGGGCGCAAGGTGACGGCGCACGCGCACGGGGCCGACGGGATCAACAGCTTCCTGCGCGCCGGCGGCGACGCGATCGAGCACGGGACCTACCTCGACGAGGAGTCGATCCGGCTGTTCAAGCAGCGCGGCGCGTACCTGGTGCCGACGCTGATGGCGGGGGACTACGTGGCCCGCATCGCCAACTCGCCGGGCAACTTCTTCACGCCGGCGCAGACGACGAAGGCGCGGGAAGCGGGACCGAAGATGCTGGACATGGCGCGCCGGGCGCACGCGGGCGGGGTGAAGATCGCCTTCGGAACCGACACCGGCGTCTCGGCGCACGGCGACAACGCGCAGGAGTTCGCGCTGCTGGTGCGGGCGGGGATGACGCCGATCCAGGCCATCCGCGCCGCGACGGTGAACGCGGCCGACCACCTGCAGCTGTCGAACGAGATCGGCACGCTGGCGCCGGGCAAGGCGGCGGACATCGTGGCGGTGCGCGGCGATCCGCTGCGCGACGTGGCCGAGCTGCAGCGCGTCACCTTCGTGATGAAGGGCGGCAAGGTGCACAGGCGTGAGGCCCGGCGATGAAGCGTGTCGCGGCCGCCGCGCTCGCGGCGCTCGCCGTGGGCACGGCGGCGCAGGCGGAGGTGACCGACGTCGCGGCCCACGGCTTCCGCTCGTCGCACACGCTGCAGGTGGCCGCGCCGCCGAAGAAGGTGTGGGACGCCCTGCTGCAGCCGGGACGTTGGTGGGATCCCGCGCACACCTACTCGGGCAGGGCGCAGAACCTGACGCTGGAGGCGAAGGCCGGAGGCTGCTTCTGCGAGACGCTGAAGGACGGCTATGTCCGGCACATGGAGGTCGGGCACATCCGCTGGCCCGAGCAGCTGACGCTGACGGGAGCCCTGGGGCCGCTGGCGGCGGAAGGCGTAGCGGGGAACATGGTGTTCACCGTCAAGCCGTCCGGCGGCGGGTCCGTGCTGACGATGAGCTATGCGGTGGGCGGCTGGTCGGCCATGCCGTTCGACAAGCTCGCGCCGGCGGTGGACGGCGTCCTAGCGATCCAGATGGGACGGCTGAAGCGGCACGCCGAGACCGGCCGGCCCGACGCGCTGAAGTAGCCGGGCGAGCGCCGCCTCGTCCTCGAAGCGGGCCCGCACCGGCCACGCCGCGACGCGGGCGCGCCAGGCGGGCGGCAGACGGACGTGGTCCTTCTCCGTGGTGAGGAGTCCGGCGCCGAACAGCTCGGCGCGGCGGGCGAGGGCTTCGAGGTCGCGCTCCGCGTAGGCCGCGTGGTCGGGGAAGGGGACGAAGTCGGCAAGTTCGCAGCCGGCGGCCTTCAGCGCGCGCTCGACCTTCCAGGGCTTGGCGATGCCGGCGAAGCCCACCTGCGGGCCCGGAGGCGGCGGGGCTGCGGGCTCGAGGCGGGCGGTCAGCACGGGGGTGTCGCGGAAGAGCGCGAGGAGGTCAGGGTCGGGCTCGTGCAGGTCGGCCGGGAGCATGAGGATCACGGCGTCGGCCCGGGCGAGGCCGGTGCGGAGCGACTCGCGCATCGGGCCCGACGGGAAGACGGCGCCGTCGCCGAAGGGCCACTCGCCGTTGCGCGTTTCGCCGTCCACCACGACGAGGGACAGGGTCTTGGCGACGGCCGGGTTCTGGTGGCCGTCGTCGAGCACGAGCGCCTGCGCGCCGGCGGCGACGGCGGCCCGGGCCCCGGCGGCGCGGTCGCGGGCGATCCAGAAGGGGGCGTCACCGGCCAGCATCAGCGGCTCGTCGCCGACCTGCTCCGCCGTGTGGCGGTCGGGGTCGACACGGAGCGGACCCTGCTCGCGTCCGCCGTAGCCGCGGGAGAGGCCGTGCGCGTCCACGCCCTGTGCGCGCAGGGTGCGCAGAATCTCGCCGGCGACGGGGGTCTTGCCCGACCCGCCGACCGTGAGGTTGCCGACGGAGATCACCGGCACGCCGGGGTCGTAGACGCGGGCGTTGGCGATTCGGCGGGCGGTGGCCCAGCCCCAGACCCAAGAGGCGGGGCGGAGCGCCATGCGCGCCACGTGGCCCGGCGGGTCGCGGCGGTACCACCAGCGGGGCGTGGCGAGCTTCACGCGATCAGCTCCAACAGGCGGCGGACCGCGTCGTCGACGGCGCCCGACTGCGCCTTGGCGAACAGGCGCGCGTGCTCGGCCTGGCTGCACAGGCTGCGGCGGCCTTCGAGAGCGTCGCGCCAGAAGGCGGCGAGCTCGGCGGCGTCGCGGACCCAGCGGATACCGCCCTCCCGCTCCAGCGCGGCGTAGACGGAGCGCCAGTTCTCGACGTGCGGACCCGACGCGGCGGGGCGGTCGAGGCGCGCGGGCTCCAACGGATTGTGGCCGCCGACGCCGGGCAGCAGCGAGCCGCCGACGAAGGCCGCGGTGCAGAGCCGAAACCAGACGCCGAGCTCGCCCAGGGTGTCGGCCACATAGACGCGGGCGTCGCCGAAGGGCTCGCCCTCGTTGCGGCGCTCGGTGTGCCAGCCGCGGTCCCAGCCGAGGCGGGCGACCTCGGGTCCGCGAGCGGGGTGGCGGGGTACGATGACCAGCCGCGCGTCCTTGTCGGGCAGCAGGGTGAAGGCGTCTACGACGATCTCCTCCTCGCCCGGGTGAGTGGACGCGGCGAGCAGCACCGGCCGGCCGGCGGCGGCGCTGGTGACGGCGGCGAGGGTCTCCGGGTCGGCGGGCAGGGGGTCGCCGGCGAGCTTCAGGTTCAGGCGCCCGTCGTCGCGGGCTCCGAGCGCCGAGAGGCGGGCGGCGGTGTCGTCGTCCTGGGGCAGGAGCAGGTCGAAGGCGCCGAGCAGGCGGCGCGCGGCGGCGGGGACGCGCGCCCAGCCGCCGGTGCTCTCTTTCGAGAGGCGGGCGGAGACCAGCGCCAGCTTGGCGCCGCGGGCTTTCGCGCCCAGCAGCAGGTTCGGCCACAGCTCGCTCTCCACGAAGACGGCGAGGTCCGGCCGCCACCAGTCGAGGAAGCGTCGCGCGGCCTGCGGCGTGTCCACCGGGACGTACTGGTGGATCACGCCTTCGGGCAGGCGCCGGGCCAGCAGCTCGGCGGAGGTGACGGTGCCGGAGGTGGCCAGCAGGGTCAGCTCCGGCCGATCGCGCCGCAGCCGGTCGATCAGCGGCAGCAGGGACAGGCTCTCGCCGACGCTGGCCCCGTGGAGCCAGACCACCGGCCCGGCGGGACGGGGGGTGGTCGGGCGGCCGAGGCGCTCGTGCACGCGGGCGGGGTCCTCCTTGCCCCGACGGGCGCGGCGGCGGAGCACGGCCGGCGCGAACGGTTCGAGCAGGCCCATGCCGGCGCGATAGAGGGCGAGGCCGGCGCTCACCGCAGGGCCGCCTCGGCCTGGTCGGTGACGGCGATGAGTCGATCGGCCCACGCGCGCTGAAGCGGCTCGACGCCGGCGGCCACCTCGTTTCGCTCGATCGTGAAGGGCGGCTCCCACACGATCGCGCCGCGGGCGAAGGGGAGGGGGATCACCATTCGATCCCAAGTCTCCAGCCGCAGGCATGGCCGGCAGGCGAGCCCCAGCAGCAGCACCGGCGCGCCGGAGAGGCCCGCCAGCATCGGCGCGCCTTCGGCCATCTGCTGCGCCGGTCCGCGCGGCCCGTCGGGGGTGATGGCGGTCGTGCCCCCGCTGTTCAGCCACTTCAGGATCTCGCGGAAGGCGGCCGCCCCGCCCTTCGCCTTGGCGGGGTCGGTCTTCTTGCCCGAGGAGCCGCGGATGGCCGGGATCCCGAGGCGCGCCACGGCCTGCACCAGGAACTCGCCGTCCGGGCTGAGCGAAATGACTCCGCGCACCGGCGGCGCGCGGTCCAGGGGCCAGCAGGCGGGCGCCAGGAAGAGGCGCGAATGCCAGAAGCAGAGCAGCATTCCCCGCGGCGCGGCCCAGAGAGCGTCGATCGGCTCCTGGCCGACGCGGCGCCATCGGATCGTCCTCAGCGCGAAGCCGAGGTAGGCGGCGAGCACGCGGCCCAGCGCCGCCTGCACCCGCGGGCGCCGGAACCAGCGTTTCACGCCCGCGCGGCCTCCGACGGCTCCACGTCGAGGTTCTGCGTGCGGGCGAGGCGAGCGTAGAGGCCGCCCTGCGCCACCAGCTCCGAGTGCGAGCCCTGTTCGACGATCCGGCCCTTGTCGAGCACGTAGAGGCGGTGCGCGTTGCGGACGGTCGAGAGCCGGTGGGCGATCATGATGGTGGTGCGGCCGGCCATCAGCCGGTCGAGCGCCTCCTGCACCTGGGCCTCACTTTCGGTGTCGAGCGCGCTGGTGGCCTCGTCGAGCAGCAGGATGGGGGCGTCCTTGAGGAAGGCGCGGGCGATGGCGATGCGCTGGCGCTGCCCGCCGGACAGGCGCGCGCCCGCCTCGCCGACCACGGTGTCGTATTCCATGTTCAGGCGACGGATGAAGTCGCCGGCGGCGGCGGCGTGCGCGGCCTCCTCGATTTCGGAGCGCGTCGCGTCGGGACGGCCGTAGGCGATGTTGTTCGCGATCGTGTCGTCGAACAGGAACGGCTCCTGCGTCACCAGCGCGATCTGGCTGCGGAGGGAGGCGAGGGTGACGTCGCGCACGTCCTGTCCGTCCACGGTGATGCGGCCGCCGGTGACGTCGTAGAAGCGGGGGATCAGGTTCAGGATGGTGCTCTTGCCGCCGCCGGACGGCCCCACCAGCGCTATGGTGCGCCCGGGCTCCGCCTGCAGGGTCACGCCCTCCAGCGCGGGCGCGTCCTCGCCGTACTGGAAGGAGACGTCCTCGAAGCGGACCTCTCCGCGCACGCGGCCGAGATCGCGGGCGCCGGGGCGGTCGCGCACCTCGGGCTCGATGTCGAGCGCCTGGAACAGGCGGCCGGCGGCGGTGAGGCCCTCGCTCATCACGCCCTGCAGGTTGGCGAGCTGGCGCAGCGACTGCGAGGCCAGCATCAGCGAGGCCAGGAAGGCTACGAACTCGCCCGCGTTGATGGCGCCCTGGCTGGAGCGCCAGCCGGCGTAGGCGATCACCGCCGCGATCACGAGCGCGGAGAGCCCTTCCGTGACGGGCGCCGCGGCGGCGCGGGCGTTGGCGCCCTTGATGACGTGGCGCTGACGGCGCTCGACGACGCTCGCGACGCGGCCCTCTTCGAAGGCCTCGCGGTTCTCGACCTTCACGATCTTCACCCCGTCCAGGCTCTCCATTACGGCGGTGGAGAGGGCGGAGGTTTCGTTCATGGCGCCCCGAGCCGCCTTGCGGGTGCGCTTGGCGAACCGTCGCATGACGAACGAGGCGAGGGGGGCGGCCACCAGCACCATCAGCGTGAGCCACGGGTCCTGGGTGGCCATGACGGCGAGCAGCGCCACCACGGTGAGGCCGTGCTGGACGTAGTTGATGATCCCGGCGGTGGCTGCCTCGCGGACCAGTCCGGAGTCGTAGAGGACGGCGGAGAGGTACTGGCCGGAGTGGGCGCTCCGCAGGCGCGCGAGGTCGGCGCGGACGAGCTTGCCGAAGAGCTCCACCTGAAGCCGGCCGACCAGCCGGTGGCCGACGGCGTTGACCAGCCGCGCCTGCCCGACCTGCGCCAGCGCGCGGACGGCGGCGAGGCCGATAATGCCGAGCGGGATCAGGCGCAGGCTCTCGGGGTCGGCCTCGATCAGCACGTCGTTGAAGGCGGGCTCGAGCAGCTTGGCGAAGCCCGCGCTCGCCAGCGCCACCACCGCTGCGCACAGTGTCGCCAGCGCGAGCAGCGGCCAGCGCGGCGCCATGTAGGTGCGGAACAGCCGCTTAGCGAGCGCGCGATCCGACACGTCCGGAGCGGGGGCGGTCATGGTCCTTGCGTCGGTCCTTCACTCAAGGGGTGTCAAGCTCGGCACCCTGGCTTTGCACCCCGGTCCCCCCGTCCTACGTATGCCCGCTCATGAGTCGTTACGACCTTTCATTGCCCGCAGGGCGCCGGCGCGCCTACCTGGACTACCTGTGGAAGGACCACGCCTACCTGCGGGTGGGGTTCCAGAACGCGCACTGGATCAGCCCTGAGCTCGTGCGGACCAATCAGCCGTGGCCGCACCAGCTGAAGTGGTGGCGCGACCACGGGATCAAGACCGTCATCAACCTCAGAGGCGGGTTCGACGCCAGCTTCTACGCGCTTGAAAAGGAAGCCTGCGAGCGGCTCGGGCTGAAGCTCATCGATTTCACGGTGACCTCGCGAGAGGCGCCGTCCAAGGACCAGATTCGCGGCGCGAAGGAGCTGTTCCAGACCATCGAGTATCCGGCGCTGATGCACTGCAAGTCGGGCGCGGACCGGGCGGGCGTCATGGGCGTGCTGTACGCCCACTTCCGGCTGGGGATGTCGATCCGCGACGCGGTCCAGCAGCTGTCGTTCCGGTACCTGCACGTGCGGCACGGCAAGACCGGGGTGCTCGACTATGTGTTCCAGCGCTACCTGCTCGAGGCCGAGCCCCAGGGGATCAGCTTCATCGACTGGGTCGAGAGCGACGCCTACGACCCCAAGCAGATCAAGGCGGACTTCCAGGCCAACTGGTGGGGGACACTGCTCACCGAGCGGATGCTGAAGCGGGAATAGCAACCCGACCCGCAGCTCGGCTGTTCTAGGGGACCAGCGGAGGTCCCATGCGTCTCATCATGCTCACTGTCGCCGTGCTGTCGCTCGCCGCCTGCGCGGGGCGCGGGGAGACGGTGAAACCGGTCGAGCCCACGACGAAGGCGGACGCGTCTCCCGCGGAGCGCGGCCGGGCGCTGGTGCAGGCGAACTGCGCGAGCTGCCACGCGGTGGCGGAAAGCGACACGGGAACGGCCAAGGGCGCTGTCGCCTTCCGCGAGCTGCACAAGAAGTACCCGGTCGAGCACCTGCAGGAGGCGCTCGGCGAGGGCATGAGCGTGGGCCACCCCGGCATGCCGGAGTTCAAGATGAGCCCGCAGCAGGTGCAGGACGTGATCGCCTACCTGAAGCTGCTCGACACCCCCGCGGCGAAGAAGGTGCGCTAGCCCGCCGGAGCCGCCGCCGCGGCCGGAGCCGCGGCGCCGGCCTGAGCCGCCCCGGCCTGAGCCGGGGCCGCCGCGGCGCCCGGCGCGACCGGAACGTAGCGATAGGCCTCGCCGGCCTTTTCGATGCGGCCGATCCCAGGGAACGGGAAGTGCGGGCCGGCGAAGAGCACGTTCTGCCCGGCGTGGCGCTGCAGGAAGGCCAGGCGGGCGGAACGGGCGGCGTTCTGGTCGCTGTCGAAATTCAGCGTGACCTGCGGCCGCGGCGTCTGGATCGCGACGGAGTGGATCAGGTCGCCCACGAAGATCATCTGCTGCCCGCCGGACGTGAGGCGATAGACGGTGTGGCCGGGCGTGTGGCCGGTGGCCGGCTCCGCCGCGAGGCCGGGGACGATTTCGCCGCTCCGGAAGGTCTTCAGTTTGTCGCCGTACGCCTCGGCCACCTGACGGGCCAGCGCTCCCGCGTCGCCTTCCTTCTGGGCGCGCCAGTGGCTGAGCTCGGCGGCGTTCACGTGGAGCGTGGCGTTCGGATAGCGGGCGCGACCCTGCGCGAGGACGCCGCCCAGGTGGTCGCCGTGGAAGTGCGAGATCACGATGTGCTGGATCGACTCGGGCGTGATCCCCGCGGCCGCGAGGTTGGCCGGCAGCCGTCCGGAGGTTTCCGGCATCATCGCGCCGCCGGTGCCGGTGTCGATCAGCACCCGCTGGCCGCCGACGTCGACGACGAAGCCCTGAACCGTCGCGTGCCACGCGGGGGCCTGCAGGGTCCCGGCGAGTTCGCCGCCCGCCTGCAGCAGCTGGCCAGCTTCCTGAGGCGTGATGCCGGCGAACAGCTCGGCGGCGGGGAACTGACCGCGGCCATCGAGGATGGTGGTGACCTGCGCCTCGCCGACCTGGCGGCGTGACGACGTGGCCTCGGCGGCGGGGGCGGGAGCCGCGGCGGCGGGCGCGGCGGGCGCCTGGGCCGCGGGAGCCTGCGTCTCGACGTCGTCGACGCTCTCCCCGCAGGCGGCGAGCAGGGCCGCGCAGGCGGCGGCGAGCAGTGCGGTGGTGCGGTTCATGCAGTCCCCCTGATGGTGAGCGTCAGCCCGGCCGCCCGTCCATGTCCGGATCGAGCAGTTTGTGGGCGTGGACGATGAAGTAGCGCATGTGCGCGTTGTCGACCGTGGCCTGGGCCTTGGCCTTCCAGGCGCGGTGGGCGCTGTCGTAGTTCGGGAAGGCGCCGACGAAGTCGACCTGGCTGAGGTCGCGGAACTCGATGCTGTCGACCGCCTTCAGCTCGCCCCCGATGACGAGGTGGAGCAGCTGGATCTGGGGCGACACGGGCGAGCCCTGCATGGAGACCTCTGGTTTCAGACGCCGGACTCGATAGGCGCTGTGCGGGCCAGGATCAACGGGTGCACGCCGGGGGCGGCGCAGACGAGGCTGGGCTGGCGCGGATCGGCCTTGTTGAAGCGGAAGGGGCGGCCCGACGCGTCGGTGACTATGGCGCCCGCTTCCTCGGCGATGACGGCGCCGGCGGCGACGTCCCAGTCGGACTTCGGGCCCAGCGCGAGCGCCGCGTCGAAGGCGCCGGCGGCGACGAAGGCCATGCGCAGGGCGATGGAGTTGCGCTTCTCCACCCGCATCTGCGGCCAGGGCTCGGCCCAGTCGGGGCGGGCGAACAGCTGCGCGTCGCCGAGCATGGCGCAGTCGTCCAGCGTGTCGGACTCCGAGGGGGCGATCGGCGCTCCGTTCAGCGTCGCGCCCTCGCCGGCCGCGGCGCAGTAGGTTTCCTTCAGCATCGGCGCGTGGACCACGCCGGCTATTGCTCGGCCGTCCTCGATCACGGCGAGCGCCACCGAGAACCACGGCTTGTGCTTCATGAAGGCGACGGTGCCGTCGATCGGATCGACGATGAAGATGCGGCGCTTGTCGAGGCGGGCGGGGTCGTCGGCGGTTTCTTCGGAGAGCCAGCCGTAGTCCGGACGGGCTTCGGTCAGCACCTTGGTGAGGTAGGCGTCGACTTCGAGGTCCGCGTTGGTGACGGGGGAGCCCCCGGGCTTAGAGCGGATCTGCAGGCCCTTCTTGCGGCGGGCCACGGCGATGCGGCCGGCCTCGATCGCGGCGCCGCGGAGGAGCTCGAGGTCGCTCACCGGCCGGCCACCGCGAGCGAGTCCACCAGCAACGAGGGCGCGTTTGTGGCGCCGCGGAACTCCAGGTCCGAGCCGGGAGTCAGCCGCGCGTAGATGTCGAGCAGGTTCCCGGCCACCGTGATCTCGGTCACCGGGTAGGCGATCTCCCCGCCTTCGAACCAGAAGCCCGACACCCCCGCGGACCAGTCGCCGGTGTTCGGGTTCAGCGACGGACCGAACATGGCCGTGACGAGCAGGCCTGCGCCCGCGTCTCGCATCAGCCCCGTCAGGTCGCGCTCCCCAGGCTCGACGTGCAGGTTCGACGGGGCGACCCCCGGCGGTCCCGCCAGACCCCGCGACGCATGGCCGGTGGTCTCGAGCCCCAGTTGGCGGGCGGACGAGGTGTTGAGCAGCCAGGTGGTGACCACCCCGCGCCGGACCAGCTCGGCGCGGTGGTTGGCCACGCCCTCGTCGTCGAACGGGGCGGAGCCGAGTCCGCGGGGCCGGTGCGGATCGTCGACGACCGTGATCGCGTCGGAGAACACGCGCTCGCCGAGCTTGTCCTTGAGGAAGGAGCTGCCGCGCGCCACCGAGGGGCCGGCGACGGCGCCTATGAAGGGGGAGAGAAGCGAAGCGGCGACGCGGTTCTCGAAGATGACCGGAGCGGTGACGCTGTCGATCTTGCGCGCGCCCAGCCGGGCGACGGCGCGGCGGCCGGCCTCGTCGCCGATCTCCTGCGGGGAGGGGAGGTCGGCGTTCCAGCGCACGCGGCGGCCCTCGCCCGCGCGCTCCATGGCCGCGCCGTCGCCGGCGATGGCGGAGGCGGAGAGCGAGAAGCCGCTCGCGCGGTGGACGCCCTCGAAGCCGTCGCTCGTGACCATCCGCCATCCGGAGACGGACCAAGAAGCGTGGGCCCCGTCCGACTTCGTCACGCCCTCCACGGCGCGCGCCGCGTCTTCGGCGACGCGGGCCCGCTCCTCCAGCGCCTCGGGCGAGGGTTCGGTGGGATCGAACAGGTCGAGGTCGGCGCGGGAGTCTCCCGCCAGCCGCTCGCGCTCGGCTAGGCCGGCGTAGGGGTCCTCCGGCGCGAGCCGGGCCATGGCGACGGCGCGCTCGACCAGCTTCGCACGCGCGGCCGGAGAGAGGTCGGAGCCGCTCACGACCGCCTGCCGCTTGCCGACGAAAACGCGCAGGCCGAGGTCGCGGGCCTCCTCGCGCTCGACCTCCTCCAGCGCGCCGAG
>DASVVG010000131.1:0-1757 GCA_036386655.1 Caulobacteraceae bacterium | reverse complement strand
GCCGACCCGTAGCCGTCCAGGTGACCGCTGAACCGTTGCGACTGCCAGAAGCGCGCTGGCGCGTAGTTCCGCGCTCGGCAAGTAAAGTGCGTTCCCCTGAGAGCCTGTTGCCGTATCGGGCACCACATTGGTGCTTCCTCGGCATGAGGAGGGTGGTGGCGCTGCGGAGAAGGGCGTGATTCTCTGGGCACCACGCTGCCGAGGTGAGGATCGATGGCCCGCTTCTTCCGCGCCCCGGACCGCCGGCAGCGCTTCCTGCTGCCGGTGGACATGATGGAGTGGCTGCCGGAGGACGACATCGTCCACCTGATGGTGGACGCCGTGGGACTGATGGACCTCAGCAAGTTCGAGGCGACCTGCAAGGTCGGCGGCGCGGGCCAGCCGCCGTTCGCTCCTGCCATGCTGCTGACCGTGCTGATCTATGCCTACAGCCATGGCGTCCGGTCGAGCCGGGTGATCGAACGGCTGTGCCAGCGCGATGCGGGCTACCGCTTCATCGTCGGCGACGAGGTGCCCGACCACACGGCCATGGCGCGGTTCCGCCAGCGGCATGTGGGCCGGATGAAGGGCGTCTTCCTCCAGGTGCTGGACCTGTGCCGCGAAGCCGGGCTGATCCGCCTGGGGCTGGTGGCGCTGGATGGGACCAAGGTGAAGGCGAACGCCGGGCTGGACGCCAACCGCACGGCCAGCACCATCGGAGAGCAGGTCAGCCGGATGCTGGCCGAGGCCGAGGCGACCGACGCCCAGGAGGACCGCCAGTTCGGAGCCGATGCCGGCGGCCCGGTGATGCCCAAGGGTCTGGGCCGCCATGCTGACCGCCTGGTGCGGCTGAAGGCGTGCCAGGAGAAGCTGAAAGCCCGCGCCGCTGCCGCGGCCGTGCGACAGCAGGAGAAGATCGCGGCGCGGGAGGCCGAGGAGAAAGCGAGCGGCAAGCGAAAGCGGGGCCGCAAGCCGAAGGCGCTCGACGCAAACGTGGACCCGGACACGGTGGCGAACCCCACCGACCCCGACAGCGGCATCATGAAGACCCGCCACGGCTGGCTGCAGGGCTACAACGCGCAGGCGGTGGTGACGCCCGCCCAGATCATCCTGGCCGCCGACGTGACCTGCGAGGCGAACGACGTCCACCAACTCAGCGGCATGCTCGACCAGGCGCAGGCGAACCTGGAGGCCGTGATGGGCGAGGAGGCGCTGCTCGGCGCCGCGGTCGCGGATGCGGGCTACTGGTCGGAGGCCAACGCCGACAGCCAGACCGAAGAGTGCGAGTTGTTCATCGCAACCCGGAAGGACCGCCAGCAACGGGCCGCGCTACGCGACGCGCCGGCCCCGCGCGGACGGATGCCGAACTCCTTGACGGCCCGCCAGCGCATGGACCGCAAGCTGCGCACCAAGCGCGGCCGGGCCCTCTACCGCCAGCGCGGGGCGGCGATCGAACCCGTCTTCGGGCAGATGAAGGACCGGCAGGGCGCCGGCCGCTTCAGCATGCGCGGCCTCGAGCGCTGCCGTGGCGAGTGGCAGCTCGATGCCGCCGTCCACAACCTCCGCAAACTGCACCGGGACTCTGTCCACCGCGCAGAAAACGCCGGAAACAGCGAGACCACGGTCCGAAACGCACCCTGAGCGGGGGGAACGCGGGCGCCCTCCGCCCGCGATGCATGGCTCGGAAGCGGCTACGCCGCGCGTCACGCGCTATTCCGCGACAGCCTCCCCAGAGCCCTTGCTTTGGTCAGGGAGCTGACTGCGGCGCCGGCAGGCCG
>DASVVG010000130.1:0-23299 GCA_036386655.1 Caulobacteraceae bacterium | reverse complement strand
TTGTGTTGGTGAGCGACAGGACGCGCTCCGCACGGCTCGTTGGACGTCCGCCCCCGGTCGGCGCCCTTCTTAGGGGCTAGCCGGTGCTGTGCGGCGGACGGCGGGCGGGCTCCGAACCAGAGGAGTCCCCGGACCCGGCGGGTTGACCTCCCCGCCGCTCGATCCCGCTCGAACCGTGTCCCGCCGCCTGAAGGCCCTGGTCGACCTCAGGCCCTCCCGTGCGGCGGGACTGGGAGAAGTATGCGGGCGGCGAAAAGGGGGCGGAGGATCTTTTGTTCGCCGGTGAACAGTGAACGGGAAAACGCCTGGGTCCGCGCTTTCGCGGGGATGAGCGGGAGGGGGACAGGTCCGGGTTCGCCGGTGAATAGGGACGAGCGGCGCGAGCCCGGGGCCGGTGCCGGGCGTGGCATCGGCGCGGGGCGCTGAAGCCGCGGCGGGTGCGCTAGTCCGGCTTCGCCTCAGCCATGCGCCACGGCGGATTGCGGCGGTTCTCGCCGGCCCGGTAGAGGCAGAGCTCGTTGCCGGCGGGGTCGCGCAGCCGCGCCTCGCGCCACAGCCACGTCTCGTCGCGCGGGCCGGAGGTGAAGACGAAGCCGGCGGCGCGGAGCGCCTCGACGCGGGCGTCCAGCGCCTCGACCTCGAAGTAGACGACGACGCCGGAGGCGGCGGCGTCGGCATCCGAGGCGTGGATGGAAAGCGTGGCGCCGCCCTCGCACTCGAAGCGGGCGTAGCGGGGCGGCGAGTCGACGATCTGCGTCAGGCCGAGCCGCCGGTAGAAATCCACGGAGGCGGCGTAGTCGCGCGCGGGGAGGGTGACCTGGTTCAGGTTCATGCCGCGCCCGCCGCCGGCCGGGCTAGCGCGTGCATCGCGCCCGGATGGCGTCTACGGCCTCCTCGAAGTCGGTCTGCGCCGTGCGCAGGCGGCGGAACTCGGGGCTACAGGCGTCCTTGCCGCGGCTGGCGGAAACGCAGTCGGCGTAAGCCCGCAGCGCGGTGTCGATCTTGCCGAGGGCGCTCTTGTAGGCCTCGGCCGCGCGCTCGCAGTCGGTGGTCGCCGTCATGCCTTGGGCCGATGCGCCCGCGGGCGCGGCGCAGACGAGCGCGCTGCCGAAGAGGGCCGCGGCGCGGCGAAATCCGGTCTGGTCCATGCGTTCCCCCCGCGAGCGCGAGTCGTGTGCGGAGCCGCAAGCTACCGCGGCCTGGGAAGCTCGACCATGCGGTCAGGCGGCGCGGCGGTCGCGGGGCAGGCGCAGGACGACCGAGGTCTCGACCTGGCGCTCGGGGATGTTCCAGTAGGTGCGCAGGAGCGGCGCGGTCTCGTCGCGCGGGACCAGCTCGAAGCCGTTCTTGCGGTAGAAGCCGATCGCCCAGGCGGCGTCGGCCCAGGTGCCGAGCATGATCGGGCGGTCGCTGCGGGCCAGCAGGTGGTTCAGCAGGGCGCCGCCGACGCCCGCGCCCTGCGCTTCGGTGGCGACGTAGGCGTGGCGGATCAGCTCCACGTCCTTCACCGGCTGCGTGCCCATGACGCCGATCAGCGCGCCGTCGCGCTCCAGGCCCCAGAAGGCGACCCCGGCGGCGAGCTCTTCGGCGAACTGCGCCTCGCTCATGTACGGCTCGTGCCAGCGGTCGTCGGGGATGACGCCGCGGTAACGACGGGCGGCGTCGTTGATGATCGCCAGCACGCGCGGGTGCTCGTCGCGACGGACGGGGCGGATGAGGTCGGCGGTCACTTCCCTATTGTGGGACTGCGCTTGGGCGCGAGCTAGGGGGTCGAAGCGGGACTCCTGACAACCAGCTCTGCTAGGCGTGGTCGAGTACTCCCGAGGCGCATCCAAGGAGCGAGTGCCGATGACGCCAGTCGCTCTGTTCCAGCAGCGGACGCTCCAGCGCCGCGACTGGATCCTCTATCGCTTTAGAGTCCTCAGCCACTACATGCACTTGGAGACGTTCTATGTCGATGCGGCCATTCCTGAGGACGTGAGCCTCACACCGAGAAACCACTCGGTGAGGAGTACGCTCGATTTGAGTGAGCGCTTCCATATCGTCTTCGGAGTGGAGCTACTCGCAGCCGGAGTACTGCCGGACGGAGAGGTGCTCGCCGCAGAGAACATCCTTCCCGAGACGGACGAGTTCTCCGTGAGTTACCGCATCGTCGACGTGGATCACCAGCGCGCGAGGGTGACCATCGAAGGAACGTTCAAGCGCGCGACGAGCCTAGAAATCGACTACCTCAGGAGTGCAGCTCATCTTCGGGTGTTCGGGGTGGCCAAAGAGGATTTGCCGGTCCCGTACTACAAACAGGCAATTGGGGACGCTCTGTCGCTCCAACTCGAAGAGAGAGAAAACCTCTCATTCTTCACGTACATGACGGCGTTAGACGCTATGATAAACTTTCAGCTGGGGGATCTGAAAGAGTACAGCGAGATTTCGCACTGCGTAACTCGGCTTCAGCTGGAAGAGAAGTTCAGATTAGCGTTGAAGCGCGTGCTCAACACGCGCGACGTTGGCGCTATGCCGCTGGTGTCGAGGCTCCTGACCATCTTTGGCGAGAGCGTCGATAAGCGAAACGCTATCGCTCACAGCCTCAAGCCGATCACAATCACAAAGCTTGAACTGGACGAGGTTTGCTTCACCTACATCGCGTTCCAGATGATGGTGATGTGCGGCTCCTCCGACCTTCCTGAGTTGACGGACTACTACGATCTCCGGGCGGTAATGCCGAGGAAGTACAGGATCCCGCTTGCTAGGTAGGCTTGCGGAGGTTCGCTAAGGCGCGCTCGTAGTCGCCCTTCCAGCACGTGATCCCGTTCGACCCCCCGTCCGTGGCCATGATGAGCTCCTGGACCATGCTTTCGCTTTCCCCGATCGACGCGGCGACGGCGTAGCTCAAGAACACTTTGACGGTGTCGTCCGGGAGCTTCTCAAGCTCTTCGTTGATGTACTCCTCGATACGCGCCGCCACTCGGTAGGACTCGATCAGCTTAGCCCGTCTTTTCGGGTCTGATCCTCGATAGGAGCGCCGGGCAATGCTCACCGGGTACTGCTTCATCACCCCCGCTCCACGAACGTGTCGATGACCTTCTGTTCGCCGGCCTTGTCGAAGGCGACGGTGAGTTTGTTGCCCTCTCCGGCTGATTGAGCAAGCTGGCGACATGAATACCCTGCCAGTTCGCCGACTCGCTTGGACTCCACTGGCGATCCTGTCGCTCGGTGTCGCGTCCTTGGAGATGCTCGGGTGCCGGGAGGCGGGCTCAGCACCGCGCGAGCACCCGCGCGAGGTCGCAACAGTGGTTTCACCGGCGCCCGCCCCTCAAGCCACTGCGCCGAAGTGCGATGTGACGGCGAGCTTCGGGATGGGCGGACCTTGCCTCGGGACCGACCATCGATTGGCCGAGGCCGTCGTAGAGAGCATTCGAACGCATAACCGGACTGCTGAGATCAAGAGAGTCCCGTGGGGACGCGAGGGAGAGTTCGACCTGTGCATCGCTACGGCGTCGGCTGACGAGGCGCAGCGTGTCTTCGAGCGCGTCCGACGCTTCCGCCCCATGAGCAGGTGTGGAGGCACGAGCGTGAAGCTGGGTGGGGACGCGCCCGTTTACCTGCGCTAGCTCACCCCCGCTCCACGAAGGTGTCGATGACCTTTTTCTCCCCCGCCTTGTCGAAGGCGACGGTGAGCTTGTTGCCTTCCACCATGCTGACCGTGCCCATGCCGAACTTGAGGTGGAAGACGCGGTCGCCGCGCTTGTAGGCGCTGTCGTTCCCCGCCGACGGGTCGCTGGTGGCGACCAGGCGGCCGTCGCCTTCGATGACGTTGGAGCCGGAGCCGCCGTGGATGCGGCCGCGCGCGCCCGCCGGGCGGTGGGGGCTGCTGGTGCTGGTGTGCATGCGGTCGGCGGCGCGGCGCCAGCCGGGGCTGGTGTAGCCGTCGGCGGCGAAGACGGGCTGCTCGTCCCAGCGGGAGCGGGCCTCCTGCATGCCCGGGCCGCCGCCGTAGTAGCCGGTCTCGCTGGTGGCCTCGACGTGGGCCATGGGCAGCTCGTCGACGAAGCGGCTGGGGAGCTGGCTCGTCCAGCGGCCGTAGACCTGGCGGTTGGCGGCGAAGCTCACGCGGGCTTCTTCACGGGCTCGCGTGACGCCGACGTAGGCGAGGCGGCGCTCCTCCTCGAGGCCCTTCTCGCCCTTCTCGTCGATGGAGCGCTGGGAGGGGAAGACGCCTTCCTCCCAGCCGGGCAGGAAGACCAGCGGGAACTCCAGCCCCTTGGCGGAGTGGAGGGTCATGATCTGCACGCTGTCGGCGGCCTCGCCGCGGTCGAGGTCCATGACCAGGCTGACGTGCTCGAGGTAGGCCTCGAGCGTGTCGTAGGCGGCCATCGACTGGACCAGCTCCTTGAGGTTGTCGAGGCGGGTGGGGCCGGTGACGCGGTCGGCCTTCCACATGTCGGTGTAGCCGCTCTCGTCGAGGATGGTCTCGGTGAGCTGGGCGAAGGGGATGGCGCCGAGCTGGGCCTGCCAGCGGTCGCGGTCGCGGATGAAGGCGGCGAGCGCGGAGCGGGTGCGGGCGGGGAGCTCGTCGGTGTTGATCAGGCCGCGGCTGGCGCTGACGGCGGAGACGCCGTTGGCGCGGGCCAGCGACAGGATCTTCTGTACGCTGGTGTCGCCGATGCTGCGCTTGGGCGTGTTGACGATGCGCTCGAAGGCGAGGTCGTCGTCCTCGGACTGGACGAGGCGCAGGTTGGCGTGGGCGTCGCGGATCTCCTGGCGCTCGAAGAAGCGCGGGCCGCCGACCACCGTGTAGGGGATCTGCAGCATCACGAACCGCTCTTCGAAAGCGCGCATCTGGAACGAGGCGCGCACCAGCACGGCGCAGTCGCGGTAGGGGCGCTTTTCGGCGCGGTCGCCGCCGGGGCCGCGGCGATGCCAGGCCTCGATCTCCTCGGCGATGAGGCGGGCTTCCGCCTCGCCGTCCCAGACGCCGCGGACGGCGACCTTCTCGCCGCCTTCAGCTTCCGTCCATAACGTCTTGCCGAGACGGCCTCTATTGGTGGCGATGAGGCCGCTGGCGGCGGCCAGGATGTGGCTGGTGGAGCGGTAGTTGCGCTCGAGCCGGATCACCTTGGCGCCGGGGAAGTCGCGCTCGAAGCGGAGGATGTTGTCCACCTCGGCGCCGCGCCAGCCGTAGATCGACTGGTCGTCGTCGCCGACGCAGCAAACGTTGCGGTGCGGCCCCGCGAGCAGGCGCAGCCACAGGTACTGGGCGACGTTGGTGTCCTGGTACTCGTCGACCAGCAGGTAGCGGAACCGCTGGTGATAATCGGCAAGCACGTCCGCGTGTTGCGTGAAGATCGTCAGGTTGTGCAGCAGCAGGTCGCCGAAGTCGCAGGTGTTCAGGATGCGCAGGCGGTCCTGGTACAGCGCGTACAGTTTCTGGGCGCGCCCGCCGGCGAATTCCTCGGTGGCGGGTAGCTTGGGCGGGGTCCAGCCGCGGTTCTTCCAGCCGTCGATGGCGGCGGCGAGGGACTTGGGCGTGTGCTTCTTGGTGTCGACGTTCTCGGCTTCGAGGATCTGCTTGAGCAGGCGCTCCTGATCGTCGGTGTCGAGGATGGTGTAGCTCGACTTCAGGCCGACCAGCTCGGCGTGGCGGCGTAGGATCTGAGCGGCCACGGAGTGGAAGGTGCCGACCCAGCGCAGGCCTTCCGCGGACGGGCCGATGAGGGCGGTGATGCGCTCGCGCATCTCGCGCGCGGCCTTGTTGGTGAAGGTGACGGCGAGCAGCTCCCAGGGGCGGGCGCGGCCGGTTGCCAGGATGTGGGCGAGGCGGGTGGTGAGCACGCGCGTCTTGCCGGTGCCGGCGCCGGCGAGGACCAGGACGGGGCCGTCGACGGCCTCCACGGCCTCGCGCTGCTCCGGGTTCAGGCCCTGCAGGTAGTCGGGCTGGAACGCCGCTCTCGCGAGGTCGGAGGGCTTCTGGGCGAAGGGGAGGGGGGACTGAGTCACGAGAACATATGTAGACCGCCGCGGCCGCTCTGGGGAGGGCGGCGGAACCGCGCGCGCAGCGTGGCCGTTCCGCTCGGCGATGGCGCACCACGACGAGGAAGTGATCGCGAAGGTGGAGCGGCGGCGGCGGATGCCGGCGCTGGCGTTCCTGGTCGGCGCGCTGCTGGTCGGCGCGCTGGCGCTGGCGGTCTGGATGTTCTGGCCCAAGCGGGCGGAGACGCCGGCCACGCCCGCCGAAGCCGTCGCCACCGACGACCTCGACCTGCCGGCCCCCGACGCCGGCGAGATCCGGCGGCAGGTGGACGAGGCGCTGAGCGCCGCGCCGGCCGCCTCCGACGCCCCGCCGAGCGCCGCGCCCGAAGGCGTGGACGCGCCCCCTGAAACCAGCGGCTCGCGCGCGCCGAACGACCCGCCGCCGCCGCTCCCCGACACCAACTGACGAAGGATCGCTCATGGCCGACGCCGCCCGCCGCAAAGGCATTCCCCCGCTGGTCTGGATCGTCGTGGCGCTGCTGGCCCTGCTGGTGGTGATCGCGGTGGTGCAGAGCGACGGCTCGGTGACCAGCCCGGACACCTCGGTGACCATGCCGGTGGACCTCCCGAACGAGCCGCGGATGCCGGACGTGACGCCCACGCCGTCGCCCGTGCCCTCGCCGCAGTGACCTGAGCCCGGAAGACCGGCTAGGGTGCGGCCCTTCGGGAGGGCTGGTTGACCGCTCACATCGTCGTCCTCGGCGCCGGGTTCAGCGGCTCGGCGCTGGCCGTGCAGCTGCTCGCGCGCACCCGCTGCGCCGTGACGCTGGTCGATGCGTCCGGCGTGTTCGGGCGCGGGCTGGCGTATTCGACACGCGACCCGGCGCACCTGCTGAACGTGCGCGCCGGGCGGATGAGCCTGTTCCCCGACGATCCCGACCACTTCGTGCGGTCGCTGAAGGCCAGCGGCCGGCCGGAGGGGCCGGACGATTTCGTGCCGCGCATGGTCTACGGCGACTACGTGCAGGCGGTGCTGGCGGAGGCCGAGGCGGCCGCGCCGGGGCGGCTGACGCGGGTGACCGGGCGGGCGGCCTCGGTGGAGGCCGAGGCCGCGCCGGCGGTGGTGCGGCTGGAGGACGGGCGCGAGCTGTGCGGCGACGCGGTGGTGCTGGCCACCGGCAACGGCCCGCCGGCGCCGCTGGACCTGCTGGGACTGTCCGCGCTCGGGACAGGGTACGTGGAAGACCCCTGGGCGCCGGGCGCGCTGGACGGGATCGCGGCGGGCGACGACGTGGTGCTGGTGGGCGCCGGCCTGACCATGATCGACGTGGTGCTGTCGCTGGCGGAGCGCGGCTGGACCGGCCGGGGGACGGCGATCTCGCGGCACGGGCTGCTGCCGCGGCCGCACCGGGGCTCGGAGGCCGAGCGGCCGGGCGATCCGCCGGGCGGGGCCACGCTGTCGCAGCGGCTGCACGCGTTCCGGCAGGCGGCGGCGCGGGACGGCGGCTGGCACACGCCCATGTTCCGGCTGCGGCCGCACCTGCAGGCGCTGTGGCGCGGCGCCTCGGAAGCCGAGCAGCGGCGCTTCCTGCGGCATCTGCGCCCCTACTGGGACGTGCACCGCCACCGTACGGCGCCGCAGGTGGGCGCGCGCATCCAAGGACTGATCGACGCCGGTCGGCTGGAGGTGGCGGCGGGGCGGCTGCTCGCGGTGGAGAGCGGCGCCCACGGCTTCGCGCTGCGCTGGCGGCGGCGCGGCGGCGGCAGGGCGGTGGCGCGCGGGCGGAAGCTGATCAACTGCACGGGACCGCGCGGGGACGTCACGCGCTCGGAGGATCCGGTGCTGCGCGACCTGGTGGCGAGGGGCCGGGGACGGCCGGACCGGCACCGGCTGGGGCTCGATGTGGACGAGCGCGCGCGGGTGCTGGACGCCGAGGGACGGCCGCAGGCGCGGCTGTTCGCGATGGGCCCGCCGACGCGGGGGACCTTCTGGGAAATCGTGGCCGTGCCGGAAATCCGCGGGCAGGCGGCCGACCTGGCTGAGACGCTGGGGCGGCTGCGGCGCTCCGCGGGCGTGCTGGAAGACGTGTTCCTGAAGCACCCCCGCGAGGTGGGCGAGAGCTACGTCGAGCACGCGGCCGTGGCGGGCAAGGTGGGCGCGCAGCTGCTTTGGGCGGGGGCGGCGTGCCTGATCCACGCTGTGCTGCCGGCGGCGTTCCCGAAGACCGCGTCGCAGACGATCATCCGCCTGAACGAGAAGGTGACCCGGCGCGACCGCTGCCGCGAGAAGGAGGGCGGCGCGCCGCTGCCCTAGCCGGGGGCGCGGGCGTGCTCGAGCGCGGCCAGGCGGCAGGCTGACGCAAGCGGCCGCGGGCCGCGGGCGTCGTCAATGCCAGCGACCAGCGCGGCGAGGCTCTGGCCGCGGGCGCGGGCGAGCGCCTCGAGCTCGGCCCAGAACTCGGGCTCCAGCGCGACGGACGTGGAATGGCCGGCGAGGGTGAGGGAGCGTTTGCGCAGCGTCACGGGCGCAGCCTAGCGGGCTCGCCGCACGGGTGCGAGGCGGGCGGCAAAATCCGGGCTGCGCGCGGGGTCGGCAGCCGGTAGACAGCGCGCTCCGCAGGAGCCGCCGTGTCCGCAGACCTCGCCCTCAGCGCCCGCAAGAAGGCCGACGCCGTCGACCTCGGCTCGGTGGCGGTGTGCAGCCTGATCTGGGGCACGACGTGGTTCGCCATCACCCTGCAGTTGGGGACGGTGCCGCCGGTGGTGTCGGTGGTCTACCGGTTCGCGCTGGCGGCGGCGCTGCTGTTCGGGTGGCTGGCCCTGACGCGGCAGCCGATGCGGCTGACCGGCCCGCAGCACCTGGCCAGCCTGGGACAGGGGCTGTTCACCTTCGCGCTCGACTACAGCTTCGTCTACTTCGCGGAGGAGCGGATCCCGTCGGCCGTCGTGGCGGTGCTGTTCGCCGGGCTGGCCTACGTGAACCTGGTGGCGTTCCGGCTGATCCACGGCCAGCGCGCGTCTCGGCTGGCGTGGGGCGGCGCGGCGCTGGGTATCGCCGGCGTTGCGGTGATGTCGGCGGGCGAGTTGATGCGCGCCGACATGGACGGCGCTGCGGTGACGGGCGTGGCGCTGGCGCTGGCCGGCGTGGCGGCGGCGACGGTCGGCAACCTGTTCGCGCATCGAGGCCAGCGCGTGGGGGCGCCGGTGGGCGCGGCGGTCGGCTGGGCCATGGTGTACGGCACCGGGGCGCTGGTGCTGTACGTGCTGCTCACCGGAACGCCGTGGCGGTTGGAGGCGACGCCGGAATACGTCGGCTCGCTGGTTTACCTGAGCGTGTTCGGCTCGGTGGTGAGCTTCCTGATCTACTTCGCGCTCGCGCGGCGGCGGGGCTACGCCTTCGCCTCGTACATCGCCGCGATCACGCCGCCGCTGGCGCTGCTGATGAGCGTGCTGTTCGAAGGCGCTGAGTTCGGCGCTCCGGCCTTCGCCGGGCTGGCGCTGGTGCTGGCAGGGCAGGTGATGCTGAGCCGCGCGCCGCGGTAGGCGCCGCTACTCGTCGTCGTGGAGGCGGCGCTTGGCGTCGAGTTCGCGCTCGGCCTTTTCGGACTGCGCCCTGGTGAGCGTCTTCTGGGCGTTGGTGCGGCCGAAGGCGACGCGGTTCTCGGCGGCCTGCTTCTTCGCGGAGGCCTTCTCGCGGGCCTTGCGGGCCTTGTTGAGGTTGATCGGCTCGGTCATGCGGCGGCCTCGATCTCCCTCGCCCGTTGGAAAGCCGGACGGGCGGCGAGGCGTTCCAGGTAGGGGGTGTAGGGCGGCTCCTTGGCCATCAGACCGGCGCCGAAGCCCACCACCTGCACGGCGCTGCCCATCAGCACGTCTGCGGCGCTGAAGCGGTCGCCGAGCACGTAGTCTCCGGCGGAGAGGGTCCGGCGGATGTAGGCCTCCACCTCGGGCCATTGAACCCAGCCCGCCTGGCGACGGTCGAACTCCCATTTCTTGAACGCGGACATCGCAGCGGGCTCGATCACGCCGGCGTAGTAGGCGAGGGCGCTGAGGTACGGACCACGCAGCGGATCGCCGATCCGAGGCCCGAGGTTCGCCGCGGGGAAGGCGTCGCCCAGGTAGGCGCAGATCGCGGCGGACTCGAACACGGGAACGCCGTCGTGCTCGATCGCGGGGAACTTCCCGTGCGGGTGGATCGCCCGATAGCCGGAGTCGTCCTCGCCCATCTCGTGGCGGACCAGCTCGTAGGGCTGGCCGAGTTCCTCGACCAGCCAGAGGATGCGGAAGGCCCGCGTCTTGGGCGCGTAGTGCAGTTTCAGCATGAAAAGACCCTCGGCCGCGCCGAAGCTCGGCCGAGGGTCCTCAGGGCGTCAAGCCGCAAAGGGCGGGCGAGGGTCAGGCGACCTTCATGCCTTCCCAGTGCAGGCGGCGGGTGAGGGCGGCGTTGTCCTCCTCGCTCATCCGCTCGCGCATCGACGGGAAGATGTCGTTCTCCTCCTCGCGCACGTGCTCCTGGATGCTGGTCCAGAGCTGGCGGGCCAGGGTGAGCCACTGCGGGCTGTCCTTGGCGACGTCGTACTGCAGCGCGGCCAGGGTCGACTTCACGTCGGCGTGGTCGGAGACGAGGTGGCGGGCCTGGGCCTCGTCGACCTTGCGCAGGGCGGGATAGACGACGTTCTCTTCCTGAACGGCGTGCTTGTTCAGGTTGTAGGCGATCTTCGTGAGGAGGCCCTGGCGCTTCTTGGTCTCGGTCTCGTCGGTCTGGAAGAGCATGTCGAACAGCTTCTCCACGACCTTGTGCTCGGCCATGAGCGTGTCCATCCAGTCGCCGCCGATCAGCGCCTCGGTGCCCTGCATGGCCAGCTTGCGCGCGGGGCTGATGGCGATCGCGCCCGCGAGGAATCCGAGCGCCGCGGCGCCCAGGGCGAAGCCGCCCGTCCGTCCGATGTTCATGTGACTTTCTCCTTCGGAGTCTGCCCGTTGAACGGCGGATCGCAGAGCGGTGTTCCGTGCGAACGTCTCGCAACTTACGGAGGCGGCGGGGCGTTTCACCGGGCGAACGGAAGGAGCTCCCAGCCATGGTCGACCTCACCACGATCCGCGAGCGCATGGAGGTGATCGGCGCGGACGGGGGCCATGTCGGCGACGTGGACCACGTGCTCGACCAGGGCGAGATCCAGCTGACCCGGCGCGACGCCGAAGCCGAGACGGAGCCCGGCGTGGCTCCCGGGCACGCGCACCACCACTTCATCCCGCTCGACTGGGTGGAGCGGGTCGACAGCAACGCCAACCGGGTGCAGCTCAGCGTCACCAAGGGCGAGGCGGAGAGCCGCTGGCGTCACGGCTGATGCGACGCGGGCTCGCCTTCCTCCTGGCGGCGGCGCTCACGGCCGGAGCCGGGGCGGCCGAGGCGAGCCTGCGCGGCTTTCTCGTCTACTTCGATTTCGACCGGGCGGAGCTGACGCCGGGCGGCGCGACGCTCGTGCGGGAGTTCGCGACGTTCTACGACCCTGCTCAAGTAAGCCGGATCGTGGTGGTCGGGCATGCGGACCGCGCCGGCGAGCCCCTGTACAACGAGGAGCTGTCGCTCCGCCGCGCCGAGACCGTCGCGGAGGCGCTGAAGCCGCAGGGGATCGATCCTGCGATCATCGCTGTGCAGGCGAAGGGCGAGAGCGAGCCGCAGGCGCGCACCCCGGACGGCGTGCCGGAGCCGCTGAACCGGCGGGCGGAGATCGTCTGGCTGAAGTGACCGGCGGCCGGGCGGCCGCCGGTCCGCAGGCTCACGTGCCGGGCACGCCCAGCATGGCGGTGGTGGTGGACTTGAAGCGGACCTTCGTCGTCCAGTTGACGTGCCAGGGCCCCTTGGCCGGGCGCGGCGGGTCGGCGGCGTTCACCTCGTCGCCGTAGGCCACCATCATCAGCATGGCCGTGGGCGCGGCCTGCACCACCTCCGCGGGGACGATGCACTGGGTCGTCGAGGGCGGCAGCACGTGGCGCGAGGCGATCAGCCGGCGCACCTCCGAGGGCGGCACGTAGTCCATCAGCGCGCTGAACGAGGCGGCCGTGGCGCTGGAGGTCCACATGACCATGGTCTGGTCCTCGCGCGCGCCCATAACCTGCGCGAAGTAGCCGGTGGCGCCGGGGACGGCGGTCCAGACGAGGCGCGTGCCGCCGCCGGGCGAGCGGTCCTTCGAGGTGATGGTCAGCGGCGCCATGAAGTCCTGGCCGGCGCCCAGCGCGAAGCGGATCTCGGGCGAGTAGTTGCCGCGCACCGTGTGCTGGCCGACCAGCGAGCCGTTGGTCGGGACCTGTTTCACGTTCGAACGCTCGTTCGGCCAGAGGCCGAGCGTCGCCCACTTGCCGGCGGTCGGCACCGTGCCCGTGGCGACGTTCACCACCGGCAGGTTCGGCGCCTTGCCGGCGGAGAGGGTGGCGAAGTCGATCACGATCGGCGCGGCGGCGGCTTTCTCGCCGCAGCCCCAGTAGATCATCATCCGGCCCTTCGGCCGCTGGCCGTCGGCCATGCCGTAGGAGCCCGTGGAGGGCGTGGTCGGCGTCGCCTGCGGCGTCACCAGCGGCAGGCTCGGGCCCATGTTGAGGCCCGCCGGGATCAGGTGCTCCGCCGACGGGGCGCCGTTCGGGCGCTGGCTGGAGCCGAGCTCGAGGCGGAGGCTGCGGACGAAGTTGGTTCGGGCGGGCGCGGGAGCCTGCGCGGCCGGAGCCGCGGGGGCCTGCGCCTGTTTCTTGCCGCGCCCGCGGCCGAGGAGGCCGCCCAGCGCGCCGCCGACGACCGAGCCCGCGTAGCCGCCCAGCGCGCTGCCGACAGCGCTGCCCGCGGCGCTGCCCACCGCGCCGCCGACGCTCGGCGGCGTGTAGCCGGGCGGATAGCCGGGCTGGCCGCCCATGCCCTGCATCATGCCGCCCATGCCGCCGGCGGCCATGCCGCTGGTGGTCTCGGCGCTCACCCAGTAGGTCGCCTTCGGCCCGCTGGCCTGACCCGTCGCGGTCGCCGGCACGGCGAGCCCGAGCGCGGCCGCGAGCGCGGCCTTCGTCCTGATCTTCATCGGAACCCCCGTCCCCTGAAGCTCGGCAGTTTAGGCGAGCGCGGGCGAGGTGAAAACCCGGGGCTCAGCCCGGGCCGATCATCTTCGCGGGATCGACGATCTCGTCGAACTCCGCGTCGGTGACGTAGCCGCCGCCGACGGCTTCTTCCCGAAGGGTGGTGCCGTTCTTGTGGGCGGTCTTGGCGATCTTGGCGGCGGCGTCGTAGCCGATCTTCGGCGCCAGCGCGGTGACCAGCATCAGCGACCGCTCGAGAGCAGCCCTGATGTTGTCCTCGCGGGGCTCGATGCCGACGACGAGATTGTCGGTGAAGCTGACGGCGGCGTCGGCGAGCAGGCGCACCGACTGCAGGAAGTTGTACGCCATCACCGGGTTGAAGACGTTCAGCTCGAAGTGCCCCTGGCTGCCGGCGAATGTGATCGCGGCGTGGTTGCCGAACACCTGCACGCAGACCTGCGTCAGCGCCTCGGCCTGGGTGGGGTTCACCTTGCCCGGCATGATCGAGGAGCCCGGCTCGTTCTCCGGCAGCGCCAGCTCGCCCAGGCCGCTGCGGGGGCCGCTGCCCAGGAAGCGGATGTCGTTGGCGATCTTGAACAAGCTGGCGGCGACCGTGTTGATCGCGCCGTGGCTGAAGACCATCGCGTCGTGCGCGGCCAGCGCCTCGAACTTGTTCGGGGCGGTGCGGAACGGCAGGCCGGTGATCTGGGCGATCTTGTCGGCCACCTGCTCGGCGAAACCCACGGGAGCGTTGAGGCCGGTGCCGACGGCGGTGCCGCCCTGGGCCAGCTCCATCAGGCGGGGCAGGGACTGCTCGATGCGCTCGATCCCCATCTCCACCTGGTGCGCGTAGCCGCCGAACTCCTGGCCGAGCGTGAGGGGGGTGGCGTCCTGGGTGTGGGTGCGGCCGATCTTGATGATGTGGCCCCAAGCCTGCGCCTTGTCGTTCAGCGCGTTGCGCAGCTTCTGCAGGGCGGGGACGAGCCGGTGCACGACCTCTTCCGCGCAGGCCACGTGCATGGCCGTCGGGTAGGTGTCGTTCGACGACTGGCTCATGTTGACGTGGTCGTTGGGGTGGACCGGCTTCTTGGAGCCCGGCTCGCCGCCCAGCATCTCGATGGCGCGGTTCGAGATCACCTCGTTGGCGTTCATGTTCGACTGCGTGCCCGAGCCGGTCTGCCAGACGACCAGCGGGAAGTGGTCGTTCAGCTTGCCCTCGATCACCTCGTCGGCGGCCCGGACGACAGCCTGGCCGATCTGCGGGTCGAGGCGGCCCAGCGCCATGTTGGCCTCGGCGGCGGCGCGCTTGACGATCCCGAGGGCGCGGACGATCGGCAGCGGCTGGCGCTCCCAGCCGATGCGGAAGTTGCCGAGGCTGCGCTGCGCCTGCGCGCCCCAGTAGCGGTGCGAGGCGACCTCGATCGGTCCGAAGGTGTCGGTCTCGGTGCGGGTCTCCGCCATCACGCCCTCTTCGATTCAACTGGCGCGGCGGTGTAGCACGTCGGACGGAGCGGTGAAGGCGAGCCTCTTGGAAGACGGCTGGACGGTTTCGGGGAAGGTGCGGGCGCGCGAGCGGGGCGGCGCGATCGAGGTGGTCGTGGACGGGCTGACCACGCAGGCCCGCTACTACAAGCCGCTGATCTACGAGTTCTTCCGCAAGGTGTGGCGCGGGTCGCGGCCGGCCTACGGCGAGTTCTCCGTCGAGATCCGGATGGAGTACCTGGGCGACCCGCCGTGGATCGACCTCGACAACCTGGCGAAGGCGATCCTCGATGCGATCAAGGGCTACGTGTTCCACGACGACGCGCAGGTGGCGCGGCTGCTGGTCGAGCGCGCCGCCGGCGAGCGCGAGCGGATCCTGGTGACGGTGCGGCCGATGAGGCCGGGCTAGACGCTCCAGGGCGTGAGCGCGCCCCAGGAAAGCAGCAGGCCCGCGAAGATGCACAGGATCAGGACGGTGGCCGTGTGGCGCAGCGCGCGCCACACGCTCCAGCCGCCGCGCCAGTCGCCGCGCAGCGCCGGGAAGAGCAGCAGCAGCAGCCCGAGCGAAAGCACCGCGGCGGTGAAGCCGCTCCAGGCCGCGGTGCGCAGCACGGGGCCGGGCCAGCCGTAGACGACGCTTGCTTCGTCTGCGGCGCCGGCGGCCCACAGCGCGAAGGCCCCGAAGGCGGTGAGCCAGAGCACCGCGGTCACCGTCTCCGCCCAGCTGGAGCGACGCTGCGCGGGGCTCTGCCGCGAGCCGCGGGCGAGGCGCAGGATCGAGCCCAGCAGGATCAGCACGCAGGCCAGCAGGGTCAGCACGGCGAAGACGCCGAGAAGGCCGGGGTCCTCCAGCCAGGACAGCCGCTCGTAGGCGGCGGTGGGCGCCAGCAGGCGCACGGCGCGGCCGTCCTGCATCTCGAACACGAGGCGCGCCTCGCCGTCGGCGGAGCGGAAGCGGCCCGCCGGACCGTCGGGGACCCACGCCTGCACGGTGTCGCCGACGCCGACCAGCAGGCGCCCGTCCTCGGAGACGGTCACCGAGATCACGCCGGAGAACATCGAGGTGAACCGCTCGAGCCCGCTGTAGGCCCGACGGGTGGTGAAGTAGCTGCCCTCGTAGGCGGCTGCGTTCACGCGCAGCGCGGGCGAGCCGCGTAGCGGCGCCGGCTGGAGCGGAGCGTAGAAGCGCTGGACGATCAGCGCCGGCGCGCGGTTCACGAACGGCGCGCCGGTGTCGGTGTTGGCGGCGACGAAGACGCCGAGGCCGAGCTCCGGCACTGTGACCATGCTGGTGTGGAACGACAGCGTCGCGCCGTTGTGGCCGTAGCCGCGCCAGCCGCCGGGCAGGGGATACTCGATGAAGCCGTGGGCCCAGCCGGCCACTCCGGGCGCGGATCGCTGCAGCACCGTGCGGAAAGCGGTCGCGGTGCGCGGGCCGTAGATGCTGGCGCCCTCGAGCGTGCCGCCGCCGAGGATCGCCAGCATGTAGCGCGCCATGTCGGAGGCGGTGGAGGAGGCGGAGCCCGCGGGCCCGATCTGCTGGATGTACTCTAAGGGCCGCTCGTCGAAGCCTTGGCCGCTCCAGCGGAAGCCTTGGGAGAGCTGGGTTGCGAGCGCCGGGTCCATTGGGGCGGGCAGGCCGGAGCGGGCGGGATGCGGCTCGCGGAAGGTGGTCTGCGTCATCCGCAGGGGGCCGGTGATGCGGCGCTCCACCAGGTCGGGGAAGGGCGCCCCGGCAACCTGTGACGTGAGCGCGCCGGCGAGGCCGACGCCGTAGTTCGAATAGGTGGGGAACTGGCCGGGTTCGCGGACGCGGCGCGGGCGCTCCTCCTGCAGGTACGTCGCCAGCGGGCGGACCTCGGCGACGTCGCGCTCGAACAGGTGGCCCAGCGCGGAGTCGGCGAACCCCGGCGTGTGGGTCATCAGGTCCCGCACCCGGATCGGACGGTCGAACCCGTCCTTCGGCACGTCCAGGGCCGCGGGGAGGTAGGTGTTCACCGGGGCGTCGAGGCGGACGCGGCCGGCCTCCACCTGCTGCATCAGCGCGATCCAGGTGAAGGTCTTCGACACCGAGCCGAGGCGGAAGAGGGTGCGGTTCGGATCGACGCGGCGGGCGGCCGGCTCTAGGTCGGAGAACCCGTAGCCCTTGCTCAGCAGCACCTGGCCGTTCTGCACCACCGACACGGCCATGCCGGCGACGTGCTCGCCCGCCATCGCCTCGCGCACCGCGCCGTCGACGAAGGCCTCGAGTTCGGCCTGCGGGATGGGCGCTCCGGCCGGGAGGCGGGCGCCGGGGACCAGCCGGCCGGGAGCCGGCGCCGTCGTGGCGAGGGGCGGCGCAGGCGCGGCCGAAGGTGCGGGCAGCGGGTCGGGAATCGCGGGGCGGAGCGTGGGCTGGGCTTGCGGTGAGAGCGGCAGCAGAAGGCTCACCGTCAGCAGGGCGGCGGTCAGGGCACGCGTGACGACGCCTTTCATGGAACCCCGCGGGGAAGCGCTCGTCCCTTGTTAGGGCGACTCGGCGCGGCCTGAGAAGCGGACGCTTCAGCCCGCCCGGGCGAGGGCGCCGGGCAGGGGGAGGAGCGGCAGCAGCGGGCGGATGCGTGGGCCGGCGGAGATCTGCGGCTCGGACGGCGGGGCGAGCTTCATCTCGCGCTCCCGGCGCGAGACGCAGCCCTGGACGGCGCGGCCGAGGTTGAGGAAATCGCGCGCCACGGGCCAGGCCTCGAGCACGCAGGCGTCGAAGAACGGGTAGCGGTCCCCTTCGCCGCAGCCGAAGGAGCTGCGGTCCGGGCGCGCCGCCGTCACGATCAGGCGGTTGGGCGCCGCCAGCGCCGGCACGAAGACGCCCGAGAAGCAGGCGGAGACGAAGACCACGGTCGGGCGGTCGGCGCAGGTGGAGTCGAGCAGCCGGTCCAGCGCGGTCGGCGCCAGCATGCCCTTGCGGCCGAAGATGATCCCCTGCGGCGAGCCGTGGGAGGTGAAGTAGAGCAGGCAGCCGCCGCGGGCGCGGCCGGAGGTCTCGCGCAGCCCCGCGACGAACGCCGGACCTTCCGTCTCGGCGACGCCGGGCGCGGTAGGCGAAACGCCGAAGGTGCGCAGGTTGGCTCGCTGGAAGCCCGCCTCGACCAGCGCGCCGGTGACGTCGCGGCGGGCGTTCTCGAAGGCCTTGGTGTCGCGCCCGCCGGCGGCGCGCCAGTCGCCGGCGACCACGATGGCGGCCCAGTCGCGGAACGGCGTCTGCTGGGCGGCGGTGTCGGCGCGCGCGCCGCCCCACAGGACGAGCCCGAGGAGGACGGCGAGGGCGGCGCGCACCGGCCTACTTCTTCCGGAACTGGTCCAGCGAGACGATCTTCGGGCCGGCGCTCTCGGGCGGCTCGTCGCCTTCTTCGCGCAGCGTCGGCGTGGTGGCCGGCTCGAGCGAGACGACGGGCGCGGAGGCGGGCTCCGACGCCTCGAACTGCAGCAGGAACTGCACGCTGGGATCGTAGAAGCGGGTGACCGCGGCGTAGGGCACGGAGAGCCGCTTCGGCTGGCCGCCGAACTTCAGCGTGATCGCGAAGTGCTCCTCCTCGACCTGCAGGTCCCAGAACTGGTGCTGCAGGACGATGGTCATCTCGTCCGGGTACTTGGCGAGCAGGTCCGCCGGGGCGCTGACGCCGGACGCCTGGGTCTTGAAGGTGACGTAGAAGTGGTGGGCGCCGGGCAGCCCTTCGGGATCGAGGCCGCGGCGCAGCGCGCCGCGCACGACGCCGCGCAGGGCCTCCTGCGCGAGGCCCTCGTAGTCCATCAGATCTTCGGGTTTGCCGTCCTGCGCCATGTACTTCGGTCCCGCCGAGGGACTTTTCCCCGAAACGCGCGAGACCCTACTCCGTCGCGATGCGCGCGCAAGACGACTCTCGCGCGGCACGACGAAGCTGGGACGGAGAAAGGAAGTGGGGGAGTTCTGTTGCCAGGCCTCCCCCGTGCCCCGCCCGAGGATCTGAACCCCCGGGGCTTAGTAGGTTCGAGAACCGTCAAGCCGCATTACGCGGCCAGGCGGACCTCTTCAGCGAAGTTATCGTTCGCACCTAAAAATGGACCGTCGAGGTGGCCCAATCCTGGAGAAAGCAACACTTTTACACGCCCGTCGAAACTGATCGGCCCCATGCTTTTCCCCCGATAACGGGGAGGAAGAGGTTGGTGGAGCCGCCGGGAATCGCACCCGGGTCCGAAACGCTTATTGCGTGCGCGTTTATCCCCATAGTCCGGCCGAAACCGGACCCGGCTAATATAGGGAGGCAGGGTTACGAAGTGAAGAACGGGTTCCCCCTCAGGGGCGTCGCGGCCCTGGCGGCGGCGGTCGCAACCTTCCTGGCCTGCCCCGCTCTGGCGCAGGCGCCGCGGGCGTCGAAGGGCGACTGCGAGACGCTGTTCGTGATCTCGAACGGCTTCCACACCAGCGTGGCGCTGCCGGCGGAAGCGGCCCGCAGGGCGGGGCTGCCGGACTTCGGGGCCCGGTGGGTGGAGGTCGGCTGGGGCGAGGCGGAGGCCTACCAGGCGCCGCGGCTGACCGCGCGCAACGTGGCGCGCGTGGTGGTGCGGCCGGGGCCGAGCGCGATGCTCGTGGCGCCGCTGCGCGACCGCCCGGACCGGGTGTGGAGCGAGGGCGTGGTCGAGTTCGGCGTGTCACGGGCGGGTCTCGGCAGCATCGTCGGCGACCTCGCCGCCGAACCGCGGCGTGACGCCTCGGGGCGGCTGATCGTCCTGTCGCAGCAGCGCGGCGGGCAGTTCGTGGCGGCGAGCACGCCGTTTCGCGTCTGGCGCATGTGCAACGCGTGGGGTTCGATGCGGCTGAGGCGGGCGGGGCTGCCCGTGCCCCGGTCGTGGACGGCCGGAGCGCTGGTCAAGGCGCTCGACCGGCAGCCCACGTGCGGGGAGCTGGAGGCGCGATGAGGAACCCGCTCGACCGTCGCGACGGCCTCGGAACGCTGCTCAACGCCGCGGCCGCGGTGCTGGTCGCGGCCGCGGTGAACGGGGTGATCGGCGCCTTAGGGTTGAACGGTCCGCCGGAGAACCTGCGCGAGCCCCCGTTCGCGCCGCCGGGTTGGTTCATCGGCGGCATGTGGGTGGTGCTGTTCGCGCTGATGGGAGCCGCGCGCTGGGCCGCGGTGCGGGACGGCGACCGGGGCGGCGGCTGGTGGGTCGTGGGCTTGCTGGCGATCTGCGTGGCGTACCCGTTCTACACGCGCGGCTTCGAGCTGACGCCGAGCATGATCGGCAACGTGGCGACGCTGCTGGTCGCCATCGCGGTGGCGCTGCGGCTGCGGCGGACGAGCCGCACGGCCGCGCTGCTGATCGTGCCGGTGATCGCGTGGGTGTCGTTCGCGTGCGTGCTGACGGGCACGCAGATCGCCATCAACTAGCGCGACAGCTCGCGCATGGCGGCGTCGAGGCCCTCGATCGTCAGCGGGTACATGCGGTCACCCATCAGCTGGCGCATCACGCCGACGGAGGGGGTGTAATGCCAGTACTTCTCCGGCACCGGGTTGAGCCACACGGCCTTCTCGTAGACGCCGGTGACGCGCTGCATCCAGGCGCTGCCGGGCTCCTCGTTCCAGTGCTCCACGGAGCCGCCGGGGTAGGTGATCTCGTAGGGGCTCATCGAGGCGTCGCCGACGAACACGACCTTGTAGTCGTGCGGGTAGCGGTGGAGCACGTCCCAGGTCGGGATCTTCTCGTCGTGCCGGCGGCGGTTGTCCTTCCAGACGGCCTCGTAGAGGCAGTTGTGGAAGTAGAAGAACTCGAGCGTCTTGAACTCTGAACGCGCGGCGGAAAACAGCTCCTCGCAGAGCTTCACGTGCGCGTCCATCGAGCCGCCGGCGTCGAGGAAGAGCAGCACCTTCACCGTGTTGCGGCGCTCGGGCCTGAGGACGATGTCGAGGTAGCCGTGCTCGGCGGTGGCCTGGATGGTGCCGTCGAGGTCGAGCTCTTCCGCCGCGCCCTCGCGGGCGAACTTGCGCAGGCGGCGCAGCGCCACCTTGATGTTGCGCGTGCCGATCTCGACGCTGTCGTCGAGGTTTCGGTACTCGCGCTTGTCCCACACCTTCACCGCGCGGCCCTGCCGCTGGCCGGCGTCGCCGATGCGAACCCCTTCGGGGTTGTAGCCGCCGGAGCCGAAGGGGGACGTGCCGCCGGTGCCGATCCACTTGTTGCCGCCGGCGTGGCGGCCCTTCTGCTCCTCGATGCGCTGCTTCAGCGTCTCCATCAGCTTCTCGAAGCCGCCGAGCGCCTCGATCTGCGCCTTCTCCTCATCGGTGAAGAGGCGGTCGGCCAGGCTCTTCAGCCAGTCCTCGGGGATGTCGTGCGCCTCTTCAGCCGGCGCTTCGAGGCCCTTGAAGACATGGCCGAAAACGCGGTCGAACTTGTCGAGGTCGCGTTCGTCCTTCACCAGCGCCGCGCGCGAGAGGTAGTAGAAGTCCTCGGGCGAGCGGTCGATGACGTCGCGGTCCATCGCCTCGAGGAGCGTCAGGTACTCCTTGAGCGAGACCGGCACCTTTGCGGCGCGAAGCTCGCTGAACAGCCGCAGGAACATGCGGCCGCCTCTACCCCGCGCGAGAAGCCAGGTCGATCAGGGTGGTGGACATGACGACGTCGGCCAGCAGCGCGGCCTCTTCGGAGCGGTCGGCGGGCGCCTCGAACGACTGGCGGATCACCCAATCGCCGATGATCGCGACGGAGACGCGGCTGTAGACCTCGCCCTGTGGCGTGCGCACGAGGTAGCCCGCGGTGCGCGCTTTCGGCGGGGCCTTGCCGCCGATGCCGGGCTCCACGCGCACGGTCATGCTGCTCGGGTCGTGCGGGCGCGCCTCGCGCTCCCACGTGATGTTGCGGACAGAGCCCTCGAAGACGCTGTCGAGCGTCTGGTCGCGGCCGAGGCGCACCGCCTCGAGCGACTGGCGGAAGCCCGCCGGGCGGCTGAGGCAGCCGACGCCGCCGCCGCCGTCGATGGAGCCGATCAGGACGATCTCGTTGCCCAGCGGCGCCTTCTCGAAGATGCAGCGCAGCCCGCTGTCCTTGTGGCGCGCGGCGGGCAGCCCACGGCGGGTATCGTTGGTGAAGTGATTGCGGGCGTGGGACGCGGCGATGATCGCGTCCATCTGCGCGCTCATGCGGGCGAGCTCGGGCGCGGCGCCCGGCGGCGGCGGGAGTGACGCGGCGGGGGCGGCGAGTGCGGCGAGCGCGGCGAGGAGAAGCATGGCGTACTCCGGCGTGTCCCTGGAGGGCAGCATCGCTCCGTGGCCAAAGCGCGTCCACGCGGCGCTCAGCCGCGGCGCAGGATGAACTCCAGGTCGCGCCACTCGCCGACGGGGAACTCGTACTCGCCCTGCTTCTCGAAGCCGTACTTCTCGTAGAAGCGCTGCGCCTTGAGGTTGCCCGACCAGACGCCGAGCCAGACGGGGCGGAGGTCCCGCTCCTCGAGCCATGCGAGCGCGGTCTCCATCAGCGTCTGGCCGAGGCCGCTGTCCTGCGCCGCCCGCAGGACGTAGAGGGCGCGGATCTCGCCGTGCTCGGGCCGGACGTCCGGATGCGGCAGGCCGGCGGGGCCGACGGCGGCGTAGGCGAACGCCTCGCCCGCACGTTCGCCGAACCACACCGCCTGCTCAGGGTCGGCCAGCCGCTCGCGGCTGGGACCGGCGGCGTAGGCCTGGGCCATGAAGGCCTCGAGGTCCTCGGGCGGGTAGGGGATCCGGAAGCCGTGGACGAAGGTCTCCAGGAAGCTTTCGCGGGCGAGGGCTGTCAGCCGCTCCGCGTCATCGGGACCCGCCCGGCGGATTTGAAAGACGCTCGTCACGCGGCCGGGTTATCAGACAGGGGTATGAGCGTCGCCCTCTTCACGCATACCGACATGCTGCTGCACGACACCGGCGGCGGCCATCCGGAGCGGTCGCAACGTCTCGGGGCCGTGCTCGACGCGCTGGCCGAGGCCGACGTGGAGCGGCGGGAGGCGGGCGAGGTCGCGCGCGAAGACCTGCTGCGCGTGCACCCGGCCCGGTATGTGGACGCGGTGTTCGCGGCGGAGCCCGCGCGGGGACGGGTGGCGCTGGACCCCGACACGACGATGGCGCCCGGCAGCCTGCGGGCGGGGCGGCTCGCCGCCGGAGCGGTGGTGGACGCGGTGCGGGCGGTGGCGCGCGGGGAGATGGACCGCGCCTTCTGCGCAGTGCGGCCGCCGGGGCACCATGCGGAGCCGGACACGCCGATGGGCTTCTGCCTGTTTTCCAGCGTCGCGGTGGCGGCCAGGGCGGCGCAGGCGGAGGGCTTCCAGCGGGTGGCGATCGTCGATTTCGACGTGCACCACGGCAACGGCACGCAGGCCGTGTTCGAGCACGACCCGACGGTGTGGTTCGGCTCCATCCACCAGTCGCCGCTGTACCCCGGCACGGGGCACGCGAGCGAGCGGGGTCTGGGCAACATCGTGAACGCGCCGGCGCCGCCGCACGCTCCGCGCGAGGCCTGGCGGCGGCTCTACGAGACAAGGCTGATGCCCGCGCTGGACGCCTTCGCGCCCGACCTGATCCTAGTCTCGGCGGGCTTCGACGCTCACCGGCGCGACCCGCTGGCGGCGCAGTCGCTGGAGGCGGAAGACTTCGCCTGGGCCACCCGCGCGGTGCTGGAGGTGGCGCGGCGGCGCTGCGGAGGGAAAGTTGTGTCTTCCCTGGAGGGCGGGTACGACTTGGAGGGACTCGGCTGCTCCGCGGCCGCCCACGTCGAGGCCTTGCAAGGGGAGTGAGGTCGGCGGCCGACTCCCGAT
>DASVVG010000129.1:0-2055 GCA_036386655.1 Caulobacteraceae bacterium | reverse complement strand
TGGCGGTCTTCCCGGCGGGTCATTCGTCCTCGCCGTCGCGGAAGACCGCTTGCAACCATGATACTGCTGGCGAAGTCAGTGAGGCGGAAATCGGTCGAGTCATACGCCTTTTGGTTGGCTGAGCCTTGGCTCATCGTGCTCGCCGCCCACGCCCTGAGGTCTGCAGCCACCAGACAGCCCACCAAGGTTGGCCACAGCGTCAGCCTTTGACGCCGCAAGCCGGATGCAGCGATCGCAGTAGCCAGGCATTGATGGGGCTGTTCCTGGGACATTGAGGCCGGCCATGTGCCTGCATCCTGCATCGCCCCTCCCGGTACCGGACGATACGGCCAAGGTTGCGCGGCGGGCCTTCCCGCGTGGCAATCTGTTGCTGAACCTGCGTGACAAGCTTGGCCCCATCTTCGACGATGGCCGCTTTGCATCGCTGTTCCCGAGCAAGGGCCAACCGGCGGAGGCGCCCTGGCGTCTGGCCTTGGTCACGCTGTTGCAGTTCGCTGAAGGCCTGTCGGATCGACAGGCGGCGGATGCCGTGCGGAGCCGGATCGACTGGAAGTATCTGCTCGGCCTGCCGCTCGCCGACCCTGGCTTCGACAGCACGGTGCTGAGCGAGTTCCGCACACGCCTGGTCGCGGGCGCGGCCGAGACCCTGCTGCTGGATGCGGTGCTGGAGGTCGCGGCGGCGCATCAACTGCTCAAGGCTGGAGGCCGCCAGCGCACGGACGCTACCCACGTCCTGGCCGCCGCCCGGGCGATGAACCGGCTCGAGTGTGTTCACGAGACGCTGCGGCATGCGCTGGAGGTGCTCGCCCTGGCAGCGCCTGAATGGTTGCTGTCGCAGGTCTTGCCGCACTGGGCCGAGGCGTACGACGCGCGCGCCTTCGACGATCGCCTGCCGCGCTCGGCCGCCAAGCGGGCCGCCTGGCTGCAGCAGATCGGCGAGGACGGTCATCATCTGCTCGCGGCGCTTGCCGCTCCTGCCACAGCGGACTGGCTCCGCCACCTGCCCGCCGCCGAGATGCTGCGCCGGGTTTGGGTCCAGCAGTTCTATCTTGCCGACGGCCAGGTACGCTGGCGGAGCGAGCGCGACGGGATCCCGCCCGCGGCAAGGCTCATCAGCTCGCCTTACGATACCGATGCCCGCTATGCCTGCAAGGGCAGCACGACTTGGATCGGCTACAAGGTGCATCTGAGCGAGACTTGCGACCAGGGCCTGCCGCGGATCATCACCGAGGTGCAGACCACGGCCGGGCCTGTGGCGGACGGCGACGTCACAACCCCGATCCATACAGCCCTCGCCGACAAAGGCCTGCTGCCGGCGCAGCACATCGTCGACACCGGCTATCTCAGCGCCGGGCAGCGGGTGCAGGCGCAGCGTGACTTCGGCCTTGACCTGCTCGGCCCAGCCCGGATCGACAGCAGCTGGCAAGCGAAAGCCGGCAAAGGCTTTGCGATGGAGGCCTTCAGCATCGACTGGGACGCCCAGCATGTCACCTGTCCCATGGGTGTGCACAGCTCCAGCTGGTCACCGGCGACCGATGGCGGGACGCCTGTGGTCAAGGTGAAGTTCTCCGCGACCGACTGCCAGGCCTGCCCGCACCGGAGCGACTGTGCTGGGCCGACCGCGACGCGGCGGATCATGACCTTCAAGACGCGTGACGAATACATCGCCTTGCAAGCGGCACGCCAGCGGCAGACGACGCCCCAGTTCCGCAGCCTCTACGCCCTGCGGGCCGGGATTGAGGGCACCCTGTCGCAAGGCGTGCGTGCCTTTGACCTACGCCGATCTCGCTATTTCGGGCAGGCGAAGACACATCTGCAGCATGTCGCCACGGCCGCTGCCATGAACCTTGTGCGCCTGGTTCACTGGATCCTGGGTGACACCCTGGCGCGCACCAGGCGGTCGCACTTCTCCAGGCTGGTCCGAGCGCAAGCGGCCAGCTGACTTCGCCAGCAGTATCATGGTTGCAAGCGGTCTTCCGCGACGGCGAGGACGAATGACCCGCCGGGAAGACCGCCAGACCCTGATGGCCGAGATCACCGAGGCCTGCGCCGCCG
>DASVVG010000128.1:0-9787 GCA_036386655.1 Caulobacteraceae bacterium | reverse complement strand
GTCGTCGACCATGTCGACCTTGTTCATGAACACCACCAGCGCGGGCACGCCGACCTGGCGGGCCAGCAGGATGTGCTCGCGGGTCTGCGGCATCGGGCCGTCGGCGGCCGACACCACCAGGATGGCGCCGTCCATCTGCGCGGCGCCCGTGATCATGTTCTTCACGTAGTCGGCGTGGCCGGGGCAATCGACGTGGGCGTAGTGACGGTTGGCCGTCTCGTACTCGACGTGGGCGGTGTTGATGGTGATCCCGCGCGCCTTTTCCTCAGGCGCCGCGTCGATGTCCTCGTACTTCTTCGCCGTCGCCCCGCCAGACTTCGACAGCACCATGGTGATCGCCGCCGTCAGCGTCGTCTTGCCATGGTCCACGTGACCGATCGTGCCGATGTTGCAGTGCGGCTTGTTGCGGTTGAACTTTTCCTTGGCCATCGGTTCAGCTTTCGAGAAGACGAGGTTGTTCTAGAACAGGTTTGGAGCGGGTAGCGGGAATCGAACCCGCATCCTCAGCTTGGAAGGCTGCTGCACTACCATTGTGCTATACCCGCGGCATAGGTCCCTCTCGTAGCGAGAGGAGGAGGCTTGTCTTCTTCGCGCGTGGTGGGGGAGGCAGGACTCGAACCTGCGAAGGCGTACGCCAGCGGATTTACAGTCCGCCCCCTTTGCCGCTCGGGACACTCCCCCAGCGCGCGAAGACCGGGGCTTCAACCAAAAAGCCTCCGATCCGGGTCCCGCCTGATATAGGCGTCGCCTGACCGGAGGCCCAGCCGAGGCCCCGAAAAGGAGCCGCGTTATAGTGTCCCCTCCCCCCGAACGCAACGCGCGCGACAAGGGCCGCCGCCCCTACGATCCGATGCGCAAACAGGGCTTCCGCCCCGGGCCGCGGCGCGGCCCTTCAGCGCCCGAAGGGACGGCCTGGCTGTGGGGCTGGCACCCGGTGCTGGCGGCGCTGCAGAACGACGCGCGGGAGGCCCCGCTGCGGGTGCTGGCGACAGCCGATCGTGCGGCCCAGCTGAAGCGGGAGGCCGGGTTCAACGAGGCGGAGGTCCGCGAGGCGGGCGACATCGCGCGCGAGGCGCCGCAGGGCGCGGTGCACCAGGGTGTGGCGATGCTGGCCCCGGTGATCGAGCCCACTCCGTTAGCGGAGCTGGCGGCGGGCGCCTCCGGCGTCCTGCTCATGCTCGACCAAGTGACGGACCCGCAGAACGTGGGCGCGATCTTCCGCTCGGCCGCCGCACTCGGGGCGAAGGGGCTGATCCTGCAGGACCGGCACGCCCCGGAACTCTCCGGCGCGCTGGCCAAGGCGGCGGCGGGGGCGATCGAGTGGCTGCCGCACGCGCGGGTGGTCAACCTGTCCCGGGCGCTGGAAGAGCTGGAGGAGGCCGGCTGGCGGGCGGTCGGCCTGGCGGGCGAAGCCGAGGAGACGCTGGACGCGGTGCTGGACGAGCGGCCCACGGTGCTGGTGCTGGGCTCGGAGGGCGAAGGCCTGCGGCGGCTGGTGGCGGAGCACTGCGACGCGCTCGCGCGGATCGCCATGCCCGGAGGGTTCGAGAGCCTGAACGTGTCGGCGGCGGCGGCCATCGCCCTGTACGAGGCCGGCAAGCGCCGCAGTTGAGGCCCTCCACGCCTTAGAGGCGAAGCGGTTTGCGCCGGGCCTGTTCAGAGTGCTTCCTCCGGGTTTAGGGTTCAGGGCGCGGAGACCGATATCCGCGTCGCAATTGCGAGCGCACCATGTCTCACCGTCGTTTCCCCATCCTGGCCGGGGCGAGCCTGGCGGCCGTTGCCGCGCTGATGACCGCCTGCGGCATGCCCGAGGCCATGGATCCGCCGCCGCCGCCGATGGAGGCGCCGCCGCCGCCCGAGCTGTACGGCGGCCCCGCCGGCGCCGACCCGTACGCGATGCAGTTCGGCCAGGGCCCGTGCTCGGACGACCCCTACCCCGCGGCGATGCCGCCGCCCGCATGCGCTCCCGGCGCGGAAGCCGGCGACGACGAGGCGCAGCGCGCGCTGGCCGAGGCGGTGCATGACGCCCACGCCGCGTCCGCGCACCTGCCCCCGATGGACCAGCGTCCCGGCTGGGGCACCATGGCCCCGGTGCCGAACCCCGGCGAGGAAGGCGAGCGCGCCTACGCCCGCGACGACCGCCGCGGCCAGCCGTACGGCGAGCCGGAGACGCAGCCTTACGCGCCGCGCGGCTACGTCGAGGTGACGCCCGCCCGGCCCGGCGAGGCGCCCTTCTCCGAAGGCGTGCCCGCCGCGTACAGCCGGCCGCTCGTGGTCACCATGGAGCCGGTTCCGAACCCGAGCGGCACGACCCGCGCCGGCGTCGACGACGGCGAGACGGCGCCGCCCCGGCGCGAGCGCGTGCGCCGCCGCGGTGACGAGGGCCTGATGGGAGCGCCCGCGCGCACCCGCGCCGAGGCCGCTCCGCCGCGTCGCGCGGCCGCCGCCCCGGCTCCGGCGCGCACCGCGGCACGGCCCGCCGCCGCCCGCCCCGCGACCACCGCCACGGCGGCCACGCCGCCGGCCCGCCGCCCCGCCGCCGCCCCGACCAAGCAGGCGACGCCGCGGCCCGGGATGGAGCACTTCCGCAACGTGCTGTCGCAGCTGGTCCAGCGCGACTCCACGCTCGCCGCCCCGGCCGAGATCGTCCCCGGTCGCACGGAGACGGTGACGCTGGTGCTGCCGGCCGCACTGGCCGAGACCATGGCCCGCGAAGCCCGCGCGGCCGGGCGACGGGACGCCGCGGCCGGATCGAGCATCCGGGCGCAACTGGTCGGCGAAGGCTGGACGATCGATCCGGACGAGCCGCAGAACGCCTCGATCCGCCCGGGCCAACCCGCGAGCTTCACCTGGCAGGCGACGCCGCAGGCGGGCGCCGGCCGCCTGCGCGCGGACGTCGACGCGCAGCTGCCGCGTCGCGGCGGCGGCACGGAGACACTGAACCTGGCGCAACTGAACGGGCCGGAACTGGGCGGCGTCGGCGACGACGGCGACCGCGGCGGCGCGGGTTCGGCGCGCGTGCTGGCGGCGCTCGTCCTGATCGCGCTGCTGGTCGGCGCCTTCTTCCTGCTGCGCCGGCGCGACGACGCCCCGGCCACGGTGGGCGGGACCCGGCGGCGGCGCTACCGCGAGCCGGTCAACCTGACGCCGTACGCGCCGAACGCCGACACGCCGGCTCCGGCGCCCGGCGGCGGAGGTTCGAACACGACCACCTGACGGTCGCTTGAAACGCCCGGGCCGCTGACGCATTGAAGCGGCCATGATGGAAAGCCTATTGGGCGGAGACCTGGCGAGCCAGCTCTCCGCCTTTCTCCAGGTTCTGATGATCGACTTGGTGCTCGCCGGCGACAACGCGGTCGCGGTGGGCTTGGCGGCCGCGGGCCTCCCGCGGGACCAACGCAAGAAGGTGATCCTCTACGGCCTCGCCGCCGCGGTGGCGCTGCGCATCGTGTTCGCGCTGGTAACCGTGCAGCTGCTGCAGGTGCTGGGCCTGCTGGTGGCGGGCGGCATCCTGCTGCTGTGGGTGTGCTGGCGCATGTGGCGCGACCTGAAGTCGGGCCACAGCATGGAGGAGGACGCCGCCGAGCAGACGCTGGAGGAAGCCACCGGCGTCGACATGAACGACGCGCCGGGGGTTTCCGGCGCGGCCGCGGCGGTGCCGCGCAAGACCTTCAAGCAGGCGTTCATCACCATCTTTGCCGCCGACGTGTCGATGTCGCTCGACAACGTGCTGGCGGTGGCCGGCGCCGCGCGCGAGCACCCGCACATCCTGGTCTTCGGCCTCGTGCTGTCGATCGCGCTGATGGGCGTGGCCGCGACCTACATCGCGCGGCTGCTGCACAAGTACCGGTGGATCGGCTACGTCGGCCTGGTCATCGTGCTGTTCGTCGCCGTCCGGATGATCTGGGAAGGACACCGCGACATCGTCGTCGATCTGAACCGCATCGAGGCCTACAACGCCGCCGTGCCGGAGTTCATCGAGATCGACGACATCGAGGCGATGCACTTCCGCGGGGAGAACGGCGAGCCGCACTAGACCGGTCGCTCAGGCGGCTTCGGCGCCTCCGAAGCGGGCGGTCCACTCGGCCACCTGCGCGTCCTCGATCTTGCGGAACAGCACGTCGGGCACGCTGATCGTACGCCCGGGCTCGAGCCGCCCGAGGGCCTGGTCCGGCACGGGCCAGGGGCCTGCGGGATCCTCGCCGACGCTCGACGCGATGGTCTCCGCCGCGAAGGGCACGAAGGGGCGGGCCAGCACCGCGAACAGCGCCACCAGATCGAGGCCGGTGCGCACGATCACCGCCGCGCGTTCAGGGTCGGTCTTGATCGCGGTCCAGGGGGCGGCCTCGGTCAGGTACTCGTTGCCGAGCACCCAGATCGCGCGGAGGGCCTGCGCCGCCTTGCGCATCTCCATGGCGTCGAGCTGCTCGGTGAGTTCAGTGAGCTTGGCGGCGAGGCCGGCCTGCAGCCGTGTCTCCAGCTCGACGTAGGCGCCGCCCTCGGGCACACGGCCGTCGAAGCGCGTCTGGGTGAACTTCAGGATGCGGTTCACAAAGTTACCGAGCACGTCGGCCAGGTCCTTGTTCACCGTCGTCTGGAACTGCTCCCAGGTGAAGGCGCTGTCGGAGCCCTCGGGCGCATTGGCGATCAGCCACCAGCGCCAGTAGTCGGCCGGCAGCAGCTCCAACGCCGCGTCCATGAACACGCCGCGCTGCTGGGAGGTGGAGAACTTGCCGCCGTACCAGTTGAGCCAGTTGAAGCTCTTCAGCATGTCGACGGTCTTCCACGGCTCCTCCGACCCCAGCAGGGTCGCGGGGAAGCTGACGGTGTGGAACGCGACGTTGTCCTTGCCCATGACCTGGACGTAGCGAACGTCGCCGGCGCCGGCGTCGGTGCGCCACCACCGGCGCCAGTCGGAGCCGGTCGCCTCGGCCCACTCCCGCGTGGCGCCGATGTATTCGATGGGCGCGTCGAACCAGACGTAGAAGACCTTGTTCTCGAAGCCCGGCCGCGGCTTCCCCTCCCGCGCCACCGGAACGCCCCAGACGAGGTCGCGCGTGATGCCGCGGTCGATCAGCCCCTCGTCGAGGTGCTTGTAGGCGATGGAGCGGGTGAGCTGGGGCCAGGTGTCCCGCGCATCGACCCAGGCGCGGATGCGGTCCTGCAGCTTCGACTGCAGCAGGTAGAGGTGGCGGGTCTCGCGGACCTCCAGGTTCCGTGAGCCGGAGACGGCGGAGTACGGCTCCTTCAGGTCGATGGGGTCCAGCAGCGAACCGCAGTTGTCGCACTGGTCGCCCCGCGCGCTCGGGAAGGCGCAGACCGGGCAGATTCCCTCGACGTAGCGGTCGGGCAGGAAGCGGCCGTCGTCGACCGAGTAGATCATCCGGTCGGTGCGCTCCTCCACGAGGCCGTTGTCCTCCAGCACCGCGGCGAAGTGCTGGGTGAGCTCGCGGTTTTGCGGCGACGAGGAGCGGCCGAACCAGTCCCAAGAAAGGCCGAAGGACTCCCCCACCCGCTTCTGGATGTCGTGCTGCTCGTCGCAGTAGGCCTTCACGTCCTGCCCGGCGGCGGCGGCGGCCAGCTCGGCGGGCGTGCCGTGCTCGTCGGTGGCGCAGACGTAGAGCACCTCGTGGCCACGGGCGCGCTGGAACCGGGCGTACACGTCCGCCGGCAGCATCGAGCCCGCGAGGTTGCCCAGGTGCTTGATCCCGTTGATGTACGGGAGCGCCGAGGTGATCAGGATGCGGGCCATGGCGGGGCCATATAGGGCGTGCCCCGCCGTAACAAGCGGCGTTGCCGCCGCCGCCGGAGGGCTGGCATAAGCGGCACGCGTCGTGTCGGCCGGCTTAGCTCAGCTGGTAGAGCAGCGGTTTTGTAAACCGAAGGTCGGGGGTTCGAGTCCCTCAGCCGGCACCACCGCCCGACGCCCCTCAGACGAGCGCGTGCGGGACGAAGCGCGAGAAGTTCTTCGTGACACGATCGGTGTCCTCGCGGATGCCCATGCCGGCGGGCTCGTCGCCAACCATCCAGGCGCCGACCACCGGGTAGACGCCGCCGAAGTCGGGCAGCGGATGGAGCGCCTGGACCACCCTGCCCTCCTCCCCATAGCCCTGGTCCAGGACGGGATCCTTCCGCCCGTCCTCGACCAGCAGGATGTTGGCGCCTTCGCGGGAGAAGAGCGGCTTCATCACGTAGGATGAGCCCAGCTCGCTGCGGCGCACGTCGTGTCCGAAGTAGGCGGGCAGCAGGTTCGGGTGGCCCCGGTGCCGCTCCCACAACAGCGGCAGGATACCCTTGTTGGACAGGAGCGCCTTCCAGGGCGGCTCCACGAACTTCGCGCCGGAGCTCGCGAGGTGCTCCGCGTACGGCAGGCGCAGCATGTCCTCCCAGGGGTGGAGCTTGAAGATAGCGCGGATGTCCTCGTCGTCCCCGTCGACGAAGCCGCCCTGCGCCGTCACGCCGATCTGCTCGACGGGCACGAACTTCGGGCTGAGCCCGGCCTGCGCCGCGAGGTCCTCCAAGTAGCGGACCGTCTGCCGGTCCTCGATCGCCGCGGCTTCGGCGGTGAAGTGCATGCGGCCCCCGCCGGGCGCGACGGTGCGCCAGCGCGCGAGCAGCTTGTCATGCAGGCTGTTGAACTGGTCCGCCTCGGCCGGGAGGACGCCGCGGGCGATCTGGTCCTCCAGCCAGAGCCACTGGAAGACGCCGGCCTCGAACACGCTCGTCGGCGTGTCGGCGTTGTACTCGTACAGCTTGGGCGGGTTCACGCCGTCGTACGCGAAATCGAAGCGGCCGTAGAGGGACGGCTCGCGTGCGCGCCACGAGACGGCGACGTAGTCGCGCGCGGACGGCGGGATGGCGAGGCGGCGCATCAGCTCGTCGCTGCCCGCCACCTCGTCGACGAGCGCGAGGCAGAGCTCGTGGACCGCTTCCGCGGCCGCCTCGATGTCGGTCTCCACCTGCTCGAGCGAAAAGGCGTACCAGGCGCTCTCGTCCCAGTAGAGCTGGCCGTCCATATGGTGGAAGGTGAAGCCGACCGCTTCGGCCTGCTCACGCCAGTCGGGCCGGGGTGCTATCGAATGGCGTAACAGGCTAGCCTCCAGAGGCGGGCGCGGACGGGAACCTCATGTTCGACATCGAAGCATTCCTCGACGGAGCGGCGGCCTTCGCCGTGGCGTTCGCCGCGGCGCTGGCCTTCATGCTGGCGTTCAAGGTGCTCTACCAACTGGCGACGCCCCACCGCGAGCGGGAACTGATCGCAGCCGGCAATCCGGCGGCGGCGATCACGCTGGGCGGGGCCGTGCTGGGGTACGTGGTGCCGCTGGCGACGGCGCTGACGCAGACGAGCAGCCTTGTCGAGTTCGCGGCGTGGGCGGCCTTGGCGGGGGTGATCCAGATCGTGGTGTTCCTGCTCGTGCGGCGGCTCGCGTTCCGCGACCTGAGCGCCCGCATCGAGCAGGGCGAAGTAGCGGCGGCGCTGTACCTGCTCACGCTGTCGCTCGCGGTGGGACTCCTGAACGCGGCGAGCATGACGGCATGAGCACCCGAGGACCCAAGCGCACACGCCGGCTGACGCTGACCACCCTGATGGCGACGGGCAGCGTCAACATCGCCGCCTGCACGGAGCGCGCGCCCGACCCGCTGACCTGGGAGGACCAGTTCCCCGCGACTTCGGCCGCGACAGCGGCGGCGGCGGCGCCCGAGGTGGAGGCCGTGGCCTATGCCGATCCCGCCGCCTGCAAGGCCGCCGGGGAGGTGCCGGCCCCGGACTGCGACAACGGCTGGATCGCGGCGCAGAACGACCACGCGACGAATGCGCCGCGCTACGGCGACAAGGCCGCCTGCGAGGCCGAGTACGGCGAGGGCCGGTGCGAGACGCGAACCAGCGGCGGGGGCAGCTTCTTCGTGCCGTTCCTCGCGGGCATGATGCTCGGCAACATGGGCGGCGGCCGCTACCAGCCGGCGCCGTACTACCGGAACCGGCGCGGGCTGTTCTCCACGCCGTACGGCGGCGGCCTCTACCGCGACACGACGACGGGGCGGCTGCGCGCGCCGCTCAGCACGCTCGACCGGCGTTACGCCGGCAGCGGGGGCTCCGCGGCGGGAGGGGCCTCGCCCTACGGCAGCGCTGCCGCCACGCGCCCGGCGACGCGGGAGCGCGCGGTCTCCCGCGGCGGTTTCCGCAACACCCGGAGTTACGCGGGACGCGGCTACGGCGGCTGACGGCGGCTCTGGCGCGTACGCGCGCGGCATGCCAGCTTCCGGCCGCAACTAGGCCGACCTCCCGGAGACGAGTTCATGCGCTATCCGATCACCCGCCGTTCGATGATGGCCGGCGCCCTGTTGGGCGGCGCGAGCCTGGCGGCGTTCTCGCCCGTGCTGGCGCAGACCGCGGCCCGCGCCGCAGCCTCGGGCGAGGTGTTCCCGTTCCCCGTTCACCGGCGCGACCTGCCGAACGGCCTGCGCGTGTTCGTGATCGAGACCGGCTTCCCCGACATCGTGTCGCTGCAGATCCCGGTGTCGGTGGGATCGCGTAACGAGGTGGAGCCCGGCAAGAGCGGCTTCGCGCACTTCTTCGAGCACATGATGTTCCGCGGCACGAAGAACGTGCCGGCCGCCGAGTACCAGCGGATCATGAAGGCGGTGGGCGCCGACACGAACGCCTACACGTCGGACGACGTCACCAACTACCACGCCACCTTCAACAAGGAGGACCTCGACACCGTCCTCCGGCTCGAAGGCGACCGGTTCCAGAACCTGGAGTACGCGGAGCCCGAGTTCCGCACCGAGGCCCTGGCGGTGCTGGGCGAGTACAACAAGAACGCGGCGAACCCGATCCAGAAGCTGATCGAGGTGCAGCGGAACACCGCCTTTACGACGCACACCTACAAGCACACGACCATGGGCTTCATCGAGGACATCCGGCAGATGCCGGAGCAGTTCGCGTACAGCCGCCAGTTCTTCGACCGCTATTACCGCCCGGAGCGCACCTCGATCATCATCGCCGGGGACGTGCAGCCGCAGGCCGCGTTCGCCATGGTCGAGAAGTACTGGGGGAGCTGGCGTCCGGGCGGCGCCGTGCCCGCCGTGCCGACCGAGCCCGCGCCGCGCGGCCCGCAGTACGTGCATGTGCCGTGGGAGAGCGAGACGGCGCCGTGGGTCAGCGTCGCGTTCCGCGGGCCGGCCGCGTACCCCACGCCGAACAATCCCGCGAAGGGCGACCAGCAGGCGCTCGACGTGCTGGCGTCCTACGCCTTCTCGCCGTCGTCCGCGCTCTACCAGCGCCTGGTGGTGAAGGAGCAGAAGGCGGAGACGCTCGGATCCAACTTCCCCGACCGGGTGGACCCGAGCCTGCTCAACGTCATCGCCCGGCTGAAGAGCAAGGCCGACCTCGCCTACGTCCGCGACGCGATCCAGCAGGAGCTCGCGTCCCTGCGGACGCAGCCGGCCGACCCGCGCCGCATCGCCGACATCAAGAGCGCGCTGAAGTACGGCTTCGCGAGCGCGTTGGACAACACGGAGTCAGTGGCCAGCGTCGTGGTCGAGTACGTGGCGGCGACGCGGGACGTGAACACGCTGAACGAGGTCTACCGCCTCTACGATGCGGTGACGCCGGCGGACATCCAGCGCGTGGCGCGGAAGTACTTCACCGACCGGGGAATGATCGTCAGCACGCTGGCGCACGGCGACGTCGACGCCGCCGCGAAGGCGGCGGGCAGCGTCGACCGGTACCTGCAGGCCGGCGTGCCGGGGGCCGCCGCGGCGGCTCCGGCCGCTGCGCTCGCGG